>NZ_JABZED010000038.1:0-10461 GCF_013416675.1 Salinispora sp. H7-4
TTCGGAGCATTCGGCTCGTCCGCCTTCGGCTTCGGCGCACCGGTCGAGGGAGCCGCCTTAGCCGTATCGGTCGTCGCGTCAGCGGTCTTCTTCGCGTCCTTCGCGGTATCAATTCCGTCGTAGATCTTCTTACCGGTCTTACCGAACTTGGCCGCGCTCGCCCCATAGCCGAAGAGCGGAATCGCGGAGGAAAACGAAAGCCCGGCGTCGACGTAGTTACCCTCGGCGAGGTACCAGGCGCCGTTGGCCACATCAGCGACCTCACCGACCACCGGCACCAAACCCACCACGTCCAGAGCGGCGTGGCCGACATCCGACCACGACATCCCGAACAGGTGACCGTCGATCTCCACGAAGCTGATCGGGTTCCCACCAGCGAACGCGTACCGGTTGCCGGTGAACGGGTCCATGGCCAGACCCATGTCAGCCAACGCCCCGCCATACGTGTCCCGAGTCAAGAACCGGTTCAGACCCGGGTCATAGTTACGGAACCCCATGTCGTAGGTACCCGAAGCCGCATCCCAGCGAGACGCGTTGAACCGGAACGCGTTATACGGACCCTCGCCCTCCGGCTGGACACCAGGAGCGTCCACACCCGTGAACTGCGAGGCATCGTCCTTGCCGTACGCCGTGTAACCGTACGTCGCCCGAGCGTCACCGTCCTCCTTGGTGATACCGATGACATCACCACGCGACCGGTACGTGAACTGCGAGTACTCCCGGCCACCATCGTCCTCGTGCTTGATCTGGGTGAGCTGCCGACCCCACGGCGCGTACTGGTAGGACTTGGTCGCCTCATCCGCGACCTCCTCCCGCAGCACCTCGCTGGTCATCCCCAGATACGTGAAGGCCGTCGTCTTCGACCCCGTGGTCTGCGACACCGTCCGATCGAACGGGTCGTAAACGTAGGTCGTGGACTTCGCCGCCGACCCACTACCCGCGGTCGCCTTCGCCGTCCGGTCGAAACCGTCGTAGTAGTACTTCTGCGCGCGCTGCCCACCAACCGACACCGTGTCAAGACGACCCAGCGGATCGTAGTTGTAGGTGGCGGTCACCCCACTGGTAGTGGTGGAGTGCAACCGATTCCGGTCAAACTTGCTGGTGCTCGTCGTCCCCTCGACCGTCTGAGTGATCGTGTTGCCGTTGGCGTCGTAGGTGTACGACTCCGTCGAGGTGCTGTCACCGGTCTTGTCGAGTCGACTGATCCGATCCTGCGGGTCGTAGCTGAAAACATACGTGTTGTCGATGTAATCCGCCGTGTCATCGGCGTTCATCAACTTGACGACTTCCCGGGACGGGTGCCCGTTGGCCTGGTACTCCAACGTGTGCTCGGCGACCACCGCCCCACCGGAGGTCTTCTCCACCTGGTGCTCGGTGGCACCGTCCAGGAAGTAGGAGAAGTCGACCGTGTTGCCGTTGGGCTTGACCTGCTGAAGCATCTGCCCACGAGCGGTATAGGTGAACGTGGAGACCTGCTGGTTACCCGCCGACGGCGAGTCGGCGTTGGTCACCTTGGCGACCATGTCCCGCTCGTCGTATTCGACCTCCGACCAGGTCAGGTCGTGAGTCGAGGTGAGCGGGTTACCGTTCACGTCGTAGGTCAACGCGGTGGTGTTGCTCAACGTCGAGCCGGCGAACTCCTTGACCGATTCGATCTGGTTGAGCTGGTCGTAGGCGATGTCGTAGCGGTCAACCCGGGCTCCGGGGCTGAGGTCCTTCACCTCGACCATCAACCCGTTCGGGTTGTACCGGTAGGTGAACTCCTTGTGCTCGTCGTCAACGTCGCCGCTGTTGTCCCGCACCAGCTTGACCGCGTCGGCAAGGACCTTGCCGCTCGCCTCGTCGGTGAGGGTGACCTTCTGAACGCCGTCCTCGACGAAGGCGTAGCTGCCCAGGCTGACCCAGGTGCCCGCGTCCTGCGTCTGGTTCACCGTCTTGACGACGCTGCCGCCGTCGTGGGTGATGGTGAACTTCGCATCCGTCGCCGCCCCGGTCACCTCCGGGTGCTGGACGAAGACCTCGTAGTCGCCGTCCCGGGGAATGGTCAGCTGCCAGTTGAACTGAGCCGACCCGCTGCCCGCCGGCGCCGTGGCCACGTCATACCCGTACGCGCCGGTAGCCGCGCCGTTGGTCCAGGTGCCCTGGGCCGCGGTGTTGTGGGTGTCGGAGTTGTCGACCAGGACCACGTCCTGACCAACCGGCAGACCGTCCTCCGACCGCCCCTTCTGGTTACCGGACGGGTAGTACTCCCAGGCCATCGTCCGGGACGTCGACCCACCAGCCGAGGTCAGCGTGTTCTTCGTCTGCTGACCCAGGTCGTTGTAGTCGAACGAGTTGACGATGTCCCACGGATCCTTGGACGTCTTCGTCCAACCGTTGTCGTAGTAGCGGTACTCGGTGTCGTTACGGACCGTCTGCCCCTCCGACGGCGGCGCACTGACCTTCGCCAGGTTGCCGACCGAGTCGTACGAGTAGAGGGTCTTGTTCGGCTTGTTGTACCGGCTGTCGTCGGGGTCATACGCCGACCAGGTCTCCTTGACCCGGTTGAGCGAGTCGTAGACCGTCACCATGGCGAAGTCGTCCGGGTCGTCGGCGGTGTTCACGCCACGCGGGCTGACCATCTTGGTCTGGTTGCCGACCTCGTCGTACTCATACCGCGTGGTGCGGTAGGTGATGCTGCCGTCGCTCTCCTCCCGCTGCGGCACCTTCGACTCGATCAGCGCGCCCCGGGCGTCGTAGGTCGCCAGGGACTCGTTGCCGTCCGCGTCGGTCGTGGCGACGGTCAGACCGTCCTTGTCGTACCGAGCGGTGGTGAACTCGCCCAACGCGTCCGTGGTCTTGGTGACCCGCCGGTTCCAGTCGTACTCGAACCGGGTGGTGAAGTCGTCCTCGGCGCTGGCGGTCTTCTTCGCGTCGTAGACGACGGTGACGTTGCCGACGTTGTCGTACTCGCTGGTGACCCGCTGCCCGAGCGCGTTACTGACCTCGATCGGCTGATAGATAGCGTCGTACGTCGTGGTCGTGGTGTAGTCCCCGGCCGTTGCCGTCAGGTTGCCCTGCGGCTCGGTCACCGTCAGGACGTTGCCGACCTTGTCGTACGTCGTGGTGCTCTTCCGCTCCGGGTCAGTCGGCTCGTCGGACGGGGCGACGGTCTCGATGACCTGGTCGGCCTCGTCATAGACGGAGGTCGACACCGCACCGTTGGCCGCGTACACGGTGGTGATGTTGTCGTTCGGGTCGTAGACCGGGGCCCGCTGGGTGATGAAGCGCCCGTTCTCCGCGTCGACCGGCTCGACTCGCGTGGTCGGTCGCCCGAACGCGTCGTACTCCTGGGTCACCGTGGCGTCAGCGGCGTTGCGGGCCTCGGTGACGTTGCCCCGTACGTCGTACGCGAAGTGTGACTCGCCGTCGTCCGCGTCGGTGATGGTCTTCGGGTAGCCGTTGGCGTCGAAGCCGGTGAACGCGGTGACGTTGCCGTTGGCGTCCTCGGCGCTGACGAGTTGTCCCCACTCGTCGTACGTGTTGGTGCTGGTGTAGTCGCCGTCGGTCGCCGTGGCGTTACCCATCGGGTCGGTGACGGTGGCGACGTCACCCTCATCGGTGTAGGTGAAGGTCCACTTGCGGCCTTCGGGGCTGGTCTTCTCGGTCACGTCGGCCACGTAGCCGTCGAGTTGACGCTGGTAGGCCAAGACCGTGCCCGGCGTGTCGTTGCGGACCGCCTCGGCGTCCCTGATCTCCGTCGGGTAGCCGGTCTTCGGGTCGTATGCCCAGGTCGAGACCGCGCCGTTGGCCTCTTCGAGGCGGATGACGTTGTGGTCGTCATCCCAGCCGAGCTTGGTGATCTCGTCCTTGGCGTTGGTGGTCTGGTACGGGCGGCCGTAGCCGTCCATCCGGTACGCGGTGGTGTGGTTCTCCGCGTCGGTGACCGTGGCGTCGATCAGGTCACCCTGCGGACCGTCCGGATCGACGTAGGCGAACTGGGTGGGGTGACCGAGCCGGTCGGTGTACGACTTGGTGGTCCAGTGCCACTGCGGGTCGTCGCCGTCCTGCGGATAGTGGTAGACGAGCCCGGTGTCGTTGCCGCGCGGGTCGGTGACCTGCACCAGCTTGACGTTCTTGTTGCCCTGCGTCATGTCGTAGGCGAACTCGAACACCTTGGGCTGGCTGGAGCCGGCACCGTCGATCAGTTCACCGAGCAGACCCTTGTCCGTGTAGGTGAAGGTGAGCTTACGTCCGGAGATGTCGGTGATCTCCGAGACGTGATCGATAATGTGCGGGTTGGTGAGGTTGGTCGCCGACTCCTTGGTCCAGGTGGTGTCGTCGATGTAGTCGTAGTCCTGACCCTTGGCGTAGTAGTCGATGGTCAGGGTCTGCCGACCGGTCGGGTCGGTCAGGTAGCGCAGGAACTTGGTGGGCTTGTTGTTGGACTTGCGCTCCTCGTAGGTGAAGAGCATCTCGTTGCCGTTGTTGTCTACCGTGCTGGTGAGGAAGCCCTCACAGTCGTAGTAGAACTGGGTGCGGTCCGGCTTGGTCAGCCGCCACGCCTTCGGTTCCTGCGTGTTCGGCTTGCAGTCGACGCTGGAGTACTTCTCCAGGTGCAGGTGCACACCCTTCGGGGCGATCCACTGGTTCGCGGTGTCGTCCCAGGTGAACCGGTGACTGGTCCCGTCACCGTCGGTGAGGGTGACCTTGGTCGGCTTCGGGTTCGGATGGAAGTCCAGCGGGGTGCCCAGGCGCATCATCGACGACGCCTGCAGGGACCAGCCGAAGCCGGCGGCGCTGTCGGTGGTGTCCTGCGAGTTGTAGGCCAGTCGGACGAAGCTCGACAGTCCCCGCGAGGGGTTGTTGAACGCGTTGTACGACCAGACGCTGTTGCCGGCGTAGAGGTTGTTCATCAGGGTGCCGCCGGCGCCGGTGTTCTTACCCGCGTAGGAGTAGAACTTCTCCAGACCGAGCTGGTCGGAGGTCGGCTCCTCCACGGCGACGTTCTGCGGCAGCGCCTTGATCTCGGTGGTCTCCGACAGCTTCTTCCCGGTGACCTTGTTGTGCAGGTCCCAGTCCAGGATGTAGTCGGTGCGCCGGTTGCCCTCGGTTGACGAGGGTGGGGTCTTCACCTGTGCGCTGACGTCGACGGTGCCGGCGATCGGCACGGTCGCCGGCAGCGGCGTCGCCACGTGGATCGTCGGGTCCGCCACGGCTTCGCCGTCGGCCCGCTTCCACTGGTAGGTCAGTTCCCAGTCGGTGGCGGCGAACGCCGCATCGGTGGGGTTCGACACGGTCACCGGCACGGTGTGCGTGGAGCCCGGGGCCACCTGCTCGGGGGTGGTCGGCGCGTGGTAGGTCGACTCGGCGTTCTGCTCGAGGTAGGTGACCTCCAGCGTCGGGCGCAGCAGCGGCTCGGACGCCTCCGACGAGAGCATCAACGCCCGTGCCGTCGGGGTGTCCTCGTTACGCATGCGCAGCAGGAGACCGTTGTTGCTGCTGGGGGTGCTCACCCAGCCCTTCACCGGGTTGGTGACCGTCCAGGTGGACCACTCCGGGTCGTTGCTGATCCCGCTGAGCCCGGACTTCCACGCGGTGTCGTAGCTGCCGCCGGGGGTGGTCCAGGCGGTGGAGGCGTCAGCGTTCTCCCAGGTGGCCGTCTTTTCGTCGAACGGCTGGGTAAGCTGATACACGTCGATGTAGTCGTCTTGCACGTCCCCGGGCAGCAGGTACGTGTTCCACACCCGCAGCTGCGCGTCCACGACCTTCGCGCTGGCCGGGACTCCGGCCAGGTCCGGGAACTTCACCACGCTACGGGTGGTCCCGTAGTAGGTGGAGTTGTTCCCCGTACCCAGGTACGGGTCGCCGTCGTAAACGTCCACGTTGTCGTTGGGCCGGGCCTTCGACAGGTTTGTGTCCACGACCCCGTTGATGCCGGTGGGGTCATCGGCGGCGGCCGCGTCGCGGTAGATCCGGGTGATCTGCCCGGCCTTCGGCAGCATCACCGGCTGGCTCGGCCCCGCGAGCAGTTCGCCGTCGCGGGTCTTCACCGCGACCATGTAGTAGTAGAACTTGCGGGCCAACGGGTCGGTGTTGTCCGCCGGCGTGGGCTCGGCCGTGGTGTCCTGGTAGGTCCGGGTGGAGGTGTCAACCGGGGCGATCAGCGTCGCCGCCGACGGGCTGAAGTCCTGGTAGATGCTGCGGTGCACCTGGTACTCGACCGCGTCGTCCTCCGGGTCCGACGAGGGGTCCTGGTATTTCGGCCAGGTCAGCACCGCACCGGTGGACGTGATCGTGGTCGGCGGGTCGAGCTCCACCCCGGGCCGGCCGTAGGTGACGATCAGCCGCGGCAGGTTGTAGTCACGCCGATCGTTCTGGTACGCGTACTCCGATGCCTCGAAGATCGGCCCGCCCCGGCCCTTGGTCTCCTCGTCCACCGCCTTGACCACGAAACCGTGGTTCGGGGTGCCGTTCAGCCACTCCTGCACCACGTCCCGTACCGCGAACGAACTCCACACGCTGGAGACCGCCCGGGCCTTGTTCGCCACGCCCCACCGGGTGAAGCGCACCGCGTCGGCGATGACCGCCTTGCCGGCCACGTCGCCCAGTACCACCCGGCCGGCCGTACCGGCGTCGAACCGGTAGGTGCCCAGCGTCGTCCACTCGCCCTTGGTGTCCGGAGTGGTCTGGTCCACCGACACCGTCGAGGAACCGTCGGCGTGGTGCACCGTGAACGGCGCCTCCTCGGACCGGTCGAAGGCGCCGACGTAGTGCACCTCAACCTTGTAGTCCCCGGCTTCGGTGAGCGTCGGCGTCCAGGTGTGGGTGTCCCCCGTGGCCGAGTCGTTGTTAAAACGGTAGTCGCCGTTCACCGCATGCTTGGTCACGTCCGGGTTACCGGACCACGCCCACGACCCGGTGACCGAGGTACCGGCATCACCGTCGTCGAGCTGCACCAGGTTTCCGGCCGGCTTCGTGTCGATGTTCTCGTGCGTGTTGTTCCAGGTGGCCGTCTCCGCCGACCACGGCTCCGTCATCCGACGCGCCTCCATCAGCACGTCGTTGTCGTGGGTGGTGTGCGTCTGGTCGTAGTACAGCTCCAGCCGGGCATCATCGATCGTGGTGCCGGCCGGTACCGGGTGCAGCGGGAACCGCACCAGCGTCCGCCACACATCGGCGCTGTCCGTACCCACCCGCAACGGCCACGTCGCCGCGTCCGTCTGGTGCGCGTGCCCCGGGTTACCCGAGTAGACATGCACATCCTGCGAGTCGGACGGCACCGGCTGGATCCGGATCGTCGGGTCGATCACCACCGGGTAGACCCGCTTCGGGTCAGCCAGCCACGCCGCGTCCGCGCTCACCGTGACCGTGGTGTTCGCCCCCGACCCGGCCACCTTCTGAGTGACCTTGTCCGACCACACCTTGCCGTGCGGCGACGCCTTGTCGTCCTTGCTGTCGTACATGAACGGCGCCGGCATCACGAACACCGGGTCCCCACCCGAGGGACGCAGGAACGCGATCGACCCATCCTGGCGCTGGTGCGCCTGCAACCCGGTCGTGTCCAGAGTGAACGTGTACGACGCCGGCCCCTCCGGCGCCCGGTGCAGGACGATCATTTCCTTCAGCGCGGTCGCGGTCACGTCGTAGACGACATCCGCGCCGTCGGCAATCCCCGGATAGGTGACCGTCGAACCGGAGACCTTCGGGGCGACCGCCTTGTCGGCGCCGCCCAGCCCCAGCTCGATGCTCCTGCCGTCGCGCTCGAACCGCACCAACTCGTCCGAGCTGTCCCCGAAGAGACTGGTGAAGCTGTTCGTGCTGTTGCCCTGCACGTACCCGTCCTCGACGGTCGGCTGGACCTTGGTGTCGATCGGCTGCCACCGACCCTGCTCGTCCTGGTAGTGCAACGGCGCGGCCGAGATCTCCGCCTGCAGCCGGCCATCGGCGAGCTGGTAGACCCGACCGGTTTCCGTCCGCCGCTCGGCGACTTCCCGAACCCGCTTCTGCTCCGGCCAGACCGTCGCCTCGGGTGGCTCCTCGTGCACCACCAGGCCGGCCCGGACCTCCTCAGCTCGCCCCCGCGGCGACTCGCCCCCGTCAACCAGGGACCACGCCGCCCTACCGAGCCGGGAGAAGAAGCCGTCGCCAGCGGAGGCCGTTGACGCGCCCCCCCAGTCCCGCCGCGACAGCACCTCTATCCCACCGAGCGTGGCCACCAAGGCCAACACGAGGACCACGATCAGTGGTCTACGCACCCTACGCACAGCTGAACACCCTCCAGTAGGGATGATCAAAACGAGCGGAAGGTATCAGAGGTAGCCGACTGCTGCCATCCCGCTGTGTAACGCAAAACGCACGCTGCGCATCGACAAATCTGCACCCAGTGGCGCACTGATGGCATCTGACCAGCCCCGACACAACAGCTAAGAAGACAACCAAATCGGAAAAACTCGTGACCACCCCGATAGCGACCGCACTCCACCAAAACCCCAAAACCGGCAATTCGCCCAGACATTCCTATATACGACATATTAGGACGAACCATGCATATTTTGCTGGGACCCTGATTTTGCTGCCAAATTGCTGACTTTTGGCTGCAGCACGACACCCTGTTCGGCGACAACGAGGCGCCGGGTTCATCGATGACGGCGTTCAGCCGAGACGCGACCGGTGAACGACGACCACTCAGGGGCTCACGTGTTCGACCGGCCCCGGAAGCAGCCACGGACACGGAGCGTCCTCGGATGCACCGACTGTCGTATTAGGATGCGGCGATGCACATCTCCATGTGGGTCCCCTACGACGAGCAACGGATGCGCCGCTTCTATCGACACACTGCCCGTAGGCAGTTGAGAACCTTCCGCATCCTCGGCGGAGTGTTGATCACCCTCGGCGTCGCACTGACAGCAATGGACCTGCCAACTGACCTCGATTCAATCAACCTGGGCGTTGGACTGCTGTTCGTATTCGGGTTGGGACCCATGTTGGGCAAGTCGCAAACGGCAGTCATAGTGCCGAAGAATGCGATGGCCCAGGAGCAGCGGGCCGAGTTCGCCACGTTCGTCAACACATTGCAGCCTGCGGCGAGCTAACGGCGCCCAGGCGCCACCACGTCAACCGCCGCCGTCACCGCCGTCGCCACCAATAGCCGCCGGTACCCACGGGGATGGGTACGGATATCACGTTTTGGCCGTGCCACACGGATCGACGGTGCGAGAAAGAAAGGCTCGCACCGTCGGGTGGACAACTTCCGTGCTCCACAGAGCCCCAGGGGGCCAGACGACCTTCAGTATCGAAGGCGCGAGACTGCGGTCGTGGATCAGCTCCTCCGGTTCGGATCGCTCAACGCCTCCCAGTCCTCCGGGCTGATCGGGTACGGCGCCCAATACGGATAGTAGAACGCCCGCCGTGCTGGATCGGCGATCGTGAACGGCTTGAACTCAGGGTCTGCGATCATCCGGTAGACGAACTCGGCCGTCGACATGTCGAACCGGTGCCATGGCTCACCAGCCTCCCTCCGGGAGACCACCGGCCATCGGTCCGGCTCGACGGCGCGGTCCGCCAGCCAGAAATGGTCTCCCTCGGTCTCGTCTAAACCCCACTGGATCAGGCCCGGTCCCGTGTCGGGACCATAGATTCCGTACGGGGCGAAGATCTGCGCACCAAACTCGCTGCGGCCTGCCACCTGTCGACTGCCAGACCACATGGAAAGCAGCGGTTGTTCGTCGTGCTCGCCCGTCGGCCGCAGCAGGCTTAGAAACCCGGAGAACGCCCCCGGCAAGAACCGCCGACTCAACTCCTTGAAGTCGGCAGGCAGCGCGACGCCGAGCTCAGCCTCCACCTCCTCCCATCCAGGACCCTCAGGATCCCGGCGCCATCCGGTCTCTTGAACGATCCGTTCGACCCAGTTCATTATCATCCCCTGACCTTGAAAGGTCACGACACATTGAAAACGACATTAGCGACAATTTTCACGCCCCCAACGTCACCAGCCACTCCCACTGCGAGCCCTCCTACGGTGCCATAGTTAGGCTGATCGGATCGAAATCGTGGGCCCGTAGTCCTCCGGTTCATCGGCCACGGAGACGACGAACTCTCGATCCGGGAATGCGGATTTGAGCGCTCCGCGCCACATCGACGCGATACGCGGGGCCAACTCAGCCAAGACGACGTATTCAGCTTCCGACTACGGTGGAAACTCGTCCCACAGGTGAACGTGGTGAAGTCGGGCCAGAAGAGCATCGACATGGCGGCAGCCTCACCGACGGTCACCGTGGACTGCAGAATGGCCCGTGGATCTAATTCGCCAGGACTGGTCCAGCCCTCTAGACGATCTATTCCGAGGGATCAGTGGTCGTAAGCGATGAGGGAGCGCATGATGGGTTGGCCGGTGGTCCAGTTGTGCCAGATCGCGGCGGTCATCGCGAGGATGCGTTGTGCGACGCGTACGAGTACGCCGGTGGCGGTACGGCCGCCGTG
>NZ_JABZED010000039.1:0-79437 GCF_013416675.1 Salinispora sp. H7-4
GCACTGGCTTTCCAAACACCCTGTTGAGTTCTCAAAGAACAACCACACACCATCCGAACCCCCAAAGGGCCCATCCGGAGGCAACCGCTCCAGCCCGCCACTCTCGCGTCAGGCACTTTTATTACTTTACCTCACCGTCTCCGCCGTGTCAAACCGTTTGTCCCGGTCTGTCGTGCTTCGCACGGTTCAGCTCCCGCTGAGCACGCACGAGGTTGCCCGCGTGTGTGTTCCTCGGATTTGGCAGACCGGCCGCCCGCGGTCTCCCGCTGGCTCGCCCGGTTCCTGCCGGCTGTTACCTTACCCGGCCGGTTTCGCCGCACCAAATCGGCCTCTCGGCGGACTCGGCGGGCACCGCCCGCCCGGCGACTCGAAAGTGAAGCTTCTTGTCGCCGGTGCCGCTTGGATCGGGCCTCAGGACTTTCGCCCTGTTTGCCCCGTTCCGCGCTGGCAGAGAGAAAGTTACGCGGATTCGGGTTCGCACGTCAAATCGAGCGGCTGCGGCCCCCGTCACACCCGCCCTCCGGGTGGCTGGGCAGGCGCAAGCTGCGGCAACCGGCACCGCACCCCGGGAACTTCGAGGGATACAACCCCAACCCTGCCGGCAATTCGGGCTAAAAACCGATTATCGGCTAAACCGGCCACTAGTCTGCGTACGGGTGACGACCTGAGGTGAATGCGAAGAGACCAGGAGGGGGATGGGTCCATGACGGTGCAGACCAGACTCATCGTGAACGGTCAGGACCGGGAGTGGACGCTCGATGCCCGAACGACGCTGCTGGACGCGCTGCGAGATCACCTTGGCCTCTACGGCACGAAGAAGGGGTGTGACCATGGGCAGTGCGGCGCCTGCACGGTCCATGTCGACGACCGGCCCGTGGTGGCCTGTCTGACCCTCGCCGCCCAGGTCGCCGGCGGTGCGGTACGGACCGTCGAGGGGCTCACGGAGTCGCCGGGCGACCTGCATCCGATGCAGCAGGCGTTCCTCGACTGTGACGCGCTGCAGTGTGGCTACTGCACCCCGGGACAGCTGATGTCGGCGATTGCCTGTGTTGACGCGGGCTGCGCCGGGTCCACCGACGAGATCCGCGACTTCATGAGTGGGAATCTCTGCCGCTGCGGTGCCTACCAGGGCATCGTCGAAGCGGTCGCCAGGGTTCACGCCGCCGGTCAAGGGCGGTCCTGATGCGAGCCTTCACCTACACCCGGGCGCGCTCCGCGGCGGAGGCGGTATCGACGTTCGCCACCTCCCACCGCGACCAGCCCCACTACCTCAGTGGTGGCACGACCCTCGTGGACCTGATGAAGCTCGACGTCGAAGCCCCCGGTCTGCTCATCGACCTGACCGACGTCCCGGACCTCGACTTTGTCCGTAGGGAGCAGGGTGACCTGGTCATCGGCGCGCTGACCCGGATGAACGACGCCGCCCACCACCCGCTGGTCGCTGCCAGCTGCCCGGTGCTCGCGGAGTCCCTCCTGGCCGCGGCCTCCCAACAGTTACGGAACATGGCAAGAATCGGCGGCAACCTGCTGCAGCGCACCCGCTGCGGCTACTTCCGATCGGTCGAGTTCTCGTGCAACAAACGTCAGCCCGGGTCGGGGTGCTCCGCGATGGAGGGCGTCAACCGCCACCACGCCGTCCTCGGTACCAGCGACCACTGCATCGCCCTCTACCCCGGTGACCTGGCGGTGGCGCTGACCGCGTTCGACGCGAACCTCTCCGTCCTCGGACCCGACGGCACCCGCACCATGTCGATCCATGACCTGTTCGTGCCGCCGGGCGACACACCGCACCGGGAGACGACCCTCGAGCCCGGCGAGTTCATCACGGCCGTCCGGGTGCCGATGACACCGGCGGCGCAGTCGTCCAGCTACCAGAAGGTGAGCGACCGGAGTTCGTACTCGTTCGGCCTCGCATCGGCAGCCGTCGGGCTCCACCTCGACGCGGGGGGCACCACCAGCGAGGTACGGATCGCCCTCGGTGGTGTGGGCACCGTGCCCTGGCGGGCACGGGAGGCCGAACAGGCACTGACCGGAACACAGCTGGACGACGCGGCCATCCGTACGGCGTTGGAGCCGGAATTCCGGTCGGCCCGCACCACGCCGCAGAACCACTTCCGGGTACGGCTGGCTGTGGAAACCGTACTCGAGGCCGTCGCGGCGGCCCAGCAGAGGATGGGATGAACGCCATGGCCTGGATCGGCTCCGACCACGTCCGCCACGACGGCGCAGAGAAGGTCCGCGGCGAACCGATCTACGGTGCCGACCGCGCGGCCGCGGCGATGGCGTACGCGGTCCCGGTCAGTGCGACCGTGGGGCGCGGTCGGATCACGACGATCGAGACCGCCAAGGCGGAACGGGTACGGGAGGTGCTCACGGTACTCACGCACGAAAACCTGGATCGCCTGCACCCGTCCGACTTCTCCTTCGGGTTGGGGGGTGCGAGCGAGAGCTTCCAACCGATGCGGGACAACGTCGTGGCCTACCGCGGTCAGCCAATCGCGATTGTGGTGGCGGAGACCTTGGAGGCCGCAGCGGAAGCCGCGGCGTTGGTAACCGCCCGCTACGACGTCGAACCGTTCGCCGTGGAGCTCGACGACCCGGGGGGCGAGCGGGTCGACCAGGCGGAGGCGGTGCCCGCGTTTCCCGTGGTGGAGATCGGCGAGGGTGACCGGCTACTGGACCAGGCGCCAGTTGTGGTTGACGCCACCTACCACTCCCCCGCGCAGCACCACAACGGGCTGGAGCTGCTGTCCACCCTCGCCCAGTGGCATGAGGGATCGCTCCTGATCCATGAGGGCACTCAGGCGGCGGGACGCGTCCGGCACGCGCTGGCGACGCAGATCGGACTCCCGATGGAGTTGGTCCAGGTCGTCTCGCCCTCCCTCGGTGGCGGCTTCGGCCAGCGCACCGGTCAGGCGTACAGCACCACCCTGGCCGCCCTGGCCGCCCGGCGGGTCGACCGGCCGGTGATGCTGATCATCCCGCGGTCCGCCGTCTTCCACAGCGTGCACTTTCGGGCCGCGACCCGGCACCGGATCCGGCTGGGTGCGCGGGACGACGGCACGATCACCTCCCTGGTGCACGAGGCATTCGCGCAGACATCACGCCATGACCTGATGCCGTTCTGGGGGCCGCAGGTCTCGGGGAGCATGTACGGCATCCCGAACTTCCGCGGCACCACCACCCTGGTGCGACTCGACACCCAGACGCCCGGCTACATGCGGGCGCCGATGGAGATGGCGACGATGTTCGCGCTGGAGAGCGCCCTGGACGAACTCGCCGAGCGGGTGGGCGTCGACCCGGTAGAGCTTCGGCGACGCCACGACACCGCCACCGACCCGGCGACCGGCAAACCATTCTCCTCGCGGCGGCTCAAGCAGTGCCTCGATCGGGGCGCCGAACGATTTGGCTGGTCGGAACGCGATCCGGCGATCGGGTCGATGCGCGGCGACGATGGCAGCCTCATTGGCTGGGGCGTGGCGACGGGTTGCTATCCCGGCCTCGCCTCCGCCGCCGGCACGCACGTACGGCTGTGTGACGACGGCACGGCGGAGGTCGCGATCAGCGGACACGAGATGGGCCAGGGCATCCGCACCGTGGTCGCACTGACCGCGGCCGACTCCCTCGGCCTGCCGCCCAGCGACATCCGGGTAACCGTTGGCGACACCCGGGTCGCTCCCCAGCCAGAGACCGGTGCCTCGTGGGGAACCGCCTCCGCCCTGCCGGCCATCCGGGAAGCTGCCATCGGGATCCGCGCCCAGCTGCATCAGATCGCCGCCACCCGTGGCGAGCCCGTCGCCAACGTCGACGTCAGCGAGTGCCGGCTGGCGGAGGGACGGCTGGTCGGCCCAGACAACACGGGGCCACTCATAACCGGGCTCCTCAGGGCCGCCGGCCTCCCCTCGGTCGTGGCCCCCGGGCAGTACTTCGCCCCAGGGCGAAGCCCGACCGAAGCACCCGACAGCGCCACGGCGCCGATGAGCGCGGTGATGGCGGACGTCGACAACGCCCGGGTGGGCCCGGTCTTTCCCGACTTCGTCACCTGCTCCTACGTCGCCCACTTCGTCGAGGTCCGCGTTGGTCCGCGGATCCGTCGACCGCGGGTCACCCGGATGCTGTCGGTCATCGACTGCGGGCGGGTGATCAGTCGGCGCACCGCCACCAGCCAGGCCCTGGGCGGCCTGGTGTGGGGCATCGGCACCGCGCTCCGCGAGGAGAGCACCGTGGACCCTCGCTTCGGCGGGTTCCTCAACACCAACCTGTGCGACTACCTGGTTCCGGTGAACGCCGACGTACCCACACTCGACGTCGACTTCATTGACGAGCCGGACCCGTTGTTCAGCGCGTTCGGTCTCAAGAACCTGGGCGAGGTCGTCCATGTCGGTGCGGCAGCGGCGATTACCAACGCCATCCACCACGCGACCGGGGTCCGGGTCCGGAGTCTGCCCGTCCGCATCGAGGATCTCATGACGGAGCCTGCTCCGTAACGGCCCGGGGCTTGTCCACACCGCGTTGGGCCGCTCGCCGCGGGCCCGGCAGGGAGTCTGATGACAGCGGGGATCAGGTATATCGCGCCGACCCTACGGCGGTGGTGTTCGGCCGACCTCTCCTTCGCGATGGCCGTGGTCGTCGGGGTGACGAGGAGCGCGCCGTGCCCGGTCGGGACGGTGATGGCCAGCTGCGCCACCGGCGAGGTCGCCGGTGGCGTGGCCGGCGGGTGTATCGACGGCGCGGTCCTCACGGCAGCCCAGGACGCGATCCGCTCGGGTCGGGTGTACCGGAACCGCTACACCCACCAGAGCGACGGCTCGCCGGTGCTCGGCCTCTCCTGTCGTAGTGAGATCGACGTGGTGGTGCTGCCTGCGGCGGTGGAGGTCATGGCACCGCTGCTCGATCGGTTGCTGGCCAATCGGACGGTCGGTTCCGCTCTGGTGCTACCCACCGGCCCACGGGCGGCGCTGCTGGTGGCAGACCCGGACGGGTTGTGGGGATCATCGGGCGATCCGAGGGTGGATGAGCTGGTGGCACGCCGGCTCCGGGAGCGGGTATCCACCGGGGCGGGGCAGGTCGAACACATCGGAGCGGGGCAGATCGAACGCATCGTCGACGGCGACGGGCGGCCGATTGACGTCCTGTTCGTCAGACACCAGCCAGCGCCCCGCATGGTGCTCTACGGGATGAGCCCGGTCGCCCGAGCGATGAGCCAACTCGGGCGTTTCCTCGGCTTCGAGGTGACCGTGTGTGATCCCCGGCCCGTCTTCATGCGGGCAGAGCACTTCCCGGACGCCCACCAGGTGGTCTGTGACTGGCCGCACCGCCACCTGCGCAGCATCGAGGCTGACGCCCGGAGCGCCATCGTGGTGCTCAGCCATGATGATCGCCACGAGACCGAACTGCTGTCGCTGGCCCTACGGGGGCGCGCCGGCTACGTCGGCGTGATCGGCAGTCGAGAAACGCACCGTGAGCGGCTGCTCCGGCTCACCGCAGCCGGGTTGACCGAGGACGAACTCGACCGGCTGCGGGCGCCCATCGGCCTCGACCTGGGCGCCCAAACTCCCCAGGAAACCGCCGTGTCCATCTGCGCCGAGATGATCGCGGTCGCCGGCACCGGGGGCACCGGTCGGCCCCTGACCTACCTGGCTGGCCCCATCCACAGGCGTGCCGACGTCCCGGTCAGCTGAGCATGCGGAAACGACGGCATGGCCCGGCCTACTCACCGGCGGACTCAGGGCCGGTAGCCGCGGGCCCGGTAGACGCAGGCCCGGTAGACGCAGGGCCGGCGGACACGGGGTGCACCGGCCGCGACACGGGGTGCACCGGCCGCGTCGCGGGGCTGCTACTCGCCGCGGGAGCGGGGCGGCGGTACGGCGGGCCGAAGGCGCTCGTGGCTTTCCGGGGCCAGCCCCTGGTGCTGCGGAGCCGAGACGTGCTGGTGGCCGCCGGCTGTGCTCCCGTACTGGTCGTGGTGGGGGCGCGGGCGGAGGCCGTGACCGAGTTGGTCCGCTCGGGCGTGGTCCGAAACCCGGCGTGGCCGACCGGCATGGGTTCATCGCTGCGGGCGGGGTTGGCTGCGTTGGAGGTAACGACCGCGTCGGCTGCGGTCGTGACCTTGGTTGACATGCCGGGGGTGGGAGTCGAGGCGGTACGCCGGGTGGCCGCCGCCGCCCGGCCCGATGCTCTGGTGGTCGGGGGCTACCACGGCGGCCGGTGGGGGCACCCGGTACTGCTCGGGCGTGCGCACTGGGCCGGCGCCGCCGCGAGCGCCACCCGGGACCGGGGCGCCCGGGACTACCTCCGTCAACACCGTGACACCGTCACGGTCGTCCCCTGCGCCGACGTGGCCGATGCCCAGGACCTCGACGTGCCCCCGAAGATCCGGCGTTGACCCGCCGACACCCGGCTTCGGCTGGGTCATGCCACCGTCCTCGGCGGCCGCCGCCCCCGGCGCAAGCGCGCTCCCTCAACCGACGTCGGCCCGGTAGAAGACGTACCGGCCCAGTCGGGCTCGGCCGTAGCCGTTCTCCCGGACCCCGGTCAGCCCGGCTTCGACCAACGCGGACAGGGCCCGATCGGGCAGGCTGTCCCCGGTCCGACCAGAGCGGTGGGCGTGACCGCCCTCGTGTCCGGGAAGACTGCCGTCGATGTCGGCTACATGCAGCTCGCCGCCGGGGCGCAGCACCCGCCGGACCTCACTCAGCACTCGCACCCAGTCCGCTTCGTCGATGTGATGCAGCATGAACGAGGAGAGCACCCGATCGACGCTGTCGTCCGACAACGGCAGGTCATCGGCGAACGCCCGCTCGTACTGGATCTGCACCTTGCCCCGGGCCGCCTTGCGGCGGGCACGGCGCAGCGCGGCGGGATCCGGATCGATGCCCTGCGCGTCCACCTCCGGGTGGCGGCGCTTGAGCGTCCGCAGCAGATCGCCGGTGCCGCAGCCGATCTCCAGGACTCGTTGTCCCGGCCGAAGATTCGCACGCTCCAAAAGCTTCTCATGAACCCGGCCGATGCCGATAAAGCGGGCGAACGGATCGTAGAGGGGCAGCAACCATTGCTTGCCCATGGCGGGCAGATAGGCCCGATTCTCGGAATGGGAGTTGGGCTGTCCGGTCATGGCACGCTCCGGTAGTAGCGGAACTCGGTCGTACTCTCAGCCTCATGGACAGCGAAGCTGCGGACAATGGCGGAACTGTGGACAGGATGCGACGGAACTTTGCTCCCCCGTCCCGCCAGGTCGGTGTCACCGGGCAGGGCGTGCCGGTCTTCGGCTTCGGCCACGTGCCCGGCATCGCCCCGGTCGCGGTAGCCCACCACCCCCACGGCGAGCCCTTCCTCGACCTCGCCACCGTCGGCGCCCACACCCACGACTTCCTGGTGCTCTGCTACGCCCACGTGGCTCACGGGACGGTACGCATCGACGAGCGCACCTGGACAGTGGCCGACGGCGACCTCTTCGTCATCGCACCAGGGCAGGTAGTCACGTCCGGCGATCCGTTTGCGGAGGTCACCAGCGACGGCTGGACCGTCTGGTTCCCGGCCGACGTGGTCCGGCCCGGAATGCCCGGCGCCTACTCATCCTGGCGGACACACCCGTTGCTCTTCCCGTTCGCGCAGGGCGGCAACCGGGCCCAGCGGCTACCGGTCCCACCGGTCGACCGGGCCGGCCTGATGGAGCGCTTCGCCGCACTCGACACCGAGCTCCGGGCCCGCCGCGACGGTCACCAGGCGGCCGCCCTCGCCCATCTGACCCTGCTGCTCGTGACCGTGGCCCGCTTGTCGACCGACCTCGCCGACCACCTACGCTGCGCCGACGAACCGCTGCTGGCGGCCGTCTTCGAGGCCATCGAGGCGCGCTACCACCAGCCCATCTCCCTCGCCGACATCGCGGCCGACCTCGCGCTGACCACCGGCTACCTCACCACCGCCGTGCGTCGCAAAACCGGCCGAACCGTTACCCAGTGGATCACCCAGCGCCGGATGCAGCAGGCACGCCTACTGCTCACCGAGACCGACCTGGCCGTCAGCACGATCAGCCGCCGGGTTGGATACCCCGACACCAGCTATTTCAGCAAACGCTTCCGCGCCCGCCACGGAGTCACCCCCACCCAGTGGCGGGACGCCACACCGCCCGCGGGGTGACGTCAACCCGCGCCGCACCACCCTGCGGGGTGGCGACCGGCATCACTCGTCCGACGGCGCCAGGACGACCGAGTCGATCCAACCCAGGGCCGCGATGGCGGTAGGAAACCCACAGGTGGTGATGGCCGCGAGCGCGACGGCTCGCACCTCGTCCACGGTCGCACCGTGCTGAAGGGCCTTGCGAACATTGGAACGCACCGCTCCCTCCGCCTCGGCCCCAACCGCCACCGCCAATTTGATCAGCCGGTCGGTCCGGTCGTCGAACGAGTTGCGCTCCCGCACCGTCCGCGCCAGCGCGCCCTGCGCCTCCGCGACATCCGGAAAGCGTTCCAGGAACTTCACGTAGACATCCGGAAGATACTGCTGCTGCATATCACCCTCCGCTACCGCCCGATATTGACACATTAGCCCTGGCCCGTGGCCACCGTGGTCCGAGGACGTATCCAGGCAGAACTCACGCCTCGTCGGCCGCCGCGTCGGTGGCGCCTCTGATCGAGGCGCCACCACCCGCGGGGTCACCGCTGGGCCGACGGCTCCCGGGCGGCGTCCCGTACCTGCTCCGGTGCGGCGGTCGCCGTCGGCGCCGGCCCGCGCCGCCCGCGGTAGACCACATACGGACGCCACAGGTACGCCAGCGGCGCCGACCAGACGTGTACCAGTCGGGTGAACGGCCACAGCGCCAGGAAGAGGAAACCGCCGATCGCGTGCAGTTGGTAGACCAGGGGAGCCCCGCTCATCAGGGTGGGGTCCGGCTGGAACCAGAAGATCCCGCGGAACCAGACGGCGATCGTCTCCCGGTAGTCGTAGCCCCCACCGAGCAGGTTGACCCCGACCGTGGCGATCATGCCGAGCGCCACCATGGCGGCGAGCGCGGCGTAGAGCACCTTGTCCATCCGGCTGGTCACCCGACGGACCCGACCGTTGATCATCCGCCGAAGGATCAGCAGGACCAGGCCGGTCATCAGCATCAGGCCGGTCACCGTACCGCCCAGGACCGCGGTGAGGTGGTAGACGTGCTCACTGATCCCGATCTTCTCGGTCACCGACGCGGGCACCAGCAGGCCCATGACGTGCCCACCAGCAACCCCGAGAACGCCGAGGTGGAACAGGGGCGAGCCGAGCCGCAGCAGGCGATTCTCCAGCACCTGGCTGGTGTGCGTGGTCCAGCCGAACTGGTCGTGGCGCCACCGCCAGACATGCCCGGCGACGAAGACCACCAGACACAGGTACGGCAGGACGGTCCAGACGAGGTTGGTCATCGCGATGCCTCCGACGGGGAACAGGCGGGATAAGGGGCAAGCGCGGCAGCGTGCAGGTCCGGGCCGTCGCCGAGAGACTCCAGGCCGACCGTCTCCACCGGCGGTCCGTCAACGGCGAGCGCCGCGATGGCGGCCCGGTCGGCGTCGGTCAGCGCCGGCAACACGGCGCAGACAACGTCCAGCAACAAGCGGTAGGGGGTGTCGCAGTCGGTCAGGGCGGCGCGGAGCAGTTCGATGCCCTGCCGATGCTGCCGCAGGGGTGCCTCCCCCTCGCCCGGGCCCACGGTGGCGGCGTACTCCAGCACCACCGGCAGCAGATCCGGCAGCTCCCCGTCCGCGAGTCGCAGCCCGTGCGCCCGATATCGCTGCTTGAGCACCAGCAGTGCCATTCCCCGCTTACGGGTGTCCCCGTGCAGGTAGTAGGTGAGGTAGAGACCAGAGCGGCGGCGCAGGTCGAAGGTCTGCACGAAGTGCTGCTGTACGTCGATCGGGGTGTTCTCCAGCAGCCAGTCCAGGAACCCGTCGATCTGCTCCCGCGCCTGGGGCGCCTCGATCCGCGCGGCGGCGCCCCGAAGCTCGGCTCCGGCGCCGAGCAGTTCGTCATCGGGGTAGGTGAGCAGCAGCGAGACCAGCTCGAAGATGCGGGCCCGGTCGGTCGCGGCGGTCATGCGCCGCCTCGCAGCGGGTTGATCGTGAAGCCACGCCGGCCGTCGGCACGCCGGGAGAGCAGCCCAGGCCGGCCGGGACGAACCTGCTCGCCCTCGACCAGGTGGAAACTCTCCGCGGAGGCCTGCGTGGTCATTCCCGGGCCGCCCTCGCAGTCCAGCGCGCAGTCCTGGTTCGCGGTGGCCTGCGCTTCCAGCGCGGCGGCATCCCTGCTGTACGCGGCCGGGACCACGTAGCGCTCGTCGTACTTGGCGATGGCCAGCAGCCGGTACATGGCCTCGACCTGCTCCGCGGTCATCCCGATCCCGTCGAGCAGCTCGTCGGCGACGGTACCGTCGAGGGTACGAGCGCGCATGTAGGAGCGCATGGCCGCCAGCTTCATCAGAACCCCGGCGGTTGCCTCCACGTCACCGGCGGTGAAGAGCTCGGCCAGGTACTCCACCGGAATCCGCAGCTCCCGGATGGTGTGGAAGATGTCGTCGGCGTCGGTGTCGTCCCGGCCGGCCTCCCCCACCGCGTCCAGCACCGGCGACAGCGGCGGGACGTACCAGACCATGGGCAGGGTCCGATACTCCGGGTGCAGCGGCAGCGCCACCTTGTACTCGCTGATCAGCCGCCACACCGGGGACCGTTCGGCGGCGTCCAGCCACTCCTGCGGCATGCCGGCGGCCCGGGCGGCCTCCCGTACGGCCGGGTCGCTCGGGTCGAGGAAGACCGCGCGCTGCGCGTCGAGCAGGTCGTGCTCGTCGGTCACCGAAGCGGCGGCGAGCACCGCGTCCTCGTCGTAGAACACGATCCCCAGGTAGCGCAGCCGACCCACGCAGGTCTCGGAGCAGATCGTGGGCTGCCCCGCCTCGATCCGCGGGAAGCACAGGGTGCACTTCTCCGCCTTACCGGTGCTGTGGTTGACGTACACCTTCTTGTACGGGCAGGCGGAGACACACATCCGCCAGCCCCGGCAGCGGTCCTGGTCCACCAGGACGATGCCGTCCTCCTCCCGCTTGTACATCGCGCCGGAGGGGCAGGCCGACACACACGCCGGGTTGAGGCAGTGCTCGCAGATCCGCGGCAGGTGGAACAGGAAGGTCTTCTCGAACTCGAACTTCACCCGCGCCGCCGCCTCCGCCGACATCCGGGCGAGGTTCGGGTCACCGGTGCCGTGCTCGTGGGTCCCGCCGAGGCTGTCCTCCCAGTTGGCCCCCCAGGTGAGGGCCATCGGCTCGCCGGTCAGCGCGGAACGGGGCTGCTGCACCGGGGTGTCCTTGAGCCCGGCGGGGGCGTTGGCCAGGATGTCCTTGTCGAAGGTCGCCGGCTCGTAGTAGTCGTCGATCGAGGGCAGATCCGGGTTGACGAACAGCCGGCTGAGCCGCTTGACCCGACCACCGGAGCGCAGCTTGAGCCGGCCCTTCTCGTCCAGCTGCCAGCCTCCGTGCCAGCGGTCCTGATCCTCGTAGTGCTTGGGGTAGCCGATGCCCGGCTTGGTCTCGACGTTGTTGAACCAGACGTACTCGGTGCCGTCCCGGTTGGTCCAGGTCTGCTTGCAGGTTACGGAGCAGGTGTGACACCCGATGCACTTGTCCAGGTTCATCACCATGGCGACCTGCGCTCGGATCCTCATCAGTACTCCACCTCCTGGTCGCGGCGGCGGATCACCGTGATCTCGTCGCGTTGGCTGCCGATCGGGCCGTAGTAGTTGAAGGCGTAGGTGAGTTGGGCGTGTCCGCCAGCCAGGTGGGTGGGCTTGACCAGCAGCCGGGTCAACGAGTTGTGGTAACCACCCCGGCGGCCGCTCTTCTCGGCCTTGGGCACGTTGATCGTCCGCTCCGGCGAGTGGTACTGGAACACCGTGCCCTCCGGCATCCGGTGGCTGACCACCGCCCGGGCC
Organism: Salinispora sp. H7-4; assembly: GCF_013416675.1. Classification (NCBI taxonomy): domain Bacteria; kingdom Bacillati; phylum Actinomycetota; class Actinomycetes; order Micromonosporales; family Micromonosporaceae; genus Salinispora; species Salinispora sp. H7-4. The sequence goes on from NZ_JABZED010000039.1 coordinate 11,950, forward strand.
ACGATGACCCCGTTGCGGTTGTGCGCCTCGACCCAGTCGTTGTCCCGCACCCCGACCTTGGCGGCGTCCGGCACGCTCATCCAGATCACCGGCCCACCCCGCGACAACGCCAACATCAATTCGTTGTCGTGGTACATCGAGTGGATAGACCACTTCGCGTGCGGGGTCAGGAAGCGTACGGTGACGCCGCCGTCGACGAACTCACCCGGGGCACCGAAGTGCCGGGCCATATTCAGCGGGGGCCGGAAGCCCGGCAACTGCTCGCCCAACTCCGCCACCCAGTCGTGCTCCACGAAGAAGTGCTGCCGACCGGTGATGGTGTGCCACGGCTTGAGCCGCTCCACGTTGAGGGTGAAGGGCGAGTAGCGACGGCCGCCCTTCTCCGAGCCGGACCACTCCGGGCTGGTGAAGACCGACTGCGGTGCCCGCTGGGTGTCCGCGTACGTGATCTGGTCGGTCTCGTGCCCGGCGATCAGATCCGCGAACGGTTGCCCGGTCCGCTGCTCCAGGGCCGCGAAACCGGCCGCGGCGACCCGCCCGTTCGTGGTGCCCGACAGCGCCAGGATCGCCTCGCACATCCGGTCGGCGGTGGCCAGCGACGGCCGGCCGGCACACGGCCCGTCGGGGACCACCCCGTTTCGCTCCCGCAGGTACGCCACCTCCGCGGTGACGTCCACGGTGAGCGCCTTCGTGCTGGTGCCGAGCCGGTCCAGGAGCGGGCCGACAGCCCGCATCTTCGCGCCGATCTGGGCGTAGTCCCGCTCGATCTCGATGAGCTTCGGCATGGTGGAGCCGGGGACCGGCTCGCACTCGCCGGCCTTCCAGTCCCGCACCCGCCCGCTGGGCATGGCCAACTCGTCCGGGGTGTCGTGCTGCAGCGGCGCGGCCAGCACATCCCGTCGCACCCCCAGGTGGTCGACGGCCAGCTCACTGAACCGGTCGGCGAGCGCCAGGAAGGTGTCGTAGTCGGAGTGGGCGTCGGCGGGCGGCTCCACCGCCGGGCTGAACGCGTGCACGAACGGGTGCATGTCCGTGGTGGAGATGTCGTGCTTCTCGTACCAGGTCGCGGTCGGCAGCACCACGTCGGCGTGCAGACCGGTGTTGGTCATCCGGAAGTCGATCGCCGTCAGCAGGTCAAGCTTCCCGGTCGGCGCCTCATCCCGCCACACCAGGTCCCGGGGTCGGTGCTCCGGGTCGCACTCCGAGGCGGTGGCGGTCGAGTCGATCCCCAGCAGGTGGCGCAGGAAGTACTCGTTGCCCTTGCCCGAGGAGCCGAGCAGGTTCGCCCGCCACAGGGTGAGGCAGCGCGGGAAGTTCGCCGGGTCGTCCGGGTCCTCCGCCACCGACCGGAGCCGACCGGCCTTCAGCTCGGCGACGATGTGCTCCTGCACCGTCACCCCGGCCACCGCCGCCTCGTCGGTGAGGTCGAGGGGGTTGCGGTTGAACGACGGGTGGCCGGGGCTCCAGCCCATCCGCTGCGCGGCGGCGACGGTGTCGGCGAAGGCCATCCCCGCGAACCGGCCGGTGCCCAACGGGGAGGAGAGCTCGTCGACCGGGACCCGCTCGTACCGCCACTGGTCGGTGTGCAGGTACCAGAACGGGGTGCTCGCCTGGTGCCGCATCGGCCGTTGCCAGTCGAGCCCGAAGGACATGTGCTGCTGGCCGGTGATCGGCCGGGCCTTCTCCTGCCCCACGTAGTGCGCCCAGCCACCGCCGTTGACGCCCTGGCAGCCGGTCAGGGTGACCAGGGAGATGAGCGCCCGGTAGCTCATGTCGGAGTGGAACCACTGGTTCGCCCCGGCACCCAGGACGATCAGCGACCGCCCCTGGCTGCGCTCGGCGTTGCGGGCGAACTCCCGGCCGATCCGGGCCGCCACCGCGGCCGGCACCCCGGTGATCCGCTCCTGCCAGGCCGGGGTGTTCGGCGAGTCCGGGTCGTCGTACCCCGTCGGCCACTGCCCCGGCAGGTCGCCGCGGCGCACCCCGTACTGTGCCAGCACCAGGTCGTAGACCGAGGTGACCAGCTGCTCGCCGACCCGGATGGCCGGTACGCCACGGCTGATGGTGGCCCCGCCCTCGGTCTCCCCGACGTCGAAGCGGGGCAGGTCGACCTCGATCGCCTCGTCACTGCGGTCGAGCAGCCCGAGCGCGGGCAGCACCTCGCCCAGGTCCAGGTTCCAGCGCCCCTCGCCGGCCTCCCCGTACCGGAAGCCCAGCGACCCGTTCGGCACGACCAACTCGCCGGTGCGCTCGTCGACCAGGACGGTCTTGTGCGCGCCCTCCTCCTGGCCCAGGTCCGCCGCGGTGAGGAAGCGGTCGGTGGTCCACCGGCCGTCCGCGGTGGGTCGCAGCGTGACCAGGAACGGCAGGTCGGTGTAGCGGCGGATGTAGTCGGCGAAGTAGTCGACCGTGCGGTCCCGGAAGAACTCGGTGAGTACGACGTGGCCCATCGCCATCGCCAGCGCGCCGTCGGTACCCGGGTGCGGGGCCAGCCAGTCGTCGGCGAACTTGACGTTGTCGGCGTAGTCCGGGCTGACCGCGACGACCTTCGTCCCCCGGTAGCGGGCCTCGGCCAGGAAGTGGGCGTCCGGCGTACGGGTGACCGGAATGTTCGAGCCCCACATCATCAGGTAGGTGGAGTTCCACCAGTCGCCGGCCTCGGGTACGTCGGTCTGGTCGCCCCAGATCTGTGGCGAGGCGATCGGCAGGTCGGCGTACCAGTCGTAGAAGCTCAGCAGGGTGCCGCCGAGCAGGGCGTGGTAGCGGGTGCCGGCGGCGAAGGAGGCCATCGACATCGCCGGAATCGGCGAGAAGCCCACCACCCGGTCCGGTCCGTACGTCTTCGTGGTGTACACGTGCGCGGCGGCAACCATCGTGGTCACCTCGTCCCAGCTGGCCCGGACGAAGCCGCCACGTCCCCGCTGGGTCTTGTAGGCGCGCGCCTTGAGGGGGTTCTCCACGATGTCGGCCCAGGCGGACACCGGATCACCCAGGCGCGCGAGCCCGTCGCGGAACATCTCGGCCAGCACCCCGCGTACGTAGGGGTGGCGCACCCGGGAGGGCGAGTACTCGTACCAGGAGAAGGAGGCGCCGCGGGGGCAGCCGCGCGGCTCGTAGTCCGGCGAGTCCGGGCCGGTGGTCGGGTAGTCGGTGGCCTGGTGTTCCCAGGTGATCAGGCCGTCCTTGACGAAGACGTTCCACGAGCAGGAGCCGGTGCAGTTGACGCCGTGGGTGGAGCGCACCACCCGGTCGTAGCGCCACCGGTCGCGGTAGAACCGCTCCCAGTCGCCGTCGTCCACCTGGTGCAGCGTCCGGCCGTGGTCACCGACCGCCTCCCGGCGGAGGAAGCGCCGAGCAGCCAGCAACGGCGCCGCGCCGGGGACCTGGTCCGTCGCAGGATCATGAGCTTCTGGCGGGCGGTGCGCTGACACGTGGGCACTCCTCCGGCGGCGAGCGACAACGCGGGGGCTGTCGGCGGCACACGGCAGTGCGCCACGTCTACCAGGGTTCGCGAAATCAACCGCCAGATCGGGAGGCTGCGGTCCCGACCCGTCGGGACCAAGGTCCCGGCCACCCCGCTATTCGACCGGGTGGAGTGCGACCGACGGGACCTGCTGCCAGCCAGACGGGGAAGAAGGTCCCTACCCGCTGCTGATAAACGACAGCAGCCTTGGGTAGACAGTCGCGCCAGTGACGCTAGCGCCGACCTCCTTCTACCGCTGATCGAGGAATTGCCGTGTACGTCAAACCCGCTCCAGACGACCCGACGCCGGAAACGGCGGCCGAGCAGAACAGCCGTAACGATCGTGGGCGTACCCGGGTCCTGACCCTGTCCACCATCGGCTTCACCGTCATGTTCGCGGTGTGGCTCATGTTCGGCATCCTCGGCAAGCCGATCAGCGAGGAGTTCGGGCTCTCCGAGGTGCAGCTGTCCTGGATCATCGCCGCCGCCGTGCTCAACGGCTCGCTCTGGCGGCTCCCCGCCGGGATCGTGGCGGACCGGATCGGCGGACGCCGGGTCATGACCGCGATGCTCCTCGTGACCGCGGTCGCCTCATTCCTCGTATCCCTCGCCGACTCGTACGCGATGCTGTTGGTGTTGGCGTTCCTGGTCGGTTTCGCCGGTAACTCCTTCACCGCGGGTATCGCCTGGAACTCCGCCTGGCAGCCGCGGGAGAAGCAGGGATTCGCGCTCGGCCTCTTCGGCGCCGGCAACGTCGGCGCCTCCGTCACCAAGTTCATCGGCCCGCCGCTGATCGCCGGTACCGCCGGTGCCACCTACCTCGGCGTCATCGAGGGCGGCTGGCGGCTGGTCCCCGTCGTCTACGCGGTGTTGCTGCTCATCCTCGCGGCGGCTACCTGGTTCCTCACGCCGCGTCGGGATCGGGTGCCGAGCCACGGCACTCCGCTCCGCGCGCAGCTCGTGCCGCTCAAGCAGCTGCGGGTGTGGCGCTTCAGCCTGTACTACGTGGCGGTGTTCGGTGCCTACGTGGCGCTCGCCGCGTGGCTGCCGACCTACTACATGAACAACTACGACGTGTCCCTGCAGACCGCGGCCTACCTGACCGCCCTGTACATCTTCCCCGCCTCGCTGCTGCGACCGGTCGGCGGATCGCTCTCCGACCGCCTGGGTGCCCGTCGGGTGATGTACTGGACATTTGGCCTGATGCTGCTAAGCACGGGCATTCTGATGATGCCTTCGGGCCACATCGTCGTCAACCACCCCGACGGCAGCCAGACCACCCACCTCGCCTACCAGCTCGGCATCGTGCCCTTCACCCTGCTGGTCGTCCTGCTCGGCTGCGCCATGGGCATCGGCAAGGCCGCGGTCTACAAGCACATCCCGGAGTACTTCCCAAGCCAGGTGGGAGCGGTCGGCGGTCTGGTCGGCATGCTCGGCGGCCTCGGCGGCTTCTTCCTGCCCCCGCTGTTCGCCTACACCAAGGCCTGGACCGGGCTCCCGTCGAGCACCTTCCTGGTCCTGTTCGTGCTCACCCTCATCTGCGCGATATGGATGCATCTCACCGTCGTGCGCATGCTGCACGGTGAATCACCGCAGCTCGCTGACCACTTCGAAAAGCCCGACTTCACGAACCGATCGGCCGCGCCCGCTTCGGCGGCGACCCGTGCGCCCAAGGAGACCCACGAATGAACACCACGAGTTCCACCCGGAGATCCGGGAACCGCGAGTGGCTGGAATCCTGGAACCCGGAGGATGCGGACTCCTGGGACAAGGGCTTGGCGTGGCGGACCCTCTGGATCAGCACCTTCACGCTGACCCTCTGTTTCACCTCGTGGTTCCTCGCCTCGGCGATCGCCCCGAAGCTGACGAACCTCGGCTTCGACCTCAGCACCAGCCAGCTCTACTGGCTCACCGCCATGCCCGGCTTGGCCGGCGGTCTCATGCGCCTGATCTGGATGGTGCTGCCGCCGATCATGGGCACCCGGAAGATGGTCACCCTGACCACCGTGCTGCTGCTCCTGCCCGTCCTGGGCTGGGGAATCTTCGTTCAGGACCCGTCCACGCCGTTCTGGGTGCTGCTGTCGCTGTCGTTCCTCTCCGGTATCGGTGGCGGAGCGTTCTCCGGGTTCATGCCGAGTACCTCCTACTTCTTCCCCCGCCGACTCCAGGGCACCGCGCTGGGCGTCCAGGCCGGTATCGGCAACTTCGGCGTCTCGCTGGTCCAGCTGCTGACCCCGTGGGTCATCGGCTTCTCGCTGATCGGCTTCCTCGGCAGCTCCCGGCCAATGGCCACCTCGCCCGGCGAACCCGCCCGGGATGTTTGGTACCAGAACGCGGCGTACATCTACATCCCGTTCATCATCGTCGGTGCCGTGCTCGCCTGGACCATGCTGCGGTCGGTCCCCGTCAAGGCGAACATCCGGCAGCAGTTCGACATCTTCCGCAACGCCGACACGTGGTGGATGACGCTGCTCTACATCATGACCTTCGGTACCTTCGCCGGACTGTCCGCCCAGTTCGGGCTGCTGATGAAGAACCTCTACGGTGCCGGCAACCCCGACATCGTGCAGGGCACCGGTGCCGCAGCACAGCTACTCGTGGACGGCTACTCCGTACCCGACCCGGTCAAGTTCGTCTTCCTCGGCCCGCTGGTCGGTGCCGCGGCCCGCGTCGCCTTCTCGCCGCTGACCGACAAGTTCGGCGGTGCCCGGTGGACCCTGATCTCCGGAATCGGCCTCGTCGTCTCCATCGGCTTCACCATCACCGCCCTGCAACCCGACACCAGCTCGGCCGCGGCGCTGGATGCCGGCTTCGACCGGTTCCTCTGGGGAATGCTCGCGATCTTCCTGTTCAGCGGGATCGGTAACGCGTCCACCTTCAAGCAGATGCCGATGATTTTCGAGCGCCGGCAGGCCGGTGGCGTCATCGGGTGGACCGCGGCGATCGCCGCCTTCGGCCCGTTCTTCTTCGGAATCGGCCTGACGCTCATGTCCCCGACCGCGTTCTACCTCGTCGGGCTGGTGTTCGCTGCCCTCTGCGTCGTCATCACCTGGCAACGCTACGCCCGCCCGGGAGCGCCCAAGCCCAGCTGACCATCCCGTCCCGCTCCAACCGACTGCGGACCTGGGGCGCAATTACGACCGGGCTGACCTCGTTGAAACCGGCAACGAGGTCAGCCCGGTTTCTTCTGTTCCCACCGATTGGCGCCCGGTGGCCCCGTGCCGGTCGGCCGGCCCGTGCCCCACCGGCGCGGTGTGACGCCGACCGGGTCCGCGCCACGCTGCTCGAGTACGACCCACGGAACGTCGCCGCGGCACAGGCCCGAGCAGCCGCGGCGAACCTCGAGTCGGTGACCGTCCGCCAGGCCGACGCCGGCGACCTGACCTCCTACCGGGACGCCGTGCCCGCCGACCTCGTCCTCATGGCCGGAGTCCTGGGCAACATCAGCGACGCCGACATCCGCGCAACTGTCCGCGTGCTGCCGCAGCTCTGCGCGGCCGGCGCCACGGTGGTCTGGACCAGGAGTCGACGACCCCCCGACCTGACCCCGGACATCCGCACCTGGATGTCCGCCGCCGGGTTCGCCGAGCGAGAGTTCACCGCTCCGGAAGGAGAGCTCTTCTCAGTCGGGGTCCACCGCTTCACGGGCACCCCGCAGCCACTGACCACCACCGGTAAGTTCTTCCAGTTCCTCTTTTGAGCAATGGCGAAGCCGGCTGCTTTCCGGAACCGCCAGGGCCGGTCGGGAGCCGCGACGGTCTCAGACCAGGGTGATCCAGTAGTCCCAGAAGCGGTGCAGGATCGCGGCGACGATGAACGCGAACCAGATGACGAGGACCAGGCTGTGGTAGAGGGCGACGTGTTCCGTTGCGCGTCGCAGCGCCCGCGGGAGGACGGTCGCGTTGTCGCGCAGGGTCTGCAGCGTGGTGTAGAGGAAGATCGGAATGGTGACCGCCCAGACCACCATGCAGTACGGGCAGAGCGTGCCGATCACATAGAGGCTCTGGTAGATGAGCCAGTGCACGAAGACGACACCGAAGGTGACGCCCCCCTGCAGGCCGAGCCACATCCACCGCGGGAGGCCTGCGGTGGCGAGCAGGACGACGCCGAGCGTGGTGACCACGGCGAACCCTGCGATGCCGAGGAGCGGGTTGGGAAATCCGAACACCGCGGCCTGCGGAGTGCTCATCACCGAACCGCAGGACAGGACCGGGTTGATGCTGCAGGTGGGGAGGTACCCGGGGTCAGCCAGCAGGTTGATCTTCTCGATGGTGAGGGTGGCGGCGGCGAGCAGGCCGACACCACCGCCGACGGTGAGGACCCACCCGGTGACGACAGTCAGGAAGTGGCGCTCCGCGGAGGTGGTGACGGGTTGATCGACGGTGGCGGTCGTCATCCGGCCAGGGCAGTGTCGATCATGGTGACCAGATCGTCCTTGTGCAGGTCGGAGAGGGGCTCCCCGTTGAGGAAGAAGGTGGGGGTGCCCTGCACACCGACGGCCTCACCGTCGGTGCGGTCCTTCGCCACCCGGGCGGCGGTGGCGGGGTCGTTCAGGTCGCGCTGGAAGCGGTCGATGTCCAGCCCGAGGGTACGGGCGTAGTCGAGGAAGACCTCGGTCTGCGGCTCCTCCTGGTGACCCCAAACGTCCTGGTTCTCGAAGAGCAGCTGGTACATCTCGGCGAAGCGGTCCTGGTTGGCCGCGGCCTCCGCGGTGCGCGCGGCGAGCTCGGCGTTGGGGTGGCTGGAGATGGGGAAGTACCGCACCACGAAGGTGATCTGCCCCTCGTAGTTGGCGAGGATCTCCTTGACCGTCGGGTACACCGCCCCGCATGCCTCACACTCGAAGTCGAGGAACTCCACCAGGGTTATCTTGCCGTCGGGAGCGGAGGTCAGTCGGTGGCTGTCCTCGCGGACCAGCACCGTGGGTTCGACCGTGCCACCGGTCGTCTCCACGCTGGGAATCGCGTCCGGGCGGTTGAGCGCCAGCACGCCGACCGTCACCAGAATCAACGCCACCACCGCGGCAAGGGTAAGCCGGATGTTCCTCGTCATATCTCCGTCTCCTGTCGGTCTGTCCGATCCCGCGGCGACCGCCCTGAGCAGGCGAGACGCCGGAGGCAAAGGTACCGGGCGCACCGCCACGGATCACTGTGATTCACCTGTTCGGCACGGAACGGGCAGGGCCGCACCGAGCGGCGAGGCCCTCCGGACCACGATCCGGCTCGCTGACGCCCGCGGCGAGGCGGCCCAACCACCCACTCACCGGCGAACCTGCCGATCGCGGTCGGCCAGATCCGCCAGCATCCGGTTGTACGCGGCCAGCTCGGCGTCCTCGCGCCCTTCGGCTTCGGCGCGGTCGGCGGCCCGGTCCCGGCGGCGGGCCTCCCGCTCGTCGGCCTTCATCCACTGGCGCATCAACGCGCCCAGCACGACGACGGTGGGCAACTCACCGAAGGACCAGGCGATGCCGCCAGCGGTGCGTTGGTCCTCCAGGGGGGTGGCGCCCCAGGGGCGGTCCAACGCGATCCACCAGGTCTCCGCGATCAGAGTGGTGGACTGCATGAGCGTGACGCCGAGGAAGGCGTGCAGCACCATGCTGATCAGGACCAGGATCAGTTTCAGCGGATGTGGGATGCGGCGCGGCGCGGGATCAACGCCGATGACGACCCAGAAGAACAGATAGCCGGCGCCGAGGAAGTGTCCGACCATGGCCAGGTGCGCGGCGTGTGAGCGCAGTGCCAGCTCGTACAGGCCGGTGAAGTACATCAGGTAGAGGCTGGCGACGTAGATCACCAACGCGACCACCGGGTTGGTCAGGAAGCGCGAGAGCCGTGAGTGCAGCGCGACCTGCAGCCACTCGCGGGGGCCCGGCCAGCGCGGGTCGGTCGACGGGGCCAGGGCGCGCAGCGCCAGGGTGATGGGGCCGCCGAGCGCGAGCAGAATCGGGGCGATCATCATCAGCAGCAGGTGCTGAATCATGTGGATCGAGAACAGCAGCGGCCCGTAGCGGGCCAGACCGCTCGAGGTGGCCACGATGATGAGGGCACAGCCCACCAGCCACATGGCGGTACGGGAGACGGGCCAGGCGTCGCCGCGGCGGCGGAGCCGCCACACCCCGGCTGTGTAGAACCCGGCGGCGGCCAGCGCGGCCGCCATGATCAGCGGCTCGGGCAGCCAGGCGGTGGCGAGGTTGCCGATGGTCAACGGCGGCGGCATCGGGAAGCCGAGTAGCGCGGTGGCGAGGTCCTCCGTCTCCGCACCGATGGGTGCCGGGGTGCGGGACAGCGCGACCGAGGTACCGATCGCCGCGGCGAAGAGCAGCGTTTCGACGACCGCGACCCGCAGGAACGGCCCGCGCCGACCTGCCGCCAGGGCCGGCAGGGCCCGGCGACGGTGGGCCAATCCCGCGGCGGCGATCGCGACGAGCGCAGCGGCCTTGATCAGAAGCACCTGCCCGTAGCGGGTGCCCAGCAGGTCGGCGGCGCTCGGAAGCCGAACAGCGGCCGACAGCAGCCCGGACAGGCCCACCGCGGTCAGGCAGCCAACGGCGAGGGGGGAAAACCTGCGTACGGCCCGCGCCAGGTCGGCGGTCGTGCCGCGACTGGTCACGGCCAGGGCGAGCAGGCCACCGGCCCAGATGGTGACCGGCAGCACGTGCAGGAGCAGACCGGAGACCGCCAGCTGGTGGTCGCCGCTGGCCGCGGCGTGGCCGGTGAAGACCGGCGGCACCAGGGCACCCAACGCCAGCAGCAGGGCGGTCAGCGCGCCACCGGGTCGCAGGCTGGTCGCGGCGACCAACGCCACGGTCAGGGCCAGGGCGCCACTGAGTGCCAGGGACTGCCCGAGCGGGACGGCGGTGGCGAAGTGAAGCACCCCCGACAGGGACAGCACCTCCGCGGCGGGGAGGCCGAACAGATCGACCATGGTGTAGCTGACCGCAACCGCGGCCGCCGCGGCCCAGACCGAGGCCGCGCCGGCGGCAGCGCGCATGCGGCGGTAGCCGATCGGGGACAACCGCCCACCCTCGTCCCGGGGCGAGAGCACCACCGCCGCCAGCAGCAGACCGACCGTGGCGACCGCGCTGACCTGCATGCCCAGCCGGGAGGCCGGCAGCAGCCAGGCCGTGGTTGGTCCTGGGTCCGGCAGCCCGGGCGGGGCCTCCGCGACGGCACCGCCACCCCACCACAGCAGCACCGCACCGACGGCGGCCGCCACCAGCACCGTCCCCGCCGACAGCAGAAACGGCCGACGCCCAACGGCGGCGAGCGCCATCACCGGGTCGCCAACCGACGCGGGTGGCGGGGGACCGGCCGGAGACCGGCGACTACCTGCCAGACGGCGGCCCGTCGGGTGGTCAGGCTGGATGGGCGGTTCACGAACAGCTCCCAGGTAGATGGCGGAATATCAGGTAGTCGGCCGGTTGCGCCCGCTGGTTCCCAGGAGCAACGCAGATCACCACCCGCTCCCGTGGCAGACAGCGTCCGCGTCGGCCGACTCCGCCGGTTCGGCCTGCAGGGTGGCGTGCGCGATCGCGAAACGATCCTGCAGCAGCCGCCGGGACCGGGCCAGCACTGCGGCGAGATCGGCATCACGCTCGAGAGCCAGGTGCGCCGAAGCAACGTCCATCCCCGAGGTTAGCGTCCATACGTGCAGGTCGTGCACGTCGGCCACCCCGTCCACGGCGAGTAGCGCCGCCCGCACGGCGGAGATGTCCAGATGTGCCGGCGCGGCCTGTACCAACACCCGCAGCGCGGCTCGGCCCAACTGGTACGCGCGGGGCAGGATGAACAGCCCCACCGCCACCGCGATCAGCGGATCGGCGTACCACCAGTCGGTCACGGCGATCACGACCGCGGCGACGATCACGCCGACAGAGGTGAACAGGTCTCCCAGAACCTCCAGGTAGGCGCCCCGCACGTTCAGACTCTCCTGCGAGCCCGCCCGCAGGAGGAAGAAGGCGACGACATTGGCCGCCAGGCCCGCTACCGCCACCGCCAGCATCGGGCCCGCCAGCACCTCCGGCGGCTGGCTGAACCGACGTACCGCCTCGACCACCACGTAGCAGGCCACGGCGAACAGCAGGACGGCGTTGGCCAGCGCCGCCAGCACCTCCATCCGATAGAGCCCGAACGTTCGCTGGCCAGACCGGGACGCCCTGCTGGCGGCGGTGATCGCGGCCAGGGCCATGCCGATACCGAGGACATCGGTGAACATGTGGCCGGCGTCGGAGAGCAGCGCCAAGGAGCCGGTCACCACCGCCGCGACCGCCTCCACGACCATGAAGGTGAGGAGTAGCCCGAAGGCCGCCCAGAGCCGACCCCGGTGCTTTACACCGGCCCGCGCCGCTTGTTGACCGTGATCGTGCCCCGCGCCCATCCGCCTCTCCCTTCTCGCCCGCCAGTGCCACGCCGAACATATGCTTACATGACTATACATGCAAGTGTGGCAGGCATCACCCGCTACAACCCGCGAGCTCCATCGAGCGGACGAACACCCGCCCCGCCAGGGCGGACCGCACCCGGGATAACGAGCACCGGAACAGCCGGCAGTTTTCCTCAACCTGGGTTGATGCTGTTATGTGCCATCGCATCCAGATATTCCGCTGACCCACCAACGCATGCGCCCAACACTGAAAAAGAGCGATATAGCCGCTGAAACGAACTTCGGGTGAGGGCAGCATCGAACCCCCGCCCGCCCTGGCACGGGGATTCCCCGCCCACCCTGGCACGGGGAATCCCGCACGAAAGGTAGGGAGAGCCCCAAGCCCGCAGGCAGGGATTCCCTACCCGAATGTGGCGGGCCAGCCGCCATGACGAACGCCTTTCGCTGGCACCAGAATTAGGCCAGGGGCAGCACATCTGCGAGGAGCTGAGCGGCATGGGCGGTGGCACCACACAGCGTCGGCCGGGTCCGCCAAGGCAGCGACCCAGCACGCCCGTACCAACATCGACCGACCTGCCGGCGCAGTACTCGCTGGCGAAAATCCTGGGAATCTGGGCGGCCGCCGCCCTACCCATGGGCCTGGGCTACTGGGTGATTACCCCCGTAGTCGCAGACGGCCCCTACGACACCGTGGTATTGGCAACCAGCACGCTCGCGGCCGGCCTGGTCTGGCAGTTCGTGCTGGCAATGTTGATACTCCGGCGTGAGGAGAAATCAGTAGGCCCCTCCGCCATGGCCCGCCGGCTGTGGCTACAGGTTCCCAGAGACCCGGTGAACGGTCGGCCCCGCAAGCGCCTCCTCTGGCTGCTGGCGCCACTGGGAATCGCGTTCGTACTCAATATGATGTACCTGGCGCCGGCGATTCAGAACCTGCAGCAGCACCTGCTACCCGGACTGGCCCCACTGCCATTCCAGAACGCCGAAACGCTGTTCTCGACCGAAGTTGCCCCGCGAATGGAAGGAGCCTGGTGGTTCCTTGCGCTCTTCCTGACGCTCAGCATCTTCAATGTCTTCCTCGGTGAGGAGTTTATCTTCCGCGGAATCCTCCTACCCAGGATGCAAGGCGTGTTCGGGTCAGCAGACTGGTTCGCCAACGGCGTCCTGTTCGGCCTGTACCACCTACATCAGCCCTGGACTGCTGGCGGCATCATGCTGACCAGCGGGCTAATCATGTCCCTACCAGTAAGGCGCTATCGGAGCATGTGGCTCTCGGTCATTCCGCACTCGATCCAAACGGTGATCGTGTTTGGGATGCTGCTCGGCCTCATGCGGGGCACGGCCTGACACCACGACTCCACCACGACCCGACCCAGGACATGCGGCAGGGCAACCGACGTAGCCGGGGCAACAGCGCCCGGCCACCAACACCTTTCCACCTGGGGAGGCTTGGGGACCTGCCCCCGTCCCGGGGCAACAGTCCCCAAGCCTCGATCGCACGCGTGGCAGCCCTTCGCGTCGACCAGCCGAAGTCACCGCAACCGTGATCCCGCAAGCCGGAGGGCGCTCGCACCGGCTCACCCCGCGCCTCCGGCGCAGTGTTGACGAGGGCGGAGACAGAGTCAGTTAGCGGGAATCGTCACCAGGTCGGCCAACGGCTTCTCTGTTGCATCTTCCCTCGGCCGGGAGAGGTAGAAATCGGCATACAAATATCCCGCACTCTCCATGTCGGCCGGATCGACGCCCCGCGCCGCCAACTCCGCCATCGCCCAATCCCGTTCGGTGTCGTCGATAAACCGCCGCTGCCGAACAGACTGGTCCGCCTTCTCGGTCACGAGCCCGTACTGCGCGAGCACGTCCGAAATCGGCTCATAATCGTACGTCCGAAGGCAGAACGCGGCGACCCAGGGCGGAGCCTCTGTGCAGGTGAGTAGCCGTTCGAACGTCCGCTCGGTGACATAGCCAATGCCACCCGTGGTCGTGATGAGGTCCACCTCCGACATCTTCTTCGCCAATTCTGACGACGGCTTTGTCGCCTCCAGGTTCTCGACAAAGGCATCGTCGAGCGCACCGACCGCCACCCCGTGCCGAGTAGCATTCTCGGCGACGTCCAAACCGATGACGTGCGGGGCGTCTGGCCGGGCCCGCTGACCCAGAAATTCGTTCTCGGCGCGGCGCACCTGGTCCACGGTGCGCCCGTCGTCATTGGCGCCCTGGTAGTACGTGTACACGTCGTCCAGCTCAAGATCGGTCTTGGTGAGCACCCCGACGATGCCATAGGAGCAGCACACGTCGAGCACGGTGGGGCGATAGCCGTCACCCCACGGTTGAGCATCGATCAGCTGGTTGAATACGGTAGCCCCATGCTGCGGGATCTCGTATTTCAACCGGCGCAGGTTGGCGTAGTACGCGCCGGGCGTCTCCTGGTTGTAGATTCCGCTGAAGTTGGCCTTACCGGACTCGTCGGTCAACGCTTTGACTCCCTTTACTCCGGATGCAAACTCAGGGCTCAAACACAGCCTCCGACCTGCGGCGGCCGGAGGCAACGGGTGCTACACCGGTAGGATATGGTGAATTCGTAGATTAGCCAAGCCGGCAAATCAGACAACCTACTCCAGCCACGGGGTTACGTAGTGTGGTGATCCCCGTGAGATCGCAGGTAGGAACGGGTATGGCGCGCGAGTACGTCGCGCGGTGTCGCTGATTGTGATCGGGGACAGTGACGCGTCGCAGTACTCTCCGGCGTCACTCTCCGGCGTCCTTTCCACCGGACGAAGCCGCAGACGACTCGGGCCAGCGGCACCCAGGGCGCGGCCACTCGGTACCGCTGGCGTCCTAACCCGTCGGGTCGAGGAGAGTGTCGATCCTGCCGACCGCGTTCGCCACGCCATCCTCGGTCGCGAGGCTCCGCCCCAGCTTGACCGCGGCGGCCCGGATGTCGGCGTTGGTGGTGACCGTACGGATGGCGGTAGCCAGGCGCTGCGGGGTGAGCTTCCGCTGCGGTATGGGCGCGCTGCCCGCGCCGAGCGCGAACACCTGCCGGCCCCAGACGAACTGGTCCAGGAGAAACGGGCAGATCACCGAGGGCTTGCCAGCGCGTAGCGCCGCCGCGGTGGTGCCGGCCCCACCGTGGTGCACGACGGCGGACATCCGTGGGAAGAGCCAGTCGTGTGGGGCCTGGGTGAGGTGCCAGAGGGTGTCTGCCGACCCGGTGCCGGACGGCTCGGTCGCCGCCAGTCCACCCCAGCCGGTGGCCACGATGCCGCGGACACCGGCCCGGCGCAGCGCCTCGCCGACGAGGCGGGCGAGTCGGCGCGGGTCGCGCCCGGCCATGCTGCCGAAGCCGACGTACACCGGTGGGTCGCCCGCCTCGATGAAGTCGACCAGGGCGGCCGGGGGCTGCCAACGGGTGGCCTCGTCAAGGAACCAGTAGCCGGTGAGATGCGCGTGCCCGGGCCAGTCGGCAGGACGCGGCAGGACGTGCTCACTGATGCCGTGCAGCACCGGGATCGGCCGCCCGTCGGGGAGCCGGGTGGTCAGCGCGGCACCACGGGCCTTCGGGAGCCCGAGCGTGTCGCGGCGAAAGGTGTTCACCATGCCGTCGTACATCCGGTATCCGGCACCGGCGAGGCGGTAGGTCAGTCGGTTGTACCACCGGCCGAGCGGCAGTTCGGGCAGCCCGACGAGGGGGAAGTCACCGGTCGGTACGGCGACCGGCACCGGCAGCGCCAGGACTACCGGTACGCCGAGCTTCTCGGCGATGTGCGGACCGGCCAGCACCTTGGGGTGGTAGACGACCAGATCTGGCTTGGCCTGTCTGGCTGCTGTCCAGGCATCGGTCAACAACCTCCGGTTGATCGGGTTCGCCTGCCGGGCCAGCCGGAGATTGGTCTTGACCGCCCCGAGCAATCCGGTGGTGTCCTCCATCGCGGCCCGGCCCGCTGCCGAATCCAGCAGCTGCAATATGTCGTCACTGAGCTCGCCGTACGCCAGACCCTGTTCGGTGACGAACGACCGGAATCGGGCGCAGGTGGCCAGGGTGACGTCGTGACCGGCCGACTGGAGACCTCTGCCGAGGGCCACGTACGGCTGGACATCCCCTCGTGACCCTACGGTGATCACCAGGATTCGCATCCTAACCGTCCTTTCGCGCTTGTTGACGGAACTCCTCCATCAGGGCGGGGGTGCGCTCGATCATGAAGGTGTAGAAGTCGCGGGTATGGCGTAACCGGCTGGCCTCGGGTGCCGCCGCATCGCCTACCAGATCGATCCCGCGCTGCATCAAGTCGATGAAAACCCGCATCTTTTCGGTCGGGTCGAGGGCACGGGCGAAGGCGTCCGGATGCATCTCGTACGCGTGCCCTCGGCCCGGGCTCGGCACCCGCCGGACCATGCCGGACTGTTCCAGCACCCGCATGCCGGTGGACACCGAGGCCTTGGAGAGCCCCATCGCCGCACCCAGCTGCGCGGTGGTCTGTCTCGGCGGGTCGCAGATGAGCAGCCAGCCCAGCAGCTTGCCGAAGGCGGGGGTGGTGCCCATCCGAGCAAGGACGACGCCGACCTCCTCGGCGTACCGCCGGCCAGCCTCCGGGTCCATCTGTTCTCCCTCCTGACACAAGCATCTTGAACATTCAGAATTTTCTAAATCTAGATACTAAAGGTCGTCCAGAAACCGGGGCCAGGGCGAAATACGAGAATTTCCACCAGGAACACATTCCCGAAGGAAGTGTTGACGACCCGCCCCACCTGGCTGCGGTTTAACAGTTGAAATCGAGCACTTCACCATGCTGCATCGGCACGCATCAGCCGGTATCGTCCCGGCTTATGGGACAGGAGATAATCGATCCCTCTGATATCCAGCAGGATTTCGCCCGGTTCTCGCTCCGCAGCGCGCTCCTCGTTCCCGCCTCGGCGCAGCAGGCGTTCGAGGTATTCACCGGCGCAATAACCGACTGGTGGGTCACGGAGTACACCTGGTCCGGCCCCGGCCTCCTGGCCACGCTGGGGATGGAACCACGGGCCGGTGGGATGCTGTACGAAATCGGCCCGCACGGCTTCCGCAACGACTGGGGCCGGGTGCTGGCCTGGACCCCGCCCCGCCGGCTCGTCTTCACCTGGCAGATCGGGGCAGACCGTGTCCCCGCGCCCGATCCGGCCCGGGCCAGCGAGGTCGAGGCGCTCTTTCGCCCCGACCGGTCGGGGCAGACCCGGGTAGCGGTGGAACACCGACACTTCGATCGGCACGGCCCGGCAGCGGAGGGCTACCGCCGGGCACTGACCGCTGGCTGGTCCGAACTTCTCGCTCGCTACGCGAGCGTGGTCGCGAAGCGCGCCCCCGGCTGAAGCACTGGCCCATCGCTTTCCACCAGTTTCAACACTCTGCGTAATCAAAGAATCCGGCCTGCCGGTGGGGATAACCGGAGTTATGGGCGTCTTGCCAGGCAAGCTACGCTGCGTAGCGTTACTTCGCCCGAGGAAGGACTGCGATGCTGATCCCACGCGCCACGCGAGCTGCCACCCTTGCCGCCTGCGCGACGCTCCTGCTCGCCAGCAGCGCGTGCGGGACCGACGATTCCGACGAGACCACCGCTACCGCGGTACGTCTCTACGGCACCGACAGCACCATGCTCAACTCGTTCCCCACCGAGTTGGGAGACCAGGCCAACCTGGTTGACGGGATGAAGGGGACCACGCCGCTGACGCCGCTGCCGGAGGACTTCAAGGACCGGTTGCTGTCGATCGAGCCCGACCTGACCAGCTTCGTCTATGCGGCGGAGGCCTACGACGCGGTACTGATCAGTGCGCTCGCCGCGCAGCTCGCCGGCACCACCGATCCGGCGGCTTTCGCCGCCCAGATCGTCGGAGTCACCAACGGCGGCGAACGGTGTGAGACCGCCGTGGACTGCCTCACGCTGGCCCAGGACGGGCAGGACATCGAGTACCGCGGCATCTCGGTCAGCCGAGGTGGGTTCACTGCCACCGGCGAGCCCTCCACCGCCAGCTACGCCACCCTGCACTTCGACGGGACGCAGATCAACGACGCCAAGACCGAGTTCGTCGGTGCGGGCTTCGAGTCCAACGCGAGCAGCACGCCGCCGCCGGAGACCGGGGCCGCCGACGAAGACGCGGAAGGCCCGCTGGTACTGGGGGGCCTGCTACCGCAGACCGGCGCCCTCGTGCTGTCCCACCCACCCCTCGCCACCGGCGCCGCCCTCGCGATCAAGGAGATCAACGCCGCCGGTGGCGTCCTTGGCTCCCCGGTTACCTGGATCGACGGCGATGACGGCACGGATCCGGCGGTGGCCAAGGCAACCGTGGCGAGCCATGCCGCGGCCGGCGTCCACGTGATCATCGGTGCCGGCGCCTCGGGCGTCTCGCGGGCGGTGCTACCCGACGTGATGCAGGCCGGGATGGTGCTGTTCTCCCCGTCGAACACCGAGGCGAGCCTCACCGATCTGGACGACGAGAACCGCTATTTCCGGACCGCTCCGTCAGACAGCCTGCAGGGCCGGGCACTGGCTGACGTCATCCTGCGGGACGGACCGCAGCGGGTCGCCATCGTGGCCCGTCAGGATGCCTACGGCGAGGGGCTACAGGAGATCGTCCGGTCCGAGCTGGAACGGGCGGGCATCGACGCGGGCCGGCTCAAGCTGAAGACCTACCAGCCGCCGGAGGGCGCCGAGGCCGCAACGGTGGACTTCACGTCCGTGGTCCGCGAGATCAAGGAAACCGGGTCCGACGCTGTAGTGATCATCGGCTTCAATGAGTCGGCCGGGCTGATCCGGGCCCTCGCCGACGCCGGGGTGCCGCTGCACAGCTGAGCCGCAGTCGGACGCTGGGCGGGGCCGCACCGAAACAGGGGTGCGGCCCCGCCCCCGCTATCCAGGTACCCCGCCCAGCCGGCTACGCACCCCGTCCAGTCGGCTACCGGCCCCGCACCGCTGCCGACATCACCTGGAGCTACGGCCGGCGCCGACGCTCAAGAAAATCGGTCATCCGGCGGTGCTTCTCCTCGTCCGCAAAGAGCACTGCCTGACTGACCAGATCCACGTGTGGATGCGCGGCGGCCGGAGCGTCCACGGCCAGCTTGGTCAGCCGCAACGCGAGCGCGGAGCCCTTCGCCACCTCGTCGAGCAGGGCGTGCGCCGCCGGCAGCAGCTCGGCCGGCTCGGCGACCACCTCGTTGACCAGACCGATCCGCAGGGCCTCCGCGGCATCCACCCGCCGGCCGGTGAAGAGCAGCTCCTTCGCCCGCGCCTCGCCGACCAGCGCCGGCAACCGGTGCGTCGCCCCCGCCCCGGCCAGGATGCCAAGCCGCACCTCGGGCTGCCCGAAAACGGCCCGCGACGTGCACACCCGCAGATCGCCGGCGTACGCCAGCTCGGCGCCGCCACCCAGGGCCGGCCCATCGACAGCTACCACGGTCGGCATCGGCAGCGCCCTGATCCGGGCGAAGACCGCCGAGTTGATCGCGGCGAGGGCATCCAGCCGGTCGCGCTCGCGGAGCTGTCCGATGTCGGCGCCCCCGGCGAAGATGCCCTCGGCGCCCCCGGTGAGCAGCAGCAGCCGCGGCCGGGCCTCCAGCTCGGCGCAGAGTGCGTGGAGCGCGTGGACGAGGTCAACGTCGATGGCGTTGCGCTTCTCTGGGCGGTCCAGCACCGCCACCACCCGGTCGGCCTGTTCGTCGATGCGCAGGCCCCTCACGCCTTCGCTCCGTTCTCCCACCGGTAGAAGCCCTGGCCGGACTTCTTGCCGAGGTGTCCGGCGGCAACCATCTCGACCAGCAGCGGCGGCGGCGCGAACCGCTCCCCGTACGCGGCCGCCAGGGTGCGGGCGATGTCGAGCCGCACGTCCAGACCGACCAGGTCGGTGAGCTCCAGCGGCCCCACCGGATGCCGGTAGCCGAGCACCATCGCCTTGTCGATGTCCGCTGGTTCCGCCACCTTGTCGGCGACCATTCGGATCGCCTCCAGACCGAGCGTCACCCCCAGCCGGGAGGTGGCGAAGCCGGGCAGGTCACGTACGACGACGGGATCCTTGCCCAGCCGAGCGGCGAGTGCGACCGCCGCGTCCGTGCTCTGCGGTGCGGTCCCCGGGCCGACCACGACCTCGAGCAACGTCATCGCCCACACCGGGTTGAAGAAGTGCAGACCGAGGAAGCGGTCGGGGCGGGTCAGCCCCTCGGCCAGCTCGGCGATCGAGATGCTGGAGGTGTTGCTGGCCAACAGCGCAGGGCGCAGGTGCTCGGCGTCGCGCAGCACGGAGCGCTTCAGGTCGACCCGCTCCGGGACGGCCTCGACCACGACCTCCGGGCCGGCGCTGACCTCAGTGAGGGCTCCCCGAACAGTCACCCGAGACCGGTTGGCGTCGGCCTGCGCAGCCGTTAACCGGCCGCGACCAACGGCCCGGTCCCACAGCTCGCCGAGGCGCGCCGCGGCGGCTTCGCCCCGGGCCGGATCGACCTCGACCAGGTCCACGTCGTAGCCGGCACCAGCCGCCACGTACGCGATCCCGAGGCCCATCGTGCCGGCTCCGATCACGACCCAACGGTCACCCATGGCGCCTCCTCCCTCCGGCGGTGACTCGGGGATCACCCGTGTTGTCCCGCCTACCCGTGTCGCTCGTCCCCGCGACCCTATTGGTTGGCAGGCATCGCGCGGCAGCCCGGCGCCGGGCGGAGGGAGGCTCCCGGGTGGACCGCGTCGCGCCAGCTCCACCACCAGCGCTGCGGTGCGCGGCACGCCGGTCCGACGCACTGCCCGGTCAACGGGCCGCGGGGTCGTATCCTGGCGGCGTGACCACGCTGGACCGACTCGCGACCGAGAAATACATCCTGCTCACGACCTTCCGCAAGGATGGCCGTGCGGTGCCGACCCCGGTTTGGGCGGTCCGTGACGGCGATGCACTCGTAGTCTGGACCGTTGCCAACTCCGGCAAGGTGAAGCGGATCCGGCGCAGCGGCGATGTGACCGTCGCCCCCTGCGATGTCCGAGGGCGCCCCCATGGTCCAACAGTGCCCGGCTACGCCGCGCTCGCCGACGCGGCGGGCACCCGGCGGGTCCGGGGCCTGATCAAAGAGAAGTACCGGGTGCTCGGCCGGCTCACCCTGCTGGGGAGCCGGCTACGCCGGGGCGAGCAGGGCACGATCGGGATCCGGGTCACGCTCAAGGACTGAGCCGCGTGCACCCGCAGAGCCCGACCGCGGGCTGAGCCGCGTCCACCCCATCGAAATGCCGTAGGGCGGTGGACAGATCGTCCACCGCCCTACCCACATTGTCCGCTGGTTCTCACCAGGTCAGTCCCCCTGACGCTGCTGTGGGATCTGCCCCTGCAGCAGCGCTCTGACCTCCGACTCCCGGTATCTGCGGTGTCCACCAAGAGTCCGAATCGCACTCAGCTTGCCGGCCTTGGCCCAACGGGTCACCGTTTTCGGGTCGACACGGAACATCGACGCCACCTCGGCCGGCGTGAGCAGCGGCTCCGGTTCGTGCGTTCGCGATGCCATGGGTCACTCCTCCACATGTATAGACATCGGCCGGGGTCCCGCCGGCCGACGCGTCTCCCATGGTCCGGCTAGTCCCCGATGTCCGACATGGGCCGAACGGCCGAACGTCCCTAGACGGACGGATGAACCATGCCCGATTTATTCCCCTTTAACATGACAGGAGGCACCATATCTAGCTTCATGATCACGGTTCGTGGCGAATCAAACGCGAAAGGTTCCCGGGTTGGCGAGGTGGAATCAACCAATTTGGCGTCAGTTGCACCGCTCAAGCAACTGCACCGCGCGCCACCGTGCCACCAGCTTGTCGTAGGCCGCTGATGCCTCCTCCGCCTCACCCCGAGACAGCCCGGCCAGGCCAGCGGCGACCAACTCCGGCGAGTCGTCCGCCGCGAGGGTCTCGTCGGAGAGCAGCGACACCAGCCCGCCGTAGTCCAGCTCCACCACCGACCGCGGATGGAACTCCTCCAGCCAGCGCGCGGCCTCCTCCACCGCCTCGGTGATCGGCGCGGCACCGACCGACTTCCGCAACACGGCGAGAGCCCGCGACGAGCGACGGCGGGCCTTGGAAATCTCCGTCCGGTACCGCAGTGCCCGCCGGCCGGGCTCGGTGACCTGGTGCCGCTCCACCGGCTCGAAGAGGACAAACCACCGCAGCGGCACGCCCCAGGTGGCGATCTGCTCGTGCACCCGGGGAACGCCGTGTTCCAGCACGCGCGCCCCGCTACGCCAGTCGTCAACCACCGCCCGGGCCTTCCCGGCGAGCACCGGCGGCACAAAGGCGTCCGCCAACACCGGAGGTACGCCATCACGCGCGTTCAGTGCCGCCTCGGCGACCCGGATGCGCAGGTTCCACGGGCAGACGAGCAGGGTGTCGTCAGCCTCCAGGACGTACGCCTCGTCCGGCAGGTTCGGCAGCCGCGTCCAACCCGCGCCGAGGGCCTCGATCACCGTCGTGAGCTGCCGGCCGGGCCCCTCCACCGGGGCGACAGCCCGGCCCTGCTCGACGTAACGCCGCCAGTATGCCTGGCGGTCCCGGTCGAAGGCGGTCAACGGTTCGTACACGCGCAGGTATGCGGCGAAGAGCGAGGGCACGGCGCGATCCTCCCACGAGTCGAATGCGAATCCCTGGTGGCACAGTTTCGCGTGCGCTCCAGAAGAGTCGCCGAGCGGCTGATCCCGCCGTACGAACGCACACGCTGGTGACGACGGAGACGATGTCGGCCGATACTAGGCTCAGCGGCACCGGCAGCATCCCGCCGGCGTCCGCAGGTCCGCGGCCCACAAGGCCGCACACCACACCAGGAGTGAGTCATGGGCGTATTCGCCACCACCGACGACCCCGGGTCGGTCGGCCACGAGCAGGTTCTGTTCTGCCAGGACAAACAGTCTGGCCTTCGGGCGATAATCGGCATCTACTCCACGGCGCTGGGACCCGCGCTCGGCGGCACCCGGTTCTACCCCTACGCGAGCGAGGAGGCGGCCCTCGCCGACGTGCTCGACCTCTCCCGCGGCATGGCGTACAAGAACGCCCTCGCCGGGCTGGACCTGGGCGGCGGCAAGGCCGTTATCTGGGGGGATCCCGAACAGCTCAAGAGCGAGGCGCTGTTGCGCGCCTACGGCCGCTTCGTGGCCACCCTGGGTGGTCGCTACTACACTGCCTGCGACGTTGGTACCTACGTCGCGGACATGGACGTGGTCGCCCGGGAAACCCGGTTCGTGACCGGCCGGAGCCGTGAGCACGGGGGCGCTGGCGACTCCTCGATCCTGACCGCCTGGGGCGTATTCCAGGGTATGCGCGCCGCAGCCGAGCACGCCTGGGGCACGCCGACGCTACGGGGCCGACGAGTCGGTGTGGCCGGCCTGGGCAAGGTCGGCAAGCACCTGGTCGGCCACCTCCTGGACGACGGCGCCGAGGTCGTGGCGACCGACGTGAACCCACGGGCCCTGGCCTGGGCGCGGACGAACCATCCGCAGGTGACGCTGATGGACGACGCCACTGCGCTGGCCGCCGCCGACATCGAGGTGTACGCCCCGTGCGCGCTGGGGGGCACGCTCAACGACGACACCGTTCCGGCGCTGCGGGCGAAGGTGGTTGCCGGGGCGGCGAACAACCAGCTCGCCCACCCGGGCATCGAAAAGCTCCTCGCCGACCGGGGCATCCTGTACGCGCCCGACTACGTGGTCAACGCCGGTGGCGTGATCCAGGTTGCCGACGAGATCGAGGGCTTCAACTTCGAACGCGCGAAGCTGCGAGCGACCAGGATCTACGACACCACGCGAGAGATCCTCAGGCTCGCCGATACCGAGGGGGTGCCGCCGGCGGTGGCCGCGGACCGGCTGGCCGAGCGGCGGATGGCTGAGGTGGGCCGGCTGCGGACAATCCTGCTGCCCTGAGCACGTCCCGGGGGCGGGCCGGGCTGGTTCCGCCCCTGGGCCGCCACAACGACGCGGCGCGGTTAAGCTGGATTCACGGTGATTCGCCTGCTGTTAGGGGCGCTCTCCGGATTGGCCCTTACCGAGTACACTGGGTGACGACCGGCCCGCCGCGACGCGCGGAGCCGGGCGACGGTAACCCGAGGTGCCGAACGATGACATCTCCATGTACCGTAAGAGCCACGAGAGATGCCTGACGTCATCGGGGCCCGCCTTCGGGCTGCCCCGCATTCTGTGCGAGGGGGTCGAGCCATGGGGCGCGGCCGAGCTAAGGCCAAGCAGACAAAGGTGGCCCGGGAGTTGAAGTACCACTCCCCGAACACCGACCTCGCCGCCTTGCAACGCGAACTCGGCGGCAGCCACAAGTCGGACCACGACTTCGACGACGACTACAAAGAGTATGTCGACGACGATGACGAGGACCACGTGGACGACGACCCGGACAACCGGGCTCGTCCCAACCGCTGACCCCTGGTCGCAACTGAGCACGCGGTCGATCCGCGTGCTCATGTCTGTGCCCATCGGTCAGCGGACCCCGACGGAGGCGGGGCGGGTCTCGGAGTGCCGGCAGTGGCTCCGAGACCCATCCCATTCGGCAGGGGTGGTGGAACACCGATGGAGCGTGGACGGCTCGGTGAAACCAACCAGTCGACTCCGCGTTACTCGGTGTAACCAGCCGACTCAGCGTGGACGGTTGTTCCAGTTATAGAACGTCGGGATGTTCTCGAAGTGGTTCCAGGCACAAACCGCGCTGGCGGAGCCACCTCCCGCCGCCTCCGCCCGTAACCGACGGGCCGCCTCGGCCTCGCGAAGCAACGTGGTGAGGTCGGCGCCAGCGGCGCGGACCCGATCGACCACGTCCTCCGAGACCGTGCCCGCCGTGCGCTCAGGTTGCTGGGGACCGGTGTCCTCGGGCATGCTCCAACACTCCCTCCAGTAGGCGGATCTTGCTGTTGCGGCAATGCTCGGTCTCCGTACCGTCAAAGCGACCCTGCTCGAAGTAGCGATTGGCCGCATGGCCACCGCCGCAGAAGCCGAAGTAGGAACACGACGCCCGGCAAGCCTCCACCCCGGCGAGGAACTCCCCGACCCAGGGTGTCTCCACGGCCTCGGCCAGGATCTTCGCCAACGGAGTGACCAGCACGTTGCCGCTGCTGAAGTCGCCGTACCGGGGGTTGGTGAAGCCCGCCAGTTCGGGCGAGAGCACGGTCACCGAACCGTCATGACCGACCGTGGGAATCGGATCCAGCCGGCGGGGCAGCACCTGCTCCTCGACACCGTCCAACACCGCGGCGACGTACCGCAGAGACCACTCGACCTCACGCAGATGGATGCGGGGGTTCCGGCGCCAGGCTGTCACCAACTCGGACCAGAAGGCCGCCACCGCAGCCGCGTCGTGACGGTTGGCCCGGGTATTGACCCCCTCCATCTCCTCGATGTTCACGCCCAACACGTCCGGGCCGAGCTCAAGGAAGAAGTCGTACAACTCGCGGGCGAGACCCGGCGCGGGGCGCCCCACCACGGCCAGCGCCGAAAACGGCAGCCCATGCCGCCGCAGTGCCTCGACCCCCCGCATGATCTGGGGGTACGCGGGACGCCCGCCCCGGTTGACCCGATCCGTGCTGCGCTCCCGCGGCCCGTCCACGCTGACACTCACCCGGACCCGGTGCTCCGTGAAGAACCGACACCAGACATCGTCGATCAGCGTCGCGTTGGTCTGGACGTGATGCTCGACCTCCGGCCCGAACGGGGCCATCAGTGCGGCGAGTAGCTCCGGCCCAGCGGCGAGTGGCTCGCCGCCGTGCCACACCACGGAGAAACGCCCGGCTCGCGCCCACGGGTTGACTGATGCCGCCACCGCCTCCGCCACGCTGACCGGCATCCGCCGGTCCGCGTGGCGGAGCGGGAGATAGCAGTACACGCAGTCGAGATTGCAGAGCGTTGTGGGCTGCATAACCACATAGGCTGGGACGGCAGCCAAACCGCGCATCCCACCTGTCGACTGCCCCCGTACCGCCATCGCCCTCCTCTGCCCTGCCGGGGCGCGCTACGACACCCCGGCGTGCCCCGGCGACGTTGCGGGGGTGCTCCTCAGGCTAGGCGGCGTCGACCACCCGGGTGAAGCCCTCGACCCGCAGACCGTCGGGATCGACGCGAAGCCCGGATCGGCAGTCCAACCGGGCACCGAAGCGATCAGCCACGGGTGTGCTGCCCGACCAGCTGGACATTGCCGGTGCCTTCGATGATCTCACCGGCCTGCCACGCATCCACGCCGCGGCCGGTGAGGGTGGCCAGCGCCCGGTCGGCATCCTCGGCGGAGACGATCGCGAACATGCCGACGCCCATGTTGAACGTCGCTTCCATCTCCGGGGCCTCAATCCGCCCCTTGGACTGCACCAGGTCGAAGATCGGCTGCGGCTTCCAGGTAGCACGATCGACCACCGCGTCCACGTGCTCCGGCAGGACCCGGACCAGGTTCCCCGGGATTCCGCCCCCGGTCACGTGGGCGAATACCCGGACCTCCGTCTCAGCGATCAGCTTCAGGCAGTCCTGCGCATAGATCTTGGTCGGGGTCAGCAGCTCCTCGCCAAGGGTGCGTTGCCGGCCAAAGTCCTCGATGACCACGTCCAGCCTCATCCGGCCGGCGCCAAGCAGCACGTGCCGGACCAGGGAAAATCCGTTGGAGTGTAGGCCGGAAGCGCGCATCGCGATCACGACGTCGCCGACCTCCACCCGCTCGGAGCTGAGGATTCCGCTCTCCTCCACCACCCCCACGCCGGTGGCCGAGATGTCGTACTCATCCGGCCGGAGGACACCGGGGTGCTCGGCGGTCTCCCCACCCAGCAGTGCACAACCGGCGTACCGGCAGCCATCGGCGATGCCGGCGCCGATCTCGGCCACCCGGTCCGGTACGACCTCACCGGTGGCGATGTAGTCGAGCAGGAACAGCGGCTCGGCACCGCACGCCACCAGGTCGTCCACGACCATGGCGACCAGGTCGATGCCGACCGTGTCGTGAATGTCGAGCTGCTGCGCGATCACCAGCTTCGTGCCGACCCCATCGGTGGAGGAGGCCAGGATCGGGTTCTTGTACTTCTTCGTGTCCAGCCGAAACAGGCCGGCGAAGCCACCCAGGTCGCCCATCACCTCCGGTCGTCGAGTCTGCTTCACCTTCGACTTGAGCAGCTCGACCGCGCGGTCGCCCGCCTCGATCGAGACACCGGCATCCAGGTACGAGGCCGAACGTTTGCGCACCGGACGCCCGGTGGCGTTGGTC
This sequence comes from Salinispora sp. H7-4, assembly GCF_013416675.1. Classification (NCBI taxonomy): domain Bacteria; kingdom Bacillati; phylum Actinomycetota; class Actinomycetes; order Micromonosporales; family Micromonosporaceae; genus Salinispora; species Salinispora sp. H7-4. Next base: position 39,007 of record NZ_JABZED010000039.1, read on the forward strand.
CAGGGCTGGCGGTCACCGCCGGCACCGGTCTGGCTACTTCCTGCGCCGCTGCGCTCGGACACGTGGGTCACGGTTCTCCCCTTAGATGGTCCTGGTGCGAACCGGCGATAGCCGGGTTGCACCCGGGTGGTGCTACCGGATGTGGGTGGTCGGCTCTTCCGGGTCAGGGCGCGGCGCCCGCGCCGAGCTGAACGCGTCGCGGCCGCTCGGAGCGGCGACGAGCGGACTGACGTGCGGTTCGGAGGACTCGGCGGCGACCCGCCGACCGACCCCCTCCAGCACATGCTTGCCGATCAAGCTGTCAGCGGGCAGCTCGATCGGATACTCGCCGTCGAAACACGCACGGCAGAGCCGGCTCTTCGGTTGCTCGGTGGCCGCGATGAGACCGCTGAGCGACACGTAGCCGAGCGTGTCGGCGCCGATCGACCGCCGGATGCCCTCGTTGTCCAGGCCGTTGGCGAGCAACTCGGCGCGGGTGGCGAAGTCGATGCCATAGAAGCACGGCCAGGAAACCGGCGGCGAGGAGATCCGAACATGCACCTCCAGCGCGCCGGCCTCGCGGAGCATCCGCACAATGGCCCGCTGGGTGTTGCCACGGACGATGGAGTCGTCCACGACGACCAGCCGCTTACCCCGAACGTTCTCGCGTAGCGGGTTGAGCTTGAGCCGAATACCGAGCTGACGCAGCGTCTGCGACGGCTGGATGAAGGTCCGCCCGACGTACGGATTCTTCATCAGACCGGCCCCGAAGGTAATACCGGACTCGGCCGCGTAGCCGATCGCGGCGGGGGTGCCCGACTCGGGCACGGGGATCACCAGATCGGCTGATACCGGGTGCTCCCGAGCGAGCTGACGACCGATCTGTACGCGTGCCGCGTGCACGTTCCGGCCGGCGATCGTGGCGTCCGGGCGGGCGATGTAGACGTATTCGAAGAGGCAGCCCTTCGGCTCCGGTGCGGCGAAACGGGCAGAGCGCAGCCCATCCTCGTCGATCGCGATCAGCTCACCCGGCTCGACCTCGCGGACCACACTGGCACCGACGATATCGAGCGCGGCCGTCTCACTGGCCACCACCCAACCGCGCTCCAGCCGGCCCAACACCAGCGGGCGGACCCCATGGTGGTCACGGGCCGCGTAGAGCGTCGACTCGTCCATGAAGACGAAGCTGAACGCTCCCCGTAGCTGCGGCAACACCTCCAGGGCGGCGGCCTCCACCGACAGATCGGGTCGGCTGGCCAGCAGCATGGTCACCAGCGAGGTGTCGTTGGTGGCCCCGTCGCCGGCCAACGCCCGCTCGCCGGCCTCCCGCTGCAGCTCGGCCGTGTTGACCAGGTTGCCGTTGTGGGCCAGGGCGATCGTCGTGCCGGAAGCGGTGGAGCGGATGGTCGGTTGGGCGTTCTCCCAGGTGGAGGCGCCGGTGGTCGAGTAGCGCGCGTGGCCGATCGCCACATGACCGCGCAGGCTCGCCAGGGTCGGCTCGTCGAAGACCTGGGCTACCAGGCCGAGGTCCTTGTAGACCACCACGCCCGTGCCGTCACTGACTGCGATTCCCGCCGCCTCCTGCCCCCGGTGCTGCAACGCGTACAGCCCAAAGTAGGTCAGATTGGCGACCTCCTCGCCGGGGGCCCAGACCCCGAAGACACCACAGGCGTCCTGGGGGCCGGGACGCTGGGGGTCAAGGTCGTGGCTCAACCGGCCATCGCCTCGGGGCACCTGCCGCTCCCTCTTGCTGGACTGGCCAGGCGAATCACGGGATCCGCTCCCCGGCCGGGACCGCTTGTCGTCGCTGACAGTGTACGCGAACCCCTGCCTACACAGAAAGTCACGAAATCACTGCATCCTGTAATGGCCAACCCGATGTCACCTGCTAAAGCGGCAGGTACGCGGCCAGGTCCGCCCGGACCCCACTGACCCGTACGTGACCCTCGGCAACCGCTTCCGCCCAGGAGACACGTCCCGTCGCGACCCGCAGCCAGGTCTCCGGGTCGGTCTCGACCACGTTCGCCGGGGTGCCCCGGGTGTGCCGGGGACCCGGGACGCACTGCACCGCGCCATAGGGTGGGACCCGCACCTCCACCGATCGACCGGGCACCCGCTCCGCGAGCACGGTCAACAGGGCACGGACCGCCGCTCGGAGCACCGGACGATCGGGGGTACGCCCCTCGTCAAGCGCTGACAGCGCCGCCACGACGGCAGCGGTCCTAGCGTACGAAGGGGGCACAGCGGGACGATACGACGCGCGCGGGGCGGCTCACACACCGGCCCTGGGTCGCGCCGATCCGACTGGACAAGGCATAGTAGCCCACGGCGTATTCGTACCGTGATGATCCCCGGCCCGGCGACCGCCGGCCACCGGGAATCCAGTGGAAGGCGGTGGACGTGTCAACACACCGACGTGCCTGGAAGCAGCGGGCCGGTGTGGTCGCGGCGTTGCTGGTCGGCGCTCTGCTCACCGTCCCCGCCAGCCCGGCCTCCGCCGCCCCCGTGGTCAACAAGGTCTCGGCCTCACCGAGCCGGGTCGAGGCGGGCGGAAGCACTACGGTCAGCTACTCGATCGAGGCATCGGCCGACGATCCCGCGATCGTGACGGTGACAGCCAACAACGGAAAGCTCACCTGCACCACCGGCTGCGAGAGGGAAGTCAAACAGGGCGGGAGTTTTCAGGACACCTTCCGGCTGGCGGACGACGCGGCCGACGGAGAGGCCACGATCACCGTCACCGCCAAATCCAACGACGGCGAGGGCAGCGATACCACCACCGTCACCCTGGTCGGCAAGCCGGAGCCGCAGCCCAGCCCGAGCCAGCCCCCCCAGCCGCAGACGGTGAAGTCGGTCTCCGGCGAGGTGGTCAACCAGAACACCGGCAGCCCGGTACCGGGAGCCCAGGTCGTCCTCAAGGACTCCAAGAACAACAGGTTCGACACCAGCACCGACAACGGGGGAAACTTCCGGTTCACTGGCAGCACCCAGAACCCGATCGCCCCCGGCCAACTCGACATCGGCGCGAGCATCGACGATTTCGCCGCCACCAAGACCCTGCGTGCCTCCACCGGGCAGAGCGTCTCCGGCCAGCGGATCTCACTCAAGATCGAAGCGGCAACCCCGAGCCCCACCACATCATCGAGTGTCGAGCCGGCACCGACCGTGGGGGTGGAGGAGCAGACCGACGAGCCGATCGAAGCCGCCGTGGATGGCCCCGTCGCGGACGCCAGCAACGAGGAGTCCGGTGGCATCGGCTCGCTGCTGATCATCCTGCTCGGTGGCCTCCTCGTAGCAGCCGGCGTCGGCACCATGGTGCTGCTGTGGCTACGCCGCAAGGAGACTGACGAAGACGAGGCGGACGTCGCACCCTCCGGCGCGGCCACGGGTGCCGTCCCGGTTGCCCGCGGTGGCTACGGCGGCACCGACGATCAGACGCGGATCGTGAATCCGACCGCGGCAGCGCCGACGATGGTCGGCGGAAGCCCGTCCCTCGCCGAAGCTCCCACGATGATGCACAGTCCAGTGGTTGACGATGTCCCACCGGACCCCTACGGCGCTCCGCCGCAGCCCTACAACGCATCCGCTGGCCAGTCCAGCTGGGCCGACAGCGGCTACGGCGCCACCTCCCCCGCGTCCGGCGGCGGCTACGGCGCCACGCCCCCCGCGTCCGGCGGCGGCTACGGCGCCACGCCCCCCGCGTCCGGCGGCGGCTACGGCGCCAGCGACTACGGCATGTCCTCGTCGGCCGGGACCGGCTACCCTCCCGCCTCCGGCGGGTCCACTGGCTACGACGATCGGTACGACGAAGCGACCGGCCGCTATCAGACGGCCGCCACTCAGTACCCGGCACCGGCCGACCCGTACCCCACCGGGAGATACCAGCAGGACGCCGGCTACAGCCAGACCGAGCCCGCGTACGGGCAGGGGGCCCAGCCGGCCAGTGGCTACGACCAGCGGGGGGGCTACGGCGGCGGGTACGGCTACGACCAGCAGGGCGGCTACGGCGGGTACCACCAGGAACCACCCGCCCAGCAGGGCGGCTACGGCTACGACCAGCAGAGTGGCTACGACCAGCAGGGCGGCTACCACCAGGAACCACCCGCCCAACACGGCGGCTACCACCAGGAAACGCCCGCCCAGCAGGGCGGCTACGGCTACGACCAGCAGGGTGGCTACGACCAGCAGAGCGGTTACGACCAGCAGGGCGGGTACCACCAGGAAACGCCCGCCCAACACGGCGGCTACGGCTACGACCAGCAGAGCGGCTACGGCGGGTACCACCAGGAACCACCCGCCCAACACGGCGGCTACGACGACCGTGGGTATGGCCAGGGCGGCTACGGTAGTGGCTACGGGGAGCCGACGCAGGCCGATCGGACCCGGTCCGACGCTCCCCCGCCGGACCGGAGCGGTCGCCGGCTGGACTGGCTGGACGACTGACAGACGACTCACAACAGACTGATGCGGGCCACCCGAAACCGGGTGGCCCGCATCAGTCTGTCCTGGTATTTGCCGATCCCCTGCAGCAGAATCCGGCCCGGCTGAGATCAGCCGGGCCGGATCGCCTTACTCGGATCGGGTGCCGGAACCGGGCGGGGCCCGCACGGCAGGGGGTCACACCGGTTCGCTCGGTCCCCCCGACTCTGGCTCGGAGCTGGCGGCCGGCGAGGTGGCAGGTTCCGCTCCGCCGAAGAGGCGGGGCAGGGTGGCGCTGTGCGCCGCACGCAGCTCCGCCAGGCTGAGCCGGAACTGCCCGTGCAACTCCAGCGCACCACCCGCCGGGTCGGTGACGCCGATCCGCTCGCACGGCACCCCCTGCTCGTCGGCCAGCCCGGTGAACGCCTTCTCGTGCCCACGCGGCACCGAGACCAACACCCGGCCAGCAGACTCGCTGAACAGGAAGACGAACGGCATCGAACCGTCGGTGAACTGCTCCGGCAGCGTGATCCGGGCACCGACACCCCGGCGCAGGCAGGACTCGACCAACGTCTGCGCCAGACCGCCGTCGGAGAGGTCGTGCGCGGAGCTGAGGTGACCGCCCCGGGCTGCCACCGCAATCAGGTCGGCGATCGCCCGCTCGCGATCGAGGTTCACCTGGGGAGGCACGCCACCGAGGTGTTCGTGGGTGGCCCACGCCCACTCCGAGCCGGACAGCTCCACGTGCGTCTCGCCAAGCAGGTAGATCTGGTCGTGACCGTCGTCGCGCGGGACGAAGCCCATCGGGACGCGGTCGGCCACGTCGTCCAGCACGCCGAGGACGCCCACCACCGGGGTCGGATGGATGGCTGCCGCACCGGTCTGGTTGTAGAAGCTGACGTTACCCCCGGTCACCGGGATGCCCAGTTCACCGCAGCCGTCGGCGATGCCCCGGACAGCCTCGGCGAACTGCCACATCACGCCCGGGTCCTCCGGCGAGCCGAAGTTGAGGCAGTCGGTTACGGCGATCGGCTTCGCGCCGCTCACCGCCACGTTCCGGTACGCCTCGGCCAGCGCGAGCTTGGCGCCGTGGTACGGGTCGAGGCGTGCGTACCGGCCGTTGCCGTCGACGGAGAGCGCGATGCCGATGCCACTGCGCTCGTCAATCCGGATCACACCCGAGTCCTCGGGCTGGGCGAGCACGGTGTTGCCGAGCACGTACCGGTCGTACTGCTCGGTGACCCAGGTCTTGTCCGCGAGGTTCGGCGAGGCGAGCATGCGCAGGACCGTCTCCCGCAGGGCCTCCGGGTCACTCGGCCGAGGCAGGGTCTCCGCTCGGTCGGCCTGGAGCAGAATCAGGTCGGCCGGCTCCCGCATCGGCCGGTTGTACACCGGGCCGTCGTCGGCCAGCGAACCCGGCGGGACGTCAACGACCAGATGGTCTCGCCAGGTGACGACCAGGCGGCCCGGCTCCCCGTCCGCCCCGCGCGGGGTGACCTCGCCGATCGCGGTGGCGAGCACGCCCCACTTCTCGGCAGTCTTGAGCACCGCCTCCAGCTTCTCCGGCTCAACCACCAGCAGCATCCGCTCCTGGGACTCGCTGGCGAGGATCTCGTGCGGCTCCATCGAGGCTTCCCGCAGCGGGACCCGCTCGAGCCAGACCCGCATGCCGGTGCCCGCGGCGGCGGCGGTCTCGGCGAGGGCACAGGTCAGCCCGGCGCCGCCGAGGTCCTGGATGCCGACGACGAGCTGCTCGTCGTAGAGCTCCAGGCAGGCCTCGATGAGCAGCTTCTCGATGAACGGGTCGCCCACCTGCACCGAGGGGCGGCGCTGCTCGCTGCGCTCGTCGAAGGTGGCGCTGGCCAGCACCGACACGCCGCCGATGCCGTCCCGGCCGGTCTTGGCGCCCATCAGCACCACGACGTTTCCGTCGCCGGCGGCGGCCTTGTTCTGGAGCCGGTCGATCGGCAGTACCCCGACGCAGAGGGCGTTGACCAGCGGGTTGCCCTGGTAGCAGGGGTCGAAGACGACCTCGCCGCCGATGTTCGGCAGGCCGAGTCGGTTGCCGTAGCCGCCGACTCCGGCGATCACGCCGGGTAGCACGCGAGCGGTGTCGGGGTGGTCGGCCGCACCGAAGCGCAGCGGGTCCATCACCGCGACCGGGCGCGCACCCATGGCGAGGATGTCCCGGACGATGCCGCCGACGCCGGTCGCCGCGCCCTGGTAGGGCTCGACGAAGCTCGGGTGGTTGTGTGACTCGACCTTGAAGGTCACCGCGAGCTCGTCGGAGACCCGGACCACGCCCGCGTTCTCCCCGATGCCGGCGAGTAGCCGGTCGCTGGACGGGGCCTTCTCCCCAAACTGGCGCAGGTGCACCTTGCTCGACTTGTAGGAGCAGTGCTCGCTCCACATGATCGAGTACATGGCCAGCTCGGCCTGGGTGGGCCGCCGGTCAAGCACCTGCCGGATCCGCTGGTACTCGTCGTCTCGCAGACCGAGGTCGGCGTAGGGCTGAAGCTCGTCCGGGCTGTTGCCGGCGTGGGGGACGGTGTCCACGCCGCCGGCCCAGCCGACGATGTCGGCGTCCCGGTCCGGCGCAGCCGTCGCTCCGGTTGCCGCGGCGTCTGAGGTGTCCCGGGCCGGGTCCTGGGTGGTCATGACCTCTCCTTGTTACGCAGCGGGCCGCCCGTCGGGCGGGTGAGCCGACCGATGATGCCGCCTGCGGTCACGCCGCGGTCTCCACCAGGTGCTTGAGCGCCGAGGTGAAGAAGCCGAGGCCGTCCAGGGAGGGGCCGGTGAGCTCCTCCACCGCGTGCTCCGGGTGCGGCATGATGCCGACGACGTTTCCGGCGGAGTTGGTGATCGCGGCGATGTCCCGCTGGGACCCGTTCGGGTTGCCCACGTAACGGGCGACCACCCGGCCCTCGGCTTCGAGCTGGTCCAGCGTCGCGGTGTCCGCGACGTAGCAGCCCTCGCCGTTCTTGACCGGAATCAGCACCTCCTGGCCGGGCTGGAACGCGTTGGTCCAGGCGGTGCCGGCCGACTCGATGCGCAGGACCTGGTCCCGGTTGCGGAAGTGCAGGTGCTGGTTTCGGGTCAGCGCACCGGGCAGCAGGTGGGCCTCGCAGAGGATCTGGAAGCCGTTGCAGATGCCGAGCACCGGCAGACCCGCCCGGGCGGCGTCCACGATCGTCTCCATCACCGCGGCGAACCGGGCGATGGCGCCACAGCGCAGATAGTCGCCGTACGAGAAGCCGCCGGGCAGGACGACGGCGTCCACCCCGTGCAGCTGCGGGTCGGCGTGCCAGAGACGGACCGGCTCGGCGCCGGCGAGCCGAACCGCCCGCGCGGCGTCCCCGTCGTCGAGCGAACCGGGGAACGTGACCACGCCTACTCGGGCGGTCACGGTTGGGCGCCCACGGTCTCGCCATCCTCGGCCAGCCGGATGGTGAAGTCCTCGATGACCGGGTTGGCGAGCAGCTTGTCGGCGATCTCCCGGGTCTGGTTCAGATCTGGCTCCCCGGTGAATTCGATCTCGATCCGCCGGCCGATCCGGACCGAGGCGACATCCTCGACGCCGAGCCGAGGCAGCGCGTTAGCGACGGCCTGTCCCTGCGGATCGAGAATCTCCGGTTTGAGCATGACGTCGACGACGACGCGAGGCACTGGGCACTCCTGACTGTGTACGCAGTTGGGTGCCGACCCACAAGGGGCGAGCGCAGCCAGCCTACCTGGCAGATACCGCGCCGCCCGCACCGGCCGCACGCGGATTGGGCAATCTCCGACGCGGTTAAGGCGGGCACAAAGTCCGATGCCTTTCCGTTGTGATCTCGATGCGATTTCGTTGCCACCGACCACTTCGTTGACGCCTACCAAACGGAGCGATACCACCCGGAGAATGCAAGAGCTTCAATTTCTATCCCCGCAACCACCGCCGGTCTCATACCCGCCAGCAGATCGGTGTGACCAGCGGAATCAGCCTCCGGATGCGCGGGCGGTCTCGCGTACAACCGCTCCTGGATCGCCCCGGTTTCCGGTGTCCGACGGTTAGCGCCACCACGGCGCAGGTGGTCGGCCAAGCGCCAACCGTCCGCGCCGCGCTGTTTTTCACCATCCGATCAGGTGAACAAGGCCCACGTTCGACCCCAGCGCCGGCTGACAGCATCAGAACCGTGCTGGTCGTGACGACGGATCAACTACCCGGTTATGAGGTCCGCCAGATCCTCGGCGAGGTGGTCTCCTCGATGGCCAGGACCCGTAACCCGTACCGCGAGGGGGTGAAGAACCTCCGGGGCGGCGCGTACGACCCGATGGCGCCGGACAACCTCACCCGCTGGCGGGCCGACTCGGTGGCCCGCCTCGGCGAGGAGGCCCGCCGGCTCGGCGCGAACGCGGTGATCGGGATGCGGTTCGACAGCCGGGACTGCGGCGAGATGTGGATGGAGATCTGCGCCTACGGTACGGCGGTGATCGTGGTACCCAAGGTCGCCGACGTCATGCCCCCCGACCAGCCCCTGGTGGCGGCGGAGACCGCACACGAGCCGCAGATCACGCCGGAGCCCAGCGGCATCGGCGAGCCGGCCACCGCACCCGACCTGCGGAGCGCGGCCGAGACTCCCACCCCCGAACCCTGACCCACCGCCGTCCCCACCCGCGAGGACCGACGCCGGTGGCCCAGGGCGCGGGGCGGGGACAGCGGCGATCAGAGGATCGGCGGCGGGCTGTATCCGGCGGCACCGGGGTGGCGGTCGAGAACCGCCGCGACTCGCTGCACCACCGCCTGGACCTGGGCGGGGGCGGCACCGACGAAGGCCGTACGGTCGGCCACCAGGTCGGCGATGTCGGCGCGGGTCAGGTTCAGCCGGTCGTCGGCGGCGAGCCGGTCGAAGAGGTCGTTCTCGGTGGCGCCCTTCTCCCGCATCGCCAGCGCGACCGCCACCGCGTGCTCCTTGATCACCTCGTGGGCGACCTCCCGTCCGACGCCCCGCCGTACCGCCGCCACCAGGATCTTGGTGGTGGCCAGGAACGGCAGGAAACGCTCCAACTCCCGGTTGACCACGGCCGGGTACGCGCCGAACTCGTCCAACACGGTGAGGAACGTCTGGAACAGCCCGTCAGTGGCGAAGAAGGCATCCGGCAGCGCCACCCGACGCACCACCGAGCAGGAGACGTCCCCCTCGTTCCACTGGTCGCCGGCGAGCTCGCCGACCATCGACAGGTAACCACGAATGATCACCGCGAAGCCGTTCACCCGCTCCGACGACCGGGTGTTCATCTTGTGCGGCATCGCACTGGACCCAACCTGGCCCGGCTGGAAGCCCTCGGTCGCCAACTCCTGGCCGACCATCAACCGGATCGTGGTGGCCAACGCCGACGGCCCGGCCGCCACCTGGGCCAACGCCGAGAGCACGTCGAAGTCCAGCGAACGCGGGTAGACCTGCCCGACGCTGTCCAGCACCCGGCCGAACCCGAGGTGCTCCGCCACCCGACGCTCCAACTCGGCCACCTTGCCGGCGTCCCCGTCGAGCAGGTCGAGTTGGTCCGCGGCGGTGCCGACCGGGCCCTTGATCCCCCGCAGCGGGTACCGCCCGATCAGGTCGTCCAGCCGCTCGTACGCGATCAACAGCTCCTCCGCCACCGAGGCGAAACGCTTGCCCAACGTGGTGGCCTGGGCCGCCACGTTGTGCGAGCGCCCCGCCAGCACCAGGTCGGAGTGCTCGACGGCGAGCCGGGACAACCGGGCCAGGGTGGCGACCACCCGGTCCCGGATCAGCTCCAGGGAGGCCCGCACCTGCAGCTGCTCGACGTTCTCGGTCAGGTCCCGGGAGGTCATGCCCTTGTGCACGTGCTCGTGCCCGGCCAGCGCGCTGAACTCCTCGATCCGCGCCTTCACGTCGTGTCGGGTGACCCGTTCCCGCTGCGCGATCGAGGCCAGGTCGACCTGGTCAAGCACCCGCTGGTACGCCTCGACCACCCCGTCCGGCACGTCCACGCCGAGATCCCGCTGGGCGCTGAGCACCGCCAGCCAGAGCCGCCGCTCCATCCGGATCTTCTCCTCCGGGGACCAGAGGGTGACCAGCTCAGGGGAGGCGTACCGGTTGGCGAGCACGTTCGGGATCGTCGTCACGACCCTATTCTCCGGCACCCGGGCGCTACATCCGGTCCGGGGTGGCGATGCCGAGTAGGTACAGGCCCTGCCGGAGGACCCGGGCGGTGAGGTCACAGAGGGCCAGCCGGCTGTCGCGTACCGCGTCCTCGGCCCGCAGCACCGGGCAGGCTTCGTAGAAGCCGCTGAAGGTGGTGGCGAGGGTGTGCAGGTAGCCGGCGAGCCGGTGGAACTGCAGGGTCTGCTCGACGCTGGCCACCACGGCTCCGAAACCCGCCAGTTCGAGGGCGAGGGCGTGTTCGGCCGGGTGCCCGATCGTGATCGGGGCGGGGGTGAACCGCTCGATCCCGGCCCGACGAAAGATGGACCGGATCCGGGCATGGGCGTACTGCAGGTACGGGGCGGTGTTGCCGTCGAGGGAGAGCATCCGCTGCCAGTCGAAGACGTAGTCCCTGTTCCGGTCGGTGGACAGGTCGGCGTACTTGATGGCACCGATGCCGACCGCGCGGGCGACGTCAGCGACCTCCGTCTCGGAGAGGTCGGGGTTCTTCTGCCGGGCCAACTCGGCGGCCCGGGTCACGGCCTCGTCGAGCAGCCCGACAAGTTTGACCGAGTCACCGGTCCGGCTGCGCAGCATCCTGCCGTCCGAGCCGAGGATCGAGCCGAAGCCGAGGTGCTCGGCCCGCGCCGGTGGGCTCAGCCAGCCGGCCTGCCGCGCGACCGCGTACACCAGCTCGAAGTGCTGACGCTGGGGCAGGCCGACGACGTAGAGCAACCGGGTCGCGCCGAGGTCCCGGGTGCGGTGGCGGATCGCCGCGAGGTCGGTGGCGCCGTAGCCGTAGCCGCCGTCCCGCTTCCGCACGATGATCGGCAAGGGCTGCCCGTCCCGGCCGGTGAAGCCGACCGGGAAGACGCAGGCGGCGTCGCCGCTCTCCTGTAGCAGACCGAGCCGGTCCAGCTCGTCGGTCACCGGGGCGAGCCGGTCGTTGTAGTAACTCTCCCCGCGGAAGTCCCGCTCGGTCAGGAGGACGCCAAGCTGGTCGTAGACGGTGAGGAAGTACTTCTCCGACTCGGCGACGAGCAGCCGCCACAACCGCAGCGTCAGCTCGTCGCCCCGCTGCAGGGCGACCACCCGCCGCCGGGCCCGCGCCCGGAACGCGTCGTCGGCGTCGAACTTGGCCCGGGCCGCCTTGTAGAACGAGTCCAGGTCCCCGACGGACAACTCGTCGGCAGCCTCCGACTCACCCAGGTCGAGCAGGTGCTCGATGAGCATCCCGAACGGAGTGCCCCAGTCACCCAGGTGGTTGGCCTTGATCACGTGATGCCCGCGCCATTCGAGCAGCCGTACGGTGGCGTCACCGATCACGGTCCCCCGCAGGTGCCCGACGTGCATCTCCTTGGCCACGTTCGGGGACGAATAGTCGACCACCACCGTCTCCGTCGCGGCGCTGGGCGCGACCCCGAGCCGGGGGTCGACGGCCGCGGTCGACAGCAGCGTGCCGAGCGCCGGGTCGGCGACCGTCACGTTGAGGAAACCGGGACCCGACACCGCCACCGCCGAGCAGAGGTCGCCCAACTCCACCCGACCCAGCACCTCGGCCGCGACGTCCCGGGGCCGGCGACCAAGCCGACGCGCCAGAGAGAGGGCGGCGTCGCACTGGTAGTCGGCGTGCTGCGACCGCCGTAGAACCGGGTCAACCGGCGCCCCGGCCACCGCCGAGAACGCCGGTGCCAGCCGGTCCGCCAGCAACTTCTCAAGATTCATGAAAGGTACGCCAATCTCGGGGGAGCGGATCGACGACCAGGGTGTCCGGCGGCTCGATCCACCGGACACGAAGGGTCAACTCAGGCGGTCGAGGACGGGTCGCCGGAGTTCAAAGCTGGACACGAACCGGAAACTACCGAAACTCCGGCGCACCATCGACCGATTTCCGCCCGCGATGCGCCCGGGACTACCCCCGCTGGTTGTAGTGCAGCTCGTGCCGGTGGCTGCCCTTGACGAGGATCGACACCTCGACCGGTCTGTCGTCGCCCGATTGGATCACCCGTAGCTGGCGGAGCACCGGTACGTACGGCGGCAGGTCGAGCGCTTCGACCTCCTCCGTCGTGGGCATCCGCGCGGAGACCCGGTCCCGCGTCTGCCGCTGCGGGTACCCGAGATCCGCCAGCACCCGCGGGGCGCCACCCGGGATCTTGCGCCGCTCGGCGAGCTCCGTACCGCTGGCGATGGCCGCCGGGTAGTACGACCAGGACAGCTCGACCGGCTCGTCACCACACATGAGCAGCCGATGCCGCAGGACCGCTCGTTCGCCCGCACCGATCTCCAGTTCCCGCGCCACCTCGGCTGGCGGCACCACCTCTGCCACCGAGCGGAGCCGGTAGGCGTACCCGTCGGAGGTGGGAGCGAGGTAAGCCGACGCCGCCACCACCAGCGGTCGCCTCGGTCGGACGTAGACGCCCTTTCCCACCTCGCTGTAAACAGAGCCCTCCGCCTTCAGCGCACCGAGGGCACGCTGAACTGTCGCGGTGGCAGCGGAGTACTGCTGCACGAGCGTCGGGATCGACGGCAGCGCTGACCCCGGCGGCAACTCGCCGGACATGATGCGGGATCGCAAGTCTGCCGCGACCTGCTCATGACGGGGACGGCTGTCGGATCCACTCGCCATGTCCGCTGCTCCGCTCCGTCAGTCGATCGCCAGCTCATACCGGAGGCGTCGTTCATCTGGCCCGAAAAGTCGTCCGTCGATATCCTCCCGTACCTGCCCGGGACGATAGCCCACGTCAGCAAGGAGTCGGACGGGTCCGGCACGGCTGGCGTCAGCGTTCTAGGATCGCCGTTACACCCTGCCCGCCGGCGGCGCAGATCGAGATGAGCCCGCGGCCGCCGCCGCGCTCGTCGAGCAGCTTGGCCAGGGTCGCCACGATCCGGCCGCCGGTCGCGGCGAACGGGTGCCCGGCGGCCAGCGACGACCCGTTGACGTTGATCCGGCCCGGGTCGATCGCTCCGAGCGGGGCGTCCAGGCCGAGCCGGTCTCGGCAGAACTCCGGCGACTCCCAGGCCGCCAGGGTGGCCAGCACCTGCGCGGCGAACGCCTCGTGGATCTCGTAGAAGTCGAAGTCCTGCAGGGTGAGCCCGGCGCGGGCCAGCAGCTGGGGCACCGCGTACGCGGGGGCCATCAGCAGCCCCTCCTCGCCGGGCACGAAGTCCACGGCGGCCGTCTGCGACCAGGTGAACCACGCCTGCACCGGGAGGCTGTGCGCCCGTGCCCACTCCTCACTGGCGAGCAGCACGGTCGACGCACCGTCGGTCAACGGCGACGAGTTGCCGGCGGTCATGGTGGCCTGCTCGGCGTCCGGGCCCTTCGTGCCGAAGACCGGGCGGAGGCTACCGAGCTTGACCATGCTGGTGTCGGGACGCAGGTTCTGGTCCCGGGTCAGCCCCAGGTACGGCGTCATCAGGTCGTCGAAGAACCCCCGCTCGTACGCGGCGGCCAGCTGGTGGTGCGACCGCAACGCCAGCTCGTCCTGCGCCTGCCGGCCGATCTGCCAACGCCGGGCGGTACGGGCGGCGTGCTCGCCCATGGACAGGCCGGTGCGGGGCTCGGCGTTGCGGGGGAGCTCCGGCCGGAACGGCTGCGAGGGGCGCAGCCGGGTGGCGGTCCGCACCCGCTCGCCGAGGGTCCGGGCACTGTTCAGTTTGAGCAGCGTGCGTCGCATCTGCTCGTTCACGGCGAGCGGCGCGTCGGAGGTGGTGTCGACGCCACCGGCGATACCGACCTCGAGCTGCCCCAGCGCGATCTTGTTGGCGACCAGGATGGCGGCTTCCAGGCCGGTGCCGCAGGCCTGCTGGACGTCATAGGCGGGGGTGTGCGGGTCGAGCTTCGAGCCGAGCACCACCTCGCGGGCCAGGTTGAAGTCTCGGGAGTGTTTCAGCACGGCGCCCGCCACCATCTCGCCGACCCGCTGGCCGGCCAGGCCGTACCGGGCGATCAGCCCGTCGAGGGCCGCGCCGAGCAGGTCCGCGTTGGACGCCTCGGCGTACCGCGAGTTGGAGCGGGCGAAGGGGATGCGGTTGCCGCCGATGACCGCGACCCGCCGGATGTTCTGCACGTTTCCGCCTCCTCTGGGGGTTGCTCTCAACCTACTCGCCAGTAGGCTACGCCTATGACCGACAGGTACGCGAGCTTCGTCCAATCAGGGGTCGGCCGGGGTCTGGTCAAGCGCCTCGGGCTGCCCGACCCGCCCCAACTTCGCCGATACCGGAGCGGTGACCCCCTCATCCCCGGACCCGTCCTGTTCGACGCCGCCGCCGGTGGCCGGCTCGCCGGCAGCGTCGGCAAACTCCTGACCGCCGCCGGAGTCGAACTCCGCGACCCGGCCGATGTCACTCCCGGGGCCCGGCTCGGCGCCCTCGTCTACGACGCCACCGGCATCACCGACTCGACCGCGCTGCGCCAGCTCTACGACTGCCTACACCCGCACGCCCGCTCGGTGCTGCCCAGCGGCCGGGTGGTCGTACTCGGCACCCCGCCCGCCGAGTGCGCCACGCCTCGGGAGGCCACCGCGCAGCGGGCGCTCGAAGGGTTGACCCGCAGCATCGGCAAGGAGTTCGGCCGGGGGGTCACCGCCCAGCTGGTCTATGTCACCGACGCCGACGACCCCGGCACCGCGACCAGCCTCGAGGCCACGCTCCGCTTCCTGCTCTCCGGACGCTCCGCGTACGTCTCCGGTCAGGTGATCCGGGTCGGCGCCGGGCAGGCCGTGCTCCCGGCGGACTGGGACCGCCCGCTGGACGGCCAGGTCGTGCTGGTCACCGGTGCGGCGCGGGGGATCGGCGCGGCGCTGGCCCGGGTCCTGGCCCGAGACGGTGCCGAGGTGGTCGCCCTGGACATCCCGGCCGCCGGTGAGGAGCTGGCCACAGTGGCCAACGACATCGGCGCCACCGCCGTGCAGCTCGACCTCACCTCCCCGGACGCCCCGGCCCGGTTGGCCGATCACCTCTCCGCCCGCCACGACCGGGTTGACGTGGTGGTACACAACGCGGGCATCACCCGGGACCGAACCCTCGGTCGGATGGATGTTGACCGGTGGGACCAGGTGATCGATGTCAACCTCTCCAGCCAGGAGCGGATCAACGACCTCCTGCTGGAACGCGGGTTGATCCCGGCCGGGGGTCGGATCGTCTCGGTCTCCTCGATCGCCGGGATCGCCGGCAACCGGGGGCAGACCAACTACGCCACCAGCAAGGCCGGCGTGATCGGTCTGGTCGAGTCGCTCGCCCCGGTGCTGGCCGAACGCGGCATCAGCATCAACGCGGTCGCCCCGGGGTTCATCGAGACCCGGCTGACCGCCCAGATCCCACTGATGCTGCGCCAGGCCGGCCGGCGGATGAACAGCCTCGCCCAGGGTGGGCTGCCGGTGGACGTCGCCGAGACGATCAGCTGGTTGGCCTGGCCGGCCACCGGCGCGGTCAGCGGCAACGTGGTCCGGGTCTGCGGCCAGAGCCTGCTGGGGGCGTGATGGGAGGCCCGCAGGAGCCGTCCGACATCGCCCCGGCCACCCGGTCCCGGGTCCAGCTGGCGGCGCTGCCGACGATCGGTGCCCTCTACCGCCGGGCACTGCTCGGGGCGCTGCCCGGGACCGGGTCGCGGCGCGCCACGCAGCCCCCGGCGGTCGAGTTGGGGGTGGCCGGCATTGCCATCGACCGCAGGCACCTCGCCGACTACGACCGGGTCTGCGGGTTCCGGCTCACCGACCGGCTGCCGGCGACGTTCCCACACGTCCTGGGCTTCCCGCTGGCGCTGAGCCTGATGACCGCCCCGGACTTCCCGATCCCGCTCTCCGGTGTGGTCCACATCGGCAACCGGATCACTGTCCACCGCCCGATCGACGCCGCCGAGACGCTCGACTTCGTCACGTACGCGACGAACCTGCGCCCGCACGACCGGGGCCGGCTGATCGACGTGGTGCTGGTGGGCACCGTCGGCGGCGAGGAGGTGTGGCGGGGCGTCTCCACCTATCTGGGCCGGGAGCAGACGTCCGGCGGTGGCGAACGAGCCAGCCGGGGTGACCAGCCCCCAGCGCCGCACGCCTGGGCGCACTGGCGCCTCGGGCTCCAGCTCGGACGCGCGTACGCCCGGGTCTCCGGCGATCACAACCCGATCCACACCTCCCGGCTCGGCGCGCGGCTCTTCGGCTTCCGGTGCCCGATCGCGCACGGCATGTGGAGCAAGGCCCGCTGCCTGGCCGCGCTGGGGCCACGGCTGCCGGACGCCTACACCGTTGACGTGGCGTTCAAGCTGCCGGTGCCGTTGCCCACCACCGTCGCCTTCGGCAGCACCTCGGCGGGCGACTTCGCGCTGCGCGACCTGCGGGACCGCCCCCACCTCCTCGGCACGCTCCGGGAGCCGTGAGGGCACCTTCACCCTTCCTTTTGTGACGGAAGGGCCTCCTTTTCATACCGCCACCCCGAGCATGAGGAGATGGAGTCCGCGCTCGACCTGCTGCGGCAGCTGATCACCTCACCCGTGGTGTATCTGCTGCTGTTCGCGCTCACCGCGGTCGACGCGATCGTCCCGATGGTGCCGGCCGAGACGGCGGTGATCACCGCGGCGGTGCTGGTCAGCGGCGATCCGCCGGAGTTGGCGGCGATCTGGGCCGCCGCCACTCTCGGCGCGCTGGCCGGTGACCACGCCTCGTACGTGATCGGACGGGGCGGCGGTGCCCGGCGGCTCGCCCGGTTCCCGGCGGAGAGCCGGCGGAGAGCCAGTTCGGAGTGGGCCCGGCGGGCGTTGTATCGGCGGGGTGGGCTGGTCCTCACCACCGCCCGCTACGTCCCCGGCGGGCGCACGGCGGTGACCCTCACGATGGGCGCGGTGCGCTACCCACCCCGGTCGTTTCTGCTCTTTGACGCGATCGGCGCGGCGAGCTGGGCGTTGTACAGCGTGCTGTTGGGCTACTTCGGCGGGCTGGCGTTCCAGCAGGAGCCGCTGCTTGGCGTACTCGCCGGTCTGGCCCTGTCGCTCGGGGTGACCGGCCTGCTGGAGTTGACCCGGCGGCTACGCCGGCGCTCGGGTCGCCGGAAGGCCACCCACCGGTAACCGAGGACGCCGCCTCGTGCAGACCCGGGGGTGCCGCCCACCGGAGACCGATGGCGATCCGGAGGCGTCAGGAGGGGGTTTCGCCCCGTTTGTTGGGCGGGTGCCAGAGGGTCCCGGCGAGCAGTTGGGCAGCGCCCACCCAGGCGACGTTCATCATCCGGGTGGCGGTCTGCTCCGGGTCCGCCTCCGGGTGGTCGACCAGCCAGTCGGCGACTGACTCGGTCGCGCCGACCAGGGCGTACGCGACGACCTCCAGCTCGGTCTCGGTCACCTCGCGCCCCTCGCTGCGCAGGGTGTGTTCGAGCATCCCGACGACGACCTCGACAATCCGCCGCCGCAGGGCGGTGAGCTCCCCGGCGAAGGGCTGCTCGCCCCGGGCCTGCCGGTAGAGCACCGCCCAGCCGTCGCGGTGCGCGCCGACGAAGCCGAGGAAGGCTTGCAGACTCCGCCAGAGCCGCTCGTCGGCCGACAGGTCGGGCGCGACGACATCGGCGATGGCCTGCATCATCCGGGCGCCCTCGCGGTGCAGGCAGGCGACGAAGAGTTCCTCCTTGGTGCCCAGGTACGCGTAGACCATTGGCTTGGAAATGCCGGCGTCGTCGGCGATCTCATCCATGCTGGCCCCGTGGTAGCCCCGCCGGGAGAAGACCCTGACTGCGGCATCGAGCATCTGTTGCTCGCGGACGGCTCGGGGCAGACGGCGGAAGGTGGGGGTACTGGACACCCTTGCGAGCATACCTACTCGTGCGTAGGGTTACGCGCGAGTAGTCAAATTTCGGAAGGTGCGCCCCATGACTGACTTCGACCCGGCCAAGTTCGCGAACGTCGGACCCAAGGAGTTCGCCCAGCTGGTCAAGTCCACTCCCGACGACAAGATCACCGAGATGATGTCGGGCGACCTCCGCGGCAAGGTTCTCGACGAGGTCTTCGGCCGGATGCCGCAGCTGTTCCGCGCCGACCGGGCGGGCTCGACCAACACGGTCATCCACTGGAACATCACCGGCGGCACCGACGGCGGCACCGACACCTACGAGGTGGTCATCGCCGACGGCGCCTGCACCGTCAACCAGACCTCCCAGCACGACCCGAAGCTGAGCCTCACCCTCGGCCCGGTGGAGTTCCTCAAGACCGTCTCCGGCAGCGCCAACCCGGTCATGATGTTCATGAGCGGCAAGTTGAAGGCCAAGGGCGATCTGGGGCTGGCCGCCAACATCTCGAACCTCTTCGACATTCCCAAGAGCTGACAGTGGCCGAGTTCTCGCTCGATCTGACCGAGGAGCAGCGGGATCTTCGTGACTGGGTGCACGGCTTCGCCAGCGAGGTCGTCCGCCCGGCCGCGGCCGAGTGGGACGCGCGGGAGGAGACCCCGTGGCCGATCATCCAGGAAGCGGCCAAGGTCGGCCTCTACGACTTCGAGTTCCTCGCAACCTGCTGGGGCGACCCCAGCGGCCTCTCCCTACCGATCGCCTGTGAGGAGCTCTTCTGGGGCGACTCCGGCATCGGCCTGAGCATCTTCGGCACCGGCCTCGCCGTGGCCGCCATCTACGGCACCGGCACACCGGAGCAGCTGATGGAGTGGGTGCCGCAGTGCTTCGGTGACCTCGAATCCCCCGCCGTGGCAGCGTTCTGCACCAGCGAACCCGAGGCGGGCTCCGACGTCGGCGCGATGCGCACCCGCGCGGTCTACGACGAGGCCGCCGACGAGTGGATACTCAGCGGCCAGAAGTCGTACGCGACCAACGGCGGAATCGCCGGCGTGCACGTGGTCACCGCCTCGGTCGACCCGGAACTCGGCTCCCGCGGGCAGGCGGCGTTCGTCGTACCGCCGGGCACCCCCGGGCTCGCCGCGACCCGCAAGCTCCGCAAGCTGGGCCTACGCGCGTCGCACACCGCCGACGTCTTCCTCGACGATGTCCGCGTACCCGGCCGCTGCCTGCTCGGCGGCAAGGACGCACTGGACGAACGGCTTGCCCGGGCCCGCTCCGGCCGGCGGGCCGCCTCCCAGGCGGCGATGCGTACGTTCGAGCTCTCCCGGCCGACCGTCGGCGCGCAGGCGATCGGGGTGGCCCGCGCCGCCTACGAGTACGCGCTGGACTACGCGAAGGAACGGGTCCAGTTCGGCCGACCGATCATCGAGAACCAGGCGGTGGCATTCGCGCTGGCCGACATGAAGATGGAGATCGACGCCGCCCGGCTGCTGGTCTGGCGCGCCTCCTGGATGGGACGCAACAACCGGGTCTTCACCGCCGGCGAGGGCTCGATGTCCAAGCTGAAGGCCAGTGAGGTCGCGGTCAGCGCGACCGAGAAGGCGGTGCAGCTGCTCGGCGGCGCCGGCTTCCTCCGCGACCACCCGGTCGAGCGGTGGTACCGGGACGCCAAGATCTACACCATCTTCGAAGGCACCTCCGAGATCCAGCGGCTCGTCGTCGCCCGCGCCATCTCCGGCGTCCAGATCCGCTGACCCGCGCCGGGCTCCCCGCCCCCCGGAGCCCGGACGCTCACCGGCCACTCCCGGGCCCGGATGCTGCCGGGCCCGGGAGCGGCCCCCGAGCTCCCGCACGGCCGGCGCCGTCATCAGACCGTCAGCGCGGCGATACGCCGCTGCCAGGCCCGACCGACTGGCTATGATGATCTTCGCGATGACTCGGACCGAACACCGCCGCCGGACACCGTTGCTCCTGGTCGAGGCGGCGACGCTGCTCTCAGCCACCGGCAACGGCGTGGCCATCGTGGCGCTACCCTGGCTGGTTTTGGAACGCACCGGCAGCGCCACCGCGGCCGGGGTGGTGGCCGCCGCCAGCGGACTACCACTCCTGCTCTCCAGCCTCTTCTCCGGCACGGTCGTTGACCTGCTCGGGCGCCGCCGGACCGCGCTGGTCTCCGACGCCCTCTCCGCCGTCTCGGTCGCCGCCATCCCCCTCGTCGACACCCTGGTCGGGCTGAACCTCGGCTGGATCGTCGCGCTGGCCGTCCTCGGCGCGGTCTTCGACCCGGCCGGAATGACCGCCCGCGAGACGCTGCTGCCCGCCGCCGCGCAGGCCGCCGGCTGGCGGATCGAACGGGCGAACGGCGTCCACGAAGCGATCTTCGGGCTGGCCTTCCTGATCGGCCCCGGAGTCGGCGGCCTCCTCATCGCCACGGTCGGCCCGGAGGCGACGTTCTGGGTCACCGCCGCCGGCTTCGCGCTGTCGGTTCTCCTGATCGCGGCCGTCCGGCTGCCCGGCGCAGGCCGTCCCGAACGCCCACCCAGCGGCCTGTGGCGGGGCACGCTGGAAGGGCTGGGCTTCGTCTGGCGGGACCCACTGCTGCGCACCCTCTCCCTGATCACGATGGTGCTGGTCGCGCTCTACCTGCCGGTCGAGGGGGTGCTGCTGCCCGCCTGGTTCGTCGCCGAAGGGGAACCCGCCCGCCTCGGTACCGTCCTGATGGCGATGAGCGCCGGAGCCGTGGCAGGTGCGCTGGGCTCGTCGGCGGCCGGCCGGTTCATCCGCCGCCGCTCCCTGATGGCCACCGCCCTCGTGATCACCGGCCTGGCCCTGCTCGGGCTCGCGTTCCTGCCGCCGTACCCGGGGATGCTCGCCTTCGCCGGCCTGGTCGGGCTCGCCTACGGGCCGGTCAACCCGCTGGCCAACTACGCCATGCAGACCCGTACCCCGGAGCGGCTCCGCGGCCGGGTGGTCGGGGTGATGACCTCGTTCGCGTA
Organism: Salinispora sp. H7-4; assembly: GCF_013416675.1. Classification (NCBI taxonomy): domain Bacteria; kingdom Bacillati; phylum Actinomycetota; class Actinomycetes; order Micromonosporales; family Micromonosporaceae; genus Salinispora; species Salinispora sp. H7-4. The sequence continues at coordinate 60,314 of NZ_JABZED010000039.1, forward strand.
CGCCGCCGGGCCCGCCGGTTACCTGCTGGCCGGCCCGCTGGTGGAGTGGCTGGGCCTGGCCACCGCCTTCCTGGTCCTCGCCGGTGCGCTCCTGGTGGCCGCGCTGGTCGCCGCGCCGCTGCCGGTGTTGGCGACGTTGGACGACCCACCCCGGTATCCGCCCGCCCCGCCCGGTGGGACGACAGGGCGGAGCGAGGGGCCGGTGCCGCTCGGCGAGCAGTGGTTGCCCGCCGCGCACCGCGACCCGCCAGCTTCCCGATGAGTCGGCGCCCGCCGACGGGCGGTCAGCCGGGAATGGTGATCCGGCCGGCCACCGCCGCGGCGGCGATGTCGCTGCGATGGTGCGAGCCGGCCAGCTCGACACCCCGGACCGACTCGTAGGCGGCATCACGCGCAGCGGCCAGGTCGGAGCCGGTGGCCGTGCAGCAGAGGACCCGGCCACCCGCGGAGAGCAGCGCGCCGTCGGCGGCCCGGCGCACCGTACCCGCGTGGACGATGCCCGAGGCCTCCGCCCCGTGGATCACGTCGCCCGTGCGCGGCTTCGCCGGGTATCCCTCGGCGGCCACCACGACGGTGACCGCCGCGCCCGCACGCCACCGCAGCGGCGGGTGCGCGGCCAGGTCACCGGTGGCGGCGGCGTGCAGCAGCCCGGCGAGCGGTGTCTCCAACAGGGCCAGGACCGCCTGGGTCTCCGGGTCGCCGAAGCGGGCGTTGAACTCGATCACCCGAGGGCCGGCGGCGGTGATCGCCAGGCCCACGTAGAGCAGCCCGGCGAACGGCGTACCGCGCCGACGCAGCTCGGCCAGGGTCGGGTGGGCGATGTCGCGCATCACCTCGTCGACCAGGCCGGGCGGCGCCCACGGCAGCGGTGCGTACGCCCCCATGCCGCCGGTGTTCGGACCGGTGTCGTCGTCCCCGACCCGCTTGAAATCCTGCGCCGGCAGCAGGGGAACGGCCGTCTCGCCGTCGGTGACGACGAAGAGGGAGACCTCGGGGCCGGCGAGATACTCCTCGATCACGACCTGGCCGCACGCCCGCGCGTGCTCCTCGGCCACCCGGCGGTCCTCGGTGACCACGACTCCCTTACCGGCGGCGAGGCCGTCGTTCTTGACCACGTACGGCGCACCGAAGTCGTCCAGGGCCCTGCCGACGCTCTCGGCGTCGGCGCAGCTGTACGCGCGGGCGGTCGGCACCCCGGCGGCGGTCATCACGTCCTTGGCGAACGCCTTCGACCCCTCCAGGTGCGCGGCCGCCGCGGACGGCCCGAAGGCGGGGATGCCCTTGGCCCGCACCGCATCGGCGACCCCGGCGACCAGCGGCGCCTCCGGCCCCACCACCACCAGGTCCGCGCCGCACTCGACGGCGAGCGCCGCCACCGCGGCCGGATCGGTGGGGACCACGTCCCGCAACACCGCGACCTCGCCGACCCCCGGATTCCCCGGCACGGCGAAGAGCGCCTCGACCGAAGGATCAGCCACCAACCCGAGCGCGAGGGCGTGTTCCCGCCCGCCACCACCAATCAGAAGTACCCGCACGGGGGCGATCCTACGGCCCGGCCCGCACCCGCACCCCGGTCGGTCCCGGGGTGCGGGTGGACGGGGAACTCAGGGCAGCAGCGGGTGGTAGACGACGTTCTCCTCCCGACCGGGGCCGACGCCGACCACGCTGACCCGGGTACGGCAGAGCTCCTCGATCCGGGCGATGTAGCGACGGGCGGCGGCGGGCAGCTCCGCCTCGGTCCGCGCCGTGGTGATCTCCTCCCACCAGCCGTCGAGCTCCTCGTAGATCGGAGTCGCGTGGTGGAAGTCCGTCTGCGTCATCGGCATCTCGTCGACACGCCTGCCATTGATTTCGTACCCGACGCAGATCGGCACCTTCGGCAGGCCGGTCAGCACGTCGAGCTTCGTGACGACCAGGTCGGTGACCCCGTTGAGTCGGCACGCGTACCGAGCGACGACCGCGTCGAACCAGCCGCACCGGCGCTCCCGACCGGTGGTGGTGCCGTACTCGTGGCCGACCTTGCGCAGGTGCTGGCCGTTGTCGTCGTGCAGCTCCGTCGGGAACGGTCCGGCGCCGACCCGGGTGGCATACGCCTTGCTGACCGCGATCACCTTGGTGATGGCGGTCGGCGGGACTCCCGCTCCGACACAGGCCCCACCGGCTGTCGGGTTCGAGGAGGTCACGAAGGGGTAGGTGCCGTGGTCCATGTCGAGCATGGTCGCCTGGGCGCCTTCCAGCAGCACGGTCTCGCCGCGGTCCAGCGCCTCCCAGAGCATCGCCCGGGTCTCGGCGATGTACGGCCGGAGCCGCTCCGCGTAGCCCAGGTACTCCTCGACGGTCGCCTCGACGTCGATCGCCTTGCGGTTGTACACCTTGAACAGCATCTGGTTCTTCTCGCGCAGGGCGAGTTCCAGCTTCTGGCGGAGGATCCCCGGGTCGAGCAGGTCCTGCACCCGGATCCCCATCCGAGCGACCTTGTCCCCGTACGCCGGGCCGATGCCCCGGCCGGTGGTGCCGATCCGGGACGACCCCAGGTACCGCTCGACCACCCGGTCCAACGCCCGGTGGTGCGGCATGATCAGATGCGCGTCGCCGGAGATCCGCAGCCGGGAGACGTCCACACCGCGCTCGGCGAGCCCGTCGATCTCGGCCAGCAGCACCTTCGGGTCGACCACCACGCCGTTCCCGATGACTATCTTCGCGTTCGGCGAGAGCGCCCCCGAGGGCATCAGGTGCAGGGCGTACTTCTGCCCGTCCGGGGTGATGACCGTGTGGCCGGCGTTGTTGCCGCCGGAGTAGCGCACCACGTGGTCAACCCGCTCCCCCAGCAGGTCGGTAACCTTGCCCTTGCCCTCGTCGCCCCACTGGGCCCCGAGAAGAACGATCGCTGGCATCTTCTTCAGCCTCCAGAAGGCTCGGGTGCCAGGCGGCGACCGGTCGGCGAGCCCGGGGTGTCAGGCTAACAAGAAGTGACGGCGCGGCCGGCAGGGGTTCGCGCCCAGAGGCAGGAGGCTGCGACCCGTGTACGACGTGGTGCTGCTCACGCTCGGCTCGGAACGGGACGCGCCGGGCACCTGCGGCAGCGACGGTGCCTGCTGCGGCGACACCGACAAGGCCGACAACGACACCGACAAGGCCGGCAGCGAGCCCGCGACCAACCGCTGCGAGACCCCCCGCGTACCGGTGCTGGCCTGCACGGACGCGCTCACCGCCCGGGGTGCGCGGGTCGACCTGGTGACCGCCAGATCCGAGCGGGAGATCGACGAGGTGCTGGGCCGCCTCGATGGCCCACCTCGACCGGACGGCCTCGACTGGCCCGACCCTGAATCCCGCACCCGACTGATTGTCGGCACCGCCAGTGACGCACAGCTGCGCACCGTCCTACGTCGCCTCGTCCGGCGGTACGCCCCGCCGCCGAGCCGCCGTCCGGCGGATCTGCCGGTCAACCGGACGGTGCCGGACCTGCCACCGGTTGGCGTGCTGCCGCTCGACCCGACCCGTGGCAGCAGCCAGCCTCAAGATCTGGCAGCACAGCTCGGGCTGCCCCGCGACCCGGTGGCGGTGGCGGCGGCGGTGTTGACGGGCGCGCCCCGCCGCCTCGACCTGCTACGCAATGACGCCGGATCGGTCACGCTGGACGGCGCGCTGCTCGGTGCGGCCGACGAGGGGGGCCAGCCGCTGCACTGGCGAGGCCGGGTCGAGGTCGACGACACGCTCCTCTCCGCCGGCGACGACCCGCTGCTGGCCTGCGCCATCGGCAACGCTGGCGGGTACGCCCGGCTGGCCGACGTGACCCTGCTCGCCGCCCCCGACCCGGGCGACGGTCTGGTCGAGGTCGCGGTGGCGGTCCCGGTCCTCACCTCGTCCCGGTGGGGTCGCCGCCGGGTCCGCCTGGAGGTCCGCCGCGCCCGCGGTCGGGCGGTGGCCGTCGTGCCCCGGGAGGGTGCGATCCCGTTCCTCGACGACGGCGCCGAGGGCGAGCTCAAGCGTAAGCGGTCCTGGTGGACCGAGCCGGGCGCGTGGGCGGTCTGGTCTCCCCCGACCGCCCACGCGTAGCCACTCAGATCACTTTCCGAGGCATATCCTCAGCAGGAGGCAGGGGGAGGAACCCATGGTGGACGAAAACGTCGACCGGTCGTACCCGGCCGGCCAGCAGCCGGCGCCGGAACGGGACATCGAACCCTGGTGGCCAGTGGCCGAAGCCGAACCGGCGTCCTGGTCGCCGACGACGGCACCGGATGACCAGAGCCAGCCGCCTCCGCCGACCGACGAGACGCAGGTCCCCGTCGCGTGGGCGAACGCGCCTTCCGAGGCAGCGCGCGCCTGGGCGCCGAGCCCGGAGAGCGGCCCGCACAGCCCGGTAGCCGATGCCCCGGCACCCCACGGTCCCACCGTGGCGCCGGGGCCCGGCGTCAATCTCCACCAACCGTTCAGCCTCGACCCGACCGATCCGGCACCTGGCACGTCGACCAGTAGACCGACCGCCGAGGCATCGTCGGAGAGCCCGCCCGCCGTCAACCGGGTCGCCTGGGCTGACCGTGGCACCTCGACCGAGTGGCCGCGGGTGGTACCAAGGCAGCGCCCCGCACCGCAGGAGGCCGCCGACGATGCCCACCACGGCACGAACGACCCCCACCATGCCTTCGGCGACCCCCACCAGGCCGTCAGCGACCCCCACCAGGCCGTCAGCGAACCCCACCAGGGCGTAGCCGAACCCCACCGCGGCCTAGGCGGACCCCACCACGGCCTGGCCGATCCGGGCGGTGGCGGGAACCGCCACCGCCCGGACCCGGGTGCACTGCCAACCGTGGGGCCGCCACCCTCGGTACCACCAACCGCAGGACCAGTTCCGGCTCCCTACCCAGCACCAGTGCACGGCAACCCCGTACCTCCGCGGACCGGGTGGACGCCGCCGGGGCAGGCGTCACCAACCGCCGAGGACTTTGCCCGGCGTCGGCAGCTACGCCCGGTGGATCCGATGGCCACCATGGGCGTGCGGGCGATGGCCAACCGGATTGGGCTCCGCCTCCCGCCGGGCCGCCAGGAGCAGGAGCTGCGCCGCGACATTGAGATGGTCCGCCGCAACTTTGGCGGGCTGCGGCAGGTCACCGTGGTCAACCCGAAAGGCGGCGCCGGCAAGACGGTCGCAATCCTGTTGCTCGCCATGGCCTTCGGTCAGAAACGTGGCGGCTACGTCCTGGCCTGGGACAACAACGAGACGCAGGGCACCCTGGGCATGCGCGCCCAGCAGGATTTCCACGCCCGTACGGTGCGAGACCTGCTGCACGATCTCAACCAGTTCCACAGCTCCCACGGCCGGGTCGGTGACCTGTCACAGTACGTCCGGGCTCAGGGCGAGGGGATGTTCGACGTCCTCGCGTCGGACGAGTCGGCCACCGGCGGGGGGATGCTCACCGCTACGGCATTCGCGGAGATCCGCGAGGTGGTCAGCCGCTTCTACAAACTGATCTTCGTGGATACCGGCAACAACGTGCGGGCGCAGAACTGGCAGGCCGCGATCGACGCCACCGATCAGCTGGTGGTGACCATGTCGGCCCGCAACGACTCGGCGGAGACAGCCGCCCGGATGCTCGACCATCTGGAGCAGAGCGGCCGGCAACGACTGGTGCGGCAGGCGGTGACCGTCGTATCGATGCCGCCGTCCCGGAAAGAGATCGACCTGCCGGCGATCCAGGCGCACTTCGCAGCGCGGACCCGGGCAGTGCTCCTGGCCCCGTACGAGCGGCTCATCGATTCCGGCGAGCCGCTCCGGTATGCGGGGCTCTCGTCGGCCGCTCGGGACGCCTGGCTCAAGATCGCGGCTGCGGTGGCCGAGGGGCTCTGATCCACCGCGGCGAGCCGGGTACGCCGGGCTGGCTGCTACCAGCCCGGCGTCGGTCGCCCGCGGGCAGCTCAGTCGCTCGCCAGCGCGTCCGCCGCGGCCGGATCGCAGTCGCGGAGGAACTGGGCACAGCGGGCCGCCTCGTCGGCCTCACCGATGGCGTCCGCCGCCCGGGACAGCACCCAGAGGCACCGCAGGAAGCCCTGGTTCGGCTCATGCGACCACGGCACCGGGCCGTGCCCCTTCCAACCGCTGCGGCGTAGCTGATCCAGGCCCCGGTGGTAACCGGTGCGGGCGTACGCGTACGCCTGGACCACCTGGTCCGCCGCGAACGCGCGGACCGCGAGCGCGGCCCAGGCCGCACTGAACGTGGGGAAACGTGCCGCCACCGCGGCGAAGTCCTCGTCGGCGCCGCTCTCCGCAGCGGCGGCGATGGCGTTGTCAGCCTCATCGTGCGCGGGCAGGAGGGTGGCCGGTGGCTCCGGCAACAGGTTCTGCATCGCCCTATTCAACCCGCTTCCCCCGACGGCCCGCGAGCGGGTCGACTGACCCGACCGCAGTACCCGCACGCGAGCGACCCCACCGCCGTCCGCCGGTCGCGCTGCTGGTCACCCTCCGGGTCCGATGCTGCGCGGACGGCCGCCGGGCAGCCGTCGGGGGCACCAAGCGCGACGGCCGGCTCCCCGGTGCGGGGAGCCGGCCGTCAACCACGGCGATCAGATCACTTCATCCGGGTACCGGTGGAACGGAGGTCCTCGCAGGCCTCGACGATGCGAGCGGCCATCCCGGCCTCGGCGGCCTTGCCCCAGACCCGCGGGTCGTACTTCTTCTTGTTGCCGACCTCACCGTCGACCTTCAGCACCCCGTCGTAGTTGCTGAACATGTGGTCCGCGACGGGACGGGTGAAGCAGTACTGGGTGTCGGTGTCGATGTTCATCTTCACCACCCCGTAGTCCAGCGACTCACGGATCTCCGACAGCAGCGAACCGGAGCCGCCGTGGAAGACCAGGCTCAGCGGCTTGTCCTTGCCGTACTTGGCCCCGACCGCCGCCTGAATCTGGTTGAGCACCTCGGGACGAAGCTTGACGTTGCCCGGCTTGTAGACGCCGTGCACGTTGCCGAAGGTCAGCGCCGCCATGTAGCGGCCCTTCTCCCCCAGGCCGAGCGCCTCAACCATGGCCAGGCCGTCGTCAACGGTGGTGTAGAGCTTCTCGTTGATGGCGTTCTCGACGCCGTCCTCCTCGCCGCCGACCACGCCGACCTCGATCTCGAGGACGATCTTGGCCTTGGCGGCCGCACCGAGGAGTTCCTCGGCGATCGTGAGGTTCTCCGCTACCGGCACCGCCGAGCCGTCCCACATGTGCGACTGGAACAGCGGCTCCTGGCCGGCCCGCACCCGCTCCTGCGAGATACCCAGCAACGGCCGGACGAACTTGTCCAGCTTGTCCTTCGGGCAGTGGTCGGTGTGCAGGGCGATGTTGACTGAGTACTTCTTGGCGACCTCGTGCGCGTACGCGGCGAACGCCGCCGCGCCGGTGACCATGTCCTTCACCGAGGGGCCGGAGAGGTACTCGGCACCACCGGTGGAGACCTGGATGATGCCGTCACTCTCCGCGTCGGCGAAGCCCTTCAACGCCGCGTTGAGGGTCTGCGAGGAGGTCACGTTGATCGCGGGGTAGGCGAACCGGCCTTCCTTGGCACGGTCCAGCATCTCCGCGTAGGCCTCGGGGGAAGCGATTGGCATGTCGAACGCTCCTTACTTAACGCTCTCGGCCGTCGCCGGCCGCTGTTGTCCCTGGTGCGCCGGACCGCGCTGTCCACCGCCGGCAGTATCCCGCAGTTGATTACGGTCGGCACCACCGGCCCGGCGGAGGCCATGTACCCATCGTGGCACCGGGGCGCCACGGCGGGGAGGCATTCCCGTTTCCGGCCGGATCGGCACGGTCCACGCCACCCCCAACGCGGAGCGTGACCAGCCCGTACGGTGTGGGTAGCTGTCCGCACGAGATCCAGGGAGGGACCATGGGCCTACCCGACGAGGACTTCGCCCCGGGCGAGCACCTCACGCCGGACGAGCGGGACCCGGAGGCCGAGCCGGCGGACGCGGTCGAGCAGGCCACGGCGGTACTCCCGGGCGAGGTGGAGGTCGAGCCGCAGCTCGGTCTGGAGGTCAACGGCTGGGACGCGACGGAGCAGGCCCGGGTCGTCGGGGGCGACGAGGACGACTACCGCTGAGCGGGCGACCGACGGGCCGGGGCGATGCACCTGGGCGATGCGGCTGGGGCTGGGGCGACTGGGCAGCAGCCGGGAATCAACTGACCGAAGTGGCGAATTTGGTTCGGATGTTCGGCTGACATCGGCGGGCTACCCCCACTTGGGAAGGCCAGCCTCCGAGGAGCCGAATATGATCCACAAACCGACTTTGGTATGAACGCCCAGCTGAAGGATTTTCATGCTCAAACACCCCACCCGGCGCTGGCTCGCCGGGATCGGCCTCGCCGGCGCGCTCGTCGCCGCCGCCGCTACTCCTGCCTCGGCAACCGAGACGGAGATCACGCTCGGCGTCTACTTCGACAACGTCACCCTCGCCGCCGGCTCTGCCGGCAAGGACAGGTCGTCGACCATCTCCGCCTCGGCGCCGGTCACCCTGCACGACCTGACCGTCCAGTACGACTTCAGCGACCTCGCCGGCAAGGTCGATGTCTCCTCGGAGAGCCTCGGCAACGACTGCACCACCCCGGAACCACATGTGTTGCGCTGCGTCCAACCCTTTGCCCAGCACATTGAGGACAGCCGAGGCGCCTACAGCCTGTCTCTCGTACCCACTGCCGCCGGCGCGAACGGCGACGAGGGGGTGCTGAAGGTCAGCTTCAGCGCCCAGGGCTTCTCCCCCGTCACCCACGAGGCGACAGTACGCATCGGCACCGGAGTCGATCTCGTCGCCGGGGCAGAACACGAGTTCTCCGTCGCACCCGGCGAGACGTTCACGGAACCGCTGACAGTCAGCAACGCTGGCGAGGTCACCGCCGACGGGGCGGTCGCGTACTTTGACCACGACTACGCGATCCGGGCCGACCAGCGCTACAGCAACTGCAACTACGATGGCGACCACCTGGTCTTCTGCCGCTTCGACGAAAAGCTGACGCCGGGGGCCAGCTACAGCGCCTCCCTCACCCACACGCTCGGGGCGGACACATACGCGCCGAGCTTCATACACGGCAATGCCTACTGGCAAACGCCGGCCGAGTTCGAAGCCTACGAGGCACGTCTGCACCACCTGGGTATCTCCCTGGGAGAGCCCGGCACCGGCGGGAAGCTCACGCTGACCGAGCAGAACCGCATCCAGTCGGCTCGGGAGGCGCAGGCCGACACTGATCCGTCCAACAACTGGTCCCACATGGACATTACTGCCGCCGGCAGCAACGGCACCGACCTGGCGGCGATCGGCGCCGAGGTCTCCGGGGAGAAGGACGCCGAGATCCTGGCAAGCATCGGCTTCCGCAACAACGGCCCGGCCACCCTTGACTACAGTCGGCCCCACTCGTCCGTGACCTACCTCGAGGTCGACATCCCGCAGGGCACCACGGCAACCGGGGTACCCGACAACTGCGCGCCGTTGCGCGGCAACGACCTGGGCGAATGGGGCGAGCCAGGGGGAGAGAAGTACCACTGCTACGCCGCCATCATGAGCAAGGTTGACGAGCAGGAGACGTTCGACTTCACGCTCCGGATCGACGAGGTAATCGCGGATGCTTCCGCCGCGGTAAAGGTCAACGTGCCCTGCCAGTGCGACGGCGGCTTCTACGACGACATCAAGCCGGCCAACGATGAGGCCGCGATCCTGGTCAACGCGACCGGCGACACCGGAGGCGGGGGCGGCGGCGCCGACCCGAGCCTGCCGATCACCGGTGACTCCACCCTACGGGTGGCCGGCCTCGGCGGCCTGCTGCTCGCCATCGGCGCGGCCGGCTTCCTGGTCGCCCGCCGTCGCCGGAACAGTTTCGTCGCCTGATCCGGCCCAGCGGCACCGCGCTGCCCCGTCAACCCGCCCGGTTGACGGGGCAGCGTGCATGGGAGCGCGGTTCTGGTCGGCTGAGTCCACGCCGGTGGCCCTCGTCGGGCGCTTCACCTGCCCAGGTAGCCCCGACCAGCGGTGTGGGTACAGCTATGACGTCAGGCACCGGACGGACCGGGCTGCCACCTAGACTACGGACATTCCCGTCGCCGCTGGCGACGTCCACCGCCCGGCAGCCCACGGAGGTCACCGCGTGCCGACGCCCACCACTACCCTGGCTCTCGGGCCGGACTGGCTCGATCCCGAGGTGCTGATCGAGGCCTTCGGCCTGCTCGGCATCCTGGTGATCGTCTTTGCCGAGTCGGGGCTACTGATCGGCTTCTTCCTGCCTGGTGACTCGCTGCTCTTCACCGCCGGCCTGCTCACTGCCGACGGGAAGTGGATCACCACGCCGCTCTGGCTGGTCTGCCTGCTCATCACGCTGTCGGCCATCGCCGGTGACCAGGTGGGGTACGCCTTCGGACGCAAGGTCGGGCCGGCGCTGTTCCGGCGGCCCAACTCGAAACTGTTCAAGCAGGAAAACCTGCTGAAGTCGCACGAGTTCTTCGAGAAGTACGGGGCCCGCTCGGTGGTACTGGCCCGCTTCGTACCGATCGTCCGGACGTTCACCCCGATCGTGGCCGGGGTCAGCCGCATGAACTACCGCACGTTCGTCATCTACAACGTGATCGGCGCGATCCTCTGGGGCACCGGCGTGACGGTGCTCGGCTACTTCCTCGGCCAGATCCCGTTCGTGAAGGCGAACATCGAGCTGATCCTGATCGCGATCGTGGTGCTCTCGGTGGTCCCGATCGTGGTCGAGTTGCTGCGCGCCCGCCTGGCGGCGAGGCGCGGCACCACCGCGGCGGAGCGGGCCGCGGCCGAGGCGGCGATCCAGGAAACCCGGGAGCACTACGGCAAGCACTGACCTGGGACAAGCACCGATCTGGCCGGGGCACGGCACCGAGTGGCCGCGCCCCGGGGACCCCGCTGGCGCCCACGCTCGAAGCCGGGGCGCCAGCCGCGGAACCGGCCGTCCGACGCCACCCCGCTCGGAGGGCGTCGGACGAGCGCTACGGTCAGCGCGCCTTCTTGCCGGCGCGCTTACGCGGCGGCGTCAGAAGGTCGGCGATGGTCGCGATCGCGGTCGGCACCAGCCGGTAGTACGCCCAGACGCCGCGCTTCTCCCGCTCCAGCAGGCCAGCCTCGGTGAGGATGCGCAAGTGATGGCTGACCGTCGGCTGGGAGAGGCCAAGGGGCGCGGTGAGGTCACACACGCACGCTTCGCCCTCCGGAGCCGACTGGATCAGGCTCAGCAGCCGCAGTCGAGCGGGGTCGGCAAGGGCCTTGAGGACCCCGGCCAGCCGCTCCGCGTCTGCTCGTTCGATCGGCTCGCCGCCAAGCGGCGAGATCTGAGGCATTGTCATTTCCGCCAACGCAGTTCCCACGTATTCCATCCTTCCACCAGCAGCATTGACTCGCCTGCATATCGGCGAATCCAAATCGGCAGACTTTTACGCCACAAGGCCGAGGTCAGCCAACGTATAGGCCGCCCGGTACGGCAGTCCGGCGGCTCGCACCGCGGCGCCGGCACCTCGATCAACAATAACTGCTACCCCCACCACCTCGGCCCCCGCCTCACGGAGAGCCTCCACCGCAGTCAACACGCTCTGGCCCGTGGTGGACGTGTCTTCCACTGCGAGCACCCGGCGCCCAGCCACGTCAGGCCCCTCGATCCGGCGTTGCAGCCCGTGCGCCTTGCCCGCCTTTCGGACGACGAAGGCATCCAGCGGGCGGTCGGTACCAGCGGTGGCGTGCAGCATCGACAGCGCGATCGGGTCGGCGCCGAGGGTGAGCCCACCCACCGCGTCGTACGCCCAGTCGGCAGTCAACTCCCGCAGCACCCGGCCCACCAACGGTGCGGCCTCGTGATGCAGCGTTACGCGCCGCAGGTCCACATACCAGTCCGCCGCACGCCCCGAGGAGAGCACCACTCGACCATGGACCACTGCCAGGTCGGTGATGAATTTACGCAGGTCGTCGTGGTCCCCCATGGCGAAGAGGGTACTGCTCGATACTGGGAGCCATGTGTCGGGGCGGCCTGGGTCAGCCCTGCGGGCGATGCGACAGCGAGCGATGTACCAACACGCTCCGCAACCGGAAGAGCCGTCGGCGCCGCCGATGACCTTTCCGGGGCAATCACTGTTCCGCGCGGCTAACCTGCCCCCGGGTGTCCTGCGAGAAGGCTTCCACCAGCCGCCGGGGGGCGTGCCGCATCACCGCCACGAGCAGCTTGTACTTCCACACCGGAACGCTGATCAACTTACCTTTTCGCAGGTCACGTAGGGATTCAGCGACGACATCCTCCGCCCGCAGCCACATCCACGCCGGCGTCTTCGACCGGTCGATGCCGGCCCGGTCGTGGAACTCGGTACGGGTGTAACCCGGGCAGAGAGCCATCACCTGGACACCGAACGCCCGCACCGACAGACCAACCGACTCGCTGAAGCTGGTCACCCACGCTTTGCTCGCCGGGTACGTCGAACCGGGCATGACCGGCCCGAATCCAGAGACCGAAGAGACATTTATCACTGCCCCACTCCGTCGCTTGGCCATCGACTGGACGGCGGCGAGGGTGAGCCGCATCACCGCGTGCACGTTGAGCCGGAGCAGACGCGCCTCGTCTTCCGGCGACGACCGCAGGAACGGTGTGTTGAGGCTGATCCCCGCATTGTTCACCAGCAACTCGACCGGGGAACCCGTGGTGAGCCGGCGCTCCACCGCCGCGCACCCATCGTCGGTGGACAGGTCGGCGGAGATCGTCTCGACCTCTCGGCCGTGCCGGGAGGTCAGCTCGGTGGCGGCCTCCCCCAGCCGGGCCGGGTCCCGGGCGACCAGCACCAGGTGCCAGCCCTCCGCAGCCAGCTGGCGCGCGAACTCCGCGCCGATGCCAGCCGTCGCGCCGGTGATCAAGGCGCGCCGCTCGGCGGTCGACTGGTCACTCGGCACGAGCGTCTCACCTCGGGGGATGCGGGGGCGGGTACGGCACGTGCAGGCCGGGCACGGGCCGACGGAACCAGCTGGCTGCCGACGGCAGGGCCAGCAATATCGCTACCACAAGGTAACCGAGCACCTGCCCGACCGAAAGACCTGCGCCGAGCGGAATCCACCAGTCCGGGTACGCCTCGGACAGCTGGGCAAACAACTCAACGGTGGAGCGATCCTCGTCGCCCGGCTGCATGGGGAAGGCCCGCATCCCGCCCAGACCGGCGCACCCGCAGCAGCCGGCGACCACCCCCAGGCCGGCGACCACCCAGGTCGCTACCCGCGCACCGGGACGACCAATGCGCACCAGCCCGGCGAGCGCGGCCAGGAGCACCCCGGCGAGCAGGCTGACCACCGCACCCGCCGCTGTCCAGGCACTGACCAACAGGGCCACGCCATCGATCTCGTCCGGCGAGGCCGCGCCTCCCGCCGCCGCCAGCCGGAAGGCGTCAACCGTACTGACCAGAACGAACAGGCCGGCAACGGCGTACGCGACGGCGATCACCGCCATCACCGCCAGCAGCACGACGGCCGCGGTCACCGCAGCCGGGCGGCGGGCCGGTTCGGGGTACGACACAACTGGTCCCTCCGGTAGGCGTCGGGTTGCACGCTATCCGGAGGGACCAGTTGTGTCGCGTTCTCCGGCGGGGGAGGCCGCCGGCGGCTAACGGCCAGCCCTACCCGCCGGAAGACCCCCCGCCACCCGAGTCGGACGAACCCGAGCTCCCCGAGGAGCCCGAACTCCAGTCGCCCCCCGAAGAGCCCGAACTCCAGTCACCCCCCGAAGAGCCCGAACTCCAGTCACCCCCCGAAAAGCCCGACTGGCCCGGGTCACCCGAACCCAGATCGGCCTGCGGATAGCCCGGCTGGTTCGGGGCCGTGGGGTAGGAGGCGCCGGGAGCCGTGGGGTACGACGGCCCGCCCGGGGGCGGGGGGTACGCCGGCCAGCCCGGAGCCATGGGATAGGCGGCGCCGGGGACCGGAGGCTCCCACTGCTGCTGCGGCTTGCGGAAGAACTCGTTCGACTGCGGCAAGGCAAGCAGGATCAGGGCCACCAACAGGGCGATGGCGCCGAGAGCCCCGGTCAGCACCGGCTCATGCCAGGACGGCAGGACTTCGTCCAGCCGGCGGTTGAGCTCCTCCGGGCTGACAACGTCACCGGAGACGTCGGTCTCCAACACGCTACCCGCCGCGGAGAAGGCCAGTCCGACGCCGACGCAGCAGAGCGCGATGCCACCGACGACCCAGGTGATGATCCGGGCCGGGTTCATCCCCCGGTTGTTGAGCAGGGCGAGAACGACAATTCCCACCGCGAACAGCAGGCCGACCACGCTCATCGCGGCGACTATGAACACCGCGGCGCCCTCGGTGCCCTCTTGTGGGGTGCCCGCATAGGCATCCTTGTAGACCTCCCGGGTCCCGCCCAGGTGGGTGAGAGCGACCACCACATCGAGCAAGGCCAGGGCGGCGTAGAAAAAAAGCAGGTAGCTGGAAATAGTGACGATGCCCGGACGTACCCGAACGGGCTGGTGCGGATTTACCACGAGTCTCCTTCCCTCATTCGCGCCCACACCGTACGACCTCCGCCCCACAAACTCGACGGTACGAGCCTCAGTACCCGCGCCATTCGGCACGCGCGTACTCGAGCACTCGGGGATGCAACAGCGTGGAGGCCGGCACGTTGACCCGGCGCCGGTCCGGCGGGAAGACCTCGGCGGCGGCCAGCGTGGAAGCGTCCAGAAAACGCAGGGCCGGCGCGTCGCTCGGCAGGGTCAGCAGGGGCGGGTTCTCCTCGGGCGCGGCGAGCAGAAAGCCCCAGTCCCCGAAGGAGGGGATATCCACGTGGTACGGGGTGGTGGCGAGTCCGGCCTCCCGCAGCGACGCCTCGATGGACCAGTACGACCGGGGCGCGAAGTACGGGGAACCGGCCTGCACCACCAGCCGGCCCTCGGCGGCCAGCGCGTTGCGGACCAACGTGTAGAACTCCACGGAGTAGAGCTTCGCGGTGGCCGTCTCGTCCGGGTCGGGCAGATCGGCGATCACCACGTCAAACTGCTCGGTGGTGGACCGCAGCCACCCGAACGCGTCGGCGTGCAGCACCCGCACCCGGGGATCGTCGAGCGAACCACCGTTGAGCTGCCGCAGTCGCGGCTCGGTGCGGGCCAACGCCACCACCGCCGAATCCAGGTCGACCACGGTGATCCGACGGACGTCCGGGTAGCGCAGCAGTTCCCGAACCGCGAGCCCGTCCCCGGCGCCGAGCACGAGCACCTCGCCGCGCGGACCAGCGAGCGCCGGATGCACCAGCGCCTCGTGGTACCGGTACTCGTCGAGCGAGCTGAACTGGAGATCCCCGTTGAGGAAGAGGCGCAGGTCGGTTCCGCCGCCGGGCTCGGCCACCGACCGGGTGAGGACGATCTCCTGGTAGCGGCTGCGCTCGGCGTGCACCACCGGATCGCGGTAGAGCTGCTGCCGGGCGGTCACCTCGAAGTCGTGGGCGGTCAGCCACGCGTACCCGAGGCAGACAGCGACCAGCACGGAACCGGCGGTCAACGCTGCGCGCGCCCGCCCGCTGAGTTCCCGCCGGAAGACGGTGAAGACCAACGCCAGGCCGGCGACGGCGTTCACCGCGCCGACCACCAGCGCGCCCTTGAGCTGACCGAAGAGCGGCAGCAGCAGGAACGGGAAGGCCAGGCCACCGAGGAGGGCACCGACGTAGTCGGCGGCGAACAGGTCGGCGACCGCACTGCCGGCCGCCTGTCGACGGATCCGTTGCAGCAGCACCATCAGCAGCGGGATCTCCGCGCCGATCAACAGTCCGAGTACGAAGGCGGTGCCGACCAGTGCCGGCAGATACAGGTTCAGCCAGGCGAACGCCGCATAGAGGCCGAGTACCGACAGCCCGCCGAGCAGGGCCAGGGCCAGCTCGATCGCGGCGAACACGGCGGCGGCCCGGGATTGCAGCGGCTTCGCGGCGAGGGCTCCCACCCCCATCGCGAAGACCATGACCCCGAGCACGATCGACGCCTGCCCGACCGTGTCACCGATCAGGTAGCTGCCGAGCGCGACCAGGGCCAGCTCGTAGACCAGGCCGCAGGCCGCGCAGACGAACACCGCGGCCAGCACGGTGGCGCGGGCCGGCCGCCAGCGGACCGGCGCGTCCACGTCCACCGTCACGCCCGCTTCACCGGCCGCCCCGAGGCGCTGCCCTTGCCACGCCGGGCCGTAACCGCCGCCTCGCCGCGCTGCCGACGCCGCTGACTCAGACCGACCACCACCAGCAGCACGGCGATCAGCACCATCCCGGTGGCCCCGATCAGCCAGCCGGAACGCTCCCGCCACAGGTCGCTGCCGGCTGCCGGCAGCGGGCTCGGCGCCGCGACGGGAGCGCTGGTGACCACCGGCTCCGGACTGACCACACCACGTTCGACGACCAATAGTGGAAGACTCACCGCGGCCCGCGTCACCGCCCAGCCGGGCTCCGCAAGGAAGGCCGCTCCATCAAGGCCGAACCGGGACAAGCTGGTCTCCAGCGCGAAGAGGTCGTAGCTGAATTCGGGCGACCCGTCGACCACCACCCGGGCGAAGTCCTCGGCCTCGCTGCTCTCCGGGGTGTAGTCGACGGTCGCGGCGACCCACAGCCAGCGGGGACACTGCGGGTGGTCAACCACCGAGATGCCGACCCCGAGGTTCGATCCGGTGCTGACCACGTCCCCGTCTCCCTGCCTGAGCTCCCAGCCGTAGCAGATGTCCTGCTGCTCGGCGGCGTCGCGCAGCAGGGCCACCGTGTCGTTCTGTTCGGTGGTGGTAGGCGGCGGTACGACCAAGCTGTTGTCCTCGCTCAGGGCGGCGACGGCGACCACAATGCCGAGGACGGCCGCCACCGCGATGCCACCCCACACCCACCCGCTCTGCCCGGCGGATGCGCGCGACGCTGCGCCCCGGGCCATCAGCTGATCGCGGCGGCGATGATCGCGCCGGCAGCGAGGTGAATGGCGGCGGTGACCCAGACCGCGGGGTGCGGCTCCGGGTCGACGAGGATCTCGCCCAGCCGCCCGGGGGTGGCGAGATCCAGCAACAGGAACGCGGCTGCCATGATGACCAGGCCCAAAAGCCCGTAGGACGCCGCCCCGACCAGGCCGACGACGAAGTCGTCCTCGCTGGCGGCGATCGCGGCGACCACGATGATGCCGACACCGAGCAGGTTCGAGGCGAGCAGGAGCGCGGCGTTACGGTTGCGTTCGTTCCAGATCAGCTGATGGAGCCGGCCCGGGGTGGCCAGGTCAACCAGACCGTAGCCGATGCCCATGAGAGCGATCCCGACCACTCCGTAGGCGAGGGTGAGCAGCAGGTCAGTGACGAGGGTCTGCAACACAGGGGCGCTCCAGGGTTCGTACGGTCGACAGAGGTGCTATTTGCCACTTCCCGGGCCACCACCCCGGACGGTGTTGCCCCGACCCCAGCCCCAGTGACCTCCGACCACGGAGTGGTAGCGCGGGTACGCGGTGGTCAGCCGTTCCAGGAGGATCAGTGAGCCCGCGGCGACCGGCAGGATCACCACCGAGTCATCGTCGTAGCGCAGGTAGACGCCGGTGCCGTCGATGTACTGGTCCGCCGGCTGCCAGGCGTCGGTGAGTTCCTGGGCCACCTGGCTCGGCTGTTTCGTCGAGCGGTAGGCCAGCGCCGCGCTGTCGAGGTCGTGTGCGGCGGTTCGCTGGTAGTGGTCCTCGACGAAGCCGCGCGGGGAGAAGCTGCCGTAACTGATGGCGATGGTCACGACCAACACGCCGAGGAGGGCGAACGCCGTCCCCACCACAAACCAGCGCCGGTACGTCATCGCGGAGTCACCACCGTTTCGGTCAGGACCAGCTCCCTGGTCTGCGGGTAGGCGTGCCAGGTGCGCCAGCCGAGGGCGCCACCCGACCCGCCCGGACGCACCGCCATCGCGGTCACCGCGTCAACGTCGCCGGGGAAGACACCGACCAGGGCGTACGGGTCATCCGCCAGGTCGGCGCGCAGCGCCGCCACCCGTTCCCGCAGGCCCTCGTCGCCGGGGCGCAGCACGGTGGCGGTGAACCGGTAGCCGGTGGACTCGTCGTGGACCCGGTCGGGCAGGTCGGGGTGGCGACCGGGCAGGCACGCCACCGTCTCGGTCAGCGCGGTGCCCGGGGCGCGCAGCACCACCTGGTGCGAGGCGCCGAGCAGGCGCAGCCGCACCTGGACCGCGCCGGGCAGATCGACCTGGAGTACGTGCAGCGCGGGTCGCGGTGCGTCGTCAAGCGCCAGGCTGAGGTCGGTGGCACAGGTGTCGACGTAGGGGGCGAGAAGGGTGACGAGCACTCAGGCCACCCCGTCCCGCGGATAGATCATCACTTCGGAGCGGTGCAGCCGCTCGCCCCGGGCCACCTCCCAGCCCGCCTCGCCGTACGCCTCGAACGACAGCCGCTCCCCGCCGGAGGCCTGGTAGTCGTGGTAGCGCAACGTGCCGCTCGGGTCGAGTGTGGTGGTGCCGACCGCGGTGTAGCGGGCCTGGCCGGACTCGCTCCAGCGGTAGCGGCGGCCGGCGAAGTCGATGGTCGGTGCCCCCGGAGTGATCGTCGTGCCGGGTTCGGCCGCCCAGAGCACCAGTTCCAGCTCTGGATCCTCCTCCACGGAGAGCCAGCGCCGGACGCCGTCCGCGTCGTCGAGCAGGTGTTCCGTCCAGCTCCACGCGCCTTCCACCAGGCGGACGGAGCCACGCACCGCGTATGTCACGCCGCCGGAGACCTCGACGAGGTCCCCGGGCTTGAGCCGCCGCGGGTCGCCCCGAAGGGCGTCCGCGTCGCGATCGCGCAGCGGGTCTTCTGGGGCGGCCCGCGTACCGGGTGGACGGCGGCTGGTCCGGCGCTGGGCCCACACGGCGATCACCACCCCGGCCACCACCGCCAGGCATCCCACCGTCGTCAGCAGATACGCCACCGGCCCGTTCACCGACCACCTCCCCAGGCATGTCGATCGGAGACGATAACAACCTGGTGCACCTCGGCGGAGCTGGCAGGCGCCCGCACCCGCGCGGCGAGGGGGCCTAGACGATCTATTCCGAGGGATCAGTGGTCGTAAGCGATGAGGGAGCGCATGACGGGTTGGCCGGTGGTCCAGTTGTGCCAGATCGCGGCGGTCATCGCGAGGATGCGTTGTGCGACG
>NZ_JABZED010000040.1:0-38289 GCF_013416675.1 Salinispora sp. H7-4
CGAGCACCGGGGGTTCGGCGGTTCGGCGGGGCGCTCGCGGCTGCCCCACATGGTTACGCCAGGTATAACCACCGGCCCCCACCGCCGATTCCCCGCCGGATGTGACCCGGGCCACCCGACAAAACGTCGGATACCTCACATTCGACGAAACCAATTCGCCAAAAACGCTTATTTCGCCCGAAACCACACCTCATTGCGGTGGCACCGACGGTCCAGAAGCACCCTCCGCGCACCCTCCCCCGCTCGACCAACAGCCTCCGGAACAGCCAAAGGGCACCGGAAGTCCACCGCCACCGGGACCACCGAAGCAATCAGGTGATCTGGATTACGACAGCGGGCTGAAAATAGCAATGAAACGGTCATCTGCTCGCTAAATCGAGTCTCAGTCGACGGACCTCTCGAGCTGGCGTGGAGGTGATCCGACGTAGGCTCTCAGGTGAGAAACGACAGCAGGCCGGACAACCACACGAGGTGGGTCACGGCGGCGCGCCGAGGAGGCCATGTGACCGGGCAGGGCGAGGTCAGGAGCGAGTGCGGCGATCCGGGCGACCGCGCCGACCAGGGCGGGGTACGGTCATGATCAAGAAGATCCGCCAACTGGACCGCGTGGTCATCCGCTTCGCCGGGGACTCCGGCGACGGAATGCAGCTGACCGGCGACCGATTCACCTCCGAAACCGCCCAACTCGGCAACGACATCTCCACGCTGCCCAACTTCCCGGCGGAGATCCGCGCGCCCGCCGGGACCCTGCCCGGGGTGTCGAGCTTCCAGGTGCACTTCGCCGACTACGACATCCTCACCCCCGGCGACTCGCCGAACGTCCTGGTCGCGATGAACCCGGCCGCGCTCAAGGCCAACCTCGCGGACCTGCCGCGCGGAGCCGACATCATCGTCAACACCGACGAGTTCACCCGACGTAACCTCGCCAAGGTCGGCTACCAGGCCAACCCGCTCGAGGACGACTCACTCGCCGGCTACACGGTGCACCCGGTGGCGTTGACCTCGATGACCGTCGGGGCGCTCGCCGACCACGAGGTATCCAAGAAGGATGCCGAACGGGCCAAGAACATGTTCGCGTTGGGCCTGCTGAGCTGGATGTACTCAAGGCCGTACGAGTCGACCCTGCGGTTCCTGGAGCGCAAGTTCGCGACCCGGCCGGAGCTGGTCGGGGCCAACGTCGCGGCGTTCAAGGCCGGCTGGAACTTCGGCGAGACGACCGAGGACTTCGCGGTCCGGTACGAGGTCAAGCCGGCGAAGATGCCACCCGGGACCTACCGGAACATCACCGGAAACGCGGCCCTGTCGCTCGGCCTGGTGGCTGCCGGGGTCCGCTCCGAGCTGTTGGTCTTCCTCGGCGCCTACCCGATCACCCCGGCGTCGGACATCCTGCACGAACTGAGCAAGCACAAGCGTTTCGGCGTGCTCACCATGCAGGCCGAGGACGAGATCGCGGCCATCGGCGCGGCGCTCGGCGCCGCGTACGGTGGGGCACTCGGCGTCACCACCACCAGCGGCCCCGGCGTCGCGCTCAAGAGCGAGACCATCTCGCTCGCGGTGGCGCTGGAGCTGCCGCTGGTCGTCGTGGACGTGCAGCGGGCCGGGCCGTCGACCGGGATGCCGACCAAGACCGAGCAGGCCGACCTGAACATGGCCCTCTTCGGCCGACACGGTGAGGCGCCGGTGGCGGTGCTCGCGCCGAAGTCCCCGGCCGACTGCTTCTACGCCGCGTTGGAGGCGGCCCGGATCGCGCTGACCTACCGCACGCCGGTGCTCCTGCTCTCCGACAACTACGTGGCCAACGGCTCCGAGCCGTGGCTACTCCCCGACGTCGAGTCCCTGCCCGACCTGCGGGTCGACTTCGCCACCCGGCCCAACGGCGAGGACGGTGCCACCTTCCTGCCATACCTGCGGGACCCGGAGACCCTGGCCCGGCCCTGGGCCGTCCCCGGCACGCCCGGCCTGGAGCACCGCATCGGCGGGCTGGAGAAGGCCGACAAGACCGGCGACATCTCGTACGACCCGGCCAACCACGACTTCATGGTCCGGACCCGTGCCGCCCGGATCGAGTCCATCCCGGTGCCCGACCTTGAGGTCGAGGACCCGGACGGTGACGCCCGGGTGCTGGTGCTCGGCTGGGGGTCCACCTACGGGCCGATCGGTGCGGCCTGCCGGGGCCTCCGCCAGCGCGGGCTCTCCGTCGCCCAGGCACACCTGCGGCACCTCGCCCCGATGCCGGCCAACCTCGGCGAGATACTGCGCTCCTACGAGCGGGTGGTCATCCCCGAGATGAACCTCGGTCAGCTCGCCCACGTGATCCGCGCCCGGTACCTGGTCGACGCGATCAGCTACAACCAGGTACACGGTCTGCCGTTCACCGCCAACGAGCTGGAGACGATGCTGGAAGAGGTCCTGAAAAATGTCTGAGCCCGTCGCCCTCAAGCTCACCGCGAAGGACTTCAAGTCCACCCAGGAGGTGCGGTGGTGCCCCGGCTGTGGTGACTACGCGATCCTCGCCGCCGTCCAGGGCTTCATGCCGGAGCTGAACATCCCCCGGGAGCGGATCGTCTTCGTCTCCGGCATCGGCTGCTCGTCACGCTTCCCGTACTACATGAACACGTACGGGATGCACTCGATCCACGGGCGCGCCCCAGCTATCGCCACCGGCCTCTCCACCACCCGCCCCGACCTCTCCGTCTGGGTGGTCACCGGGGACGGCGACGCGCTGTCGATCGGCGGCAACCACCTGATCCACGCGCTGCGGCGGAACGTCAACCTGAAGATCCTGCTGTTCAACAACCAGATCTACGGCCTGACCAAGGGGCAGTACTCCCCCACCTCCGAGGTCGGCAAGATCACCAAGTCGACCCCGGTCGGCTCGGCGGACGCACCGTTCAACCCGCTCTCGCTGGCGCTGGGCGCGGAGGCCACCTTCGTGGCCCGCACCATCGACTCGGACCGCAAACACCTGCAGTCGGTGCTCCGGGCCGCCGCCGAGCACGAGGGCTCGGCCTTCGTGGAGATCTACCAGAACTGCAACATCTTCAACGACGGGGCCTTCGAACAGCTCAAGGGGCCCGCCACCCGGGACGACTCGCTGATCCGGCTGGAGCACAACCAGCCGATCACGTTCGGCCGGGACGGGCAGTTCTGCGTCGTACACCCGCCCGGCGGTTTCGGCCTGGAGGTCCGCGAGACGGCGGCCACCGCGGCGGAGGAGATCGTCGTCCACGATGCCACCATCACCGACCCGGCGTACGCGTTCGCCCTGTCTCGGCTGCCGGGTCTGGACCTGCGCAACACCCCGATCGGGGTGTTCCGTTCGGTGCGACGGCCCTCGTACGACAGCGTGGTGCAGGAGCAGCTCGACGCCGCCCGGGCGACGGTGACCGAGACTCGGGAGCAGCAGCTCGCCGGCCTGTTGCGCAGCGGCGACACCTGGACGATCGACTGAGCCGCCGGCTGGTCCCCGGGCCCGCGCGGTAGCCCGGCTCAGGACGTCGGCGCAGCGGCGCGGGCGCTCCGGACATCAGCACGGGCGCCCCGGCGCGGAGTTTCAGGACATCGGGGTGGAGGTCCGGCGGTCGTCACGGACGTGCACGAGCATGTCGCCGGTTTCGATGACCCCGCCGGCCCGGTCGGCGAGGGTGACCACCTTGCCCCGCCGCACCAACGCGATGACCAGAGCCTCCAGCTCGCGGGGGGAGCGGCCAACCTCGTGCCGCTCGGCCGACCGCATCGCGAGCGCCATCCCCTGACCGGGCGTGAGCAGATCCTCCACGACATCGATCAGCGGCGGTGCGGAGGTGGAGAGGCCCAGCAGCCGACCGGCGGTCGCCGACGAGACGATCACGTGGTGGGCGCCGCTCTGTTTGAGCAGCGGGGCGTTCTCCGCCTCCCGGGCCGCGGCGATGATCCGCACCTGTCCCGCGGTGAGCTGCCGGACGGTCAGCGCCACCAACACCGCAGCGTCGTCACTGTCGGTAGCGATGATCACCGCCTTGGCGGTCCGGATGTGCGCCTCGTTGAGAGTCGCCGAGCGGGTCGCCGATCCCTCGATCGCCACCAGGCCGGCTGCGGTCGCCTGCCGCAGGGCGGCGCCGCTGCGTTCGACCACCACGATCCTGGACTTGTCGCAACCGTTCTCGAGCAGGGCGGAGATCGCACTGCGGCCCTTGGTGCCGTAGCCGCAGATGATGACGTGGTCCTTCACAGCTCTCCTCCACCGGGACAGGCGACGGCCGGTCCGGTACTGCTCGGTCAGGACTTCCAGGGTGGTGCCGACCAGGATGATCAGAAAGATGACCCGGGCCGGGGTGATGTAGAGGACATTGATCAGGCGGGCCGACTCCGAGACCGGGGCGATGTCGCCGTACCCGGTGGTGGAGAGGGAAACCACAACGTAGTAGAAGCAGTCGAGGAGGCTCAGCCCGTCCGCGTCGCGGTTGGCGTCCCGATAACCGTCCCGGTCGAACCACACCACGGCGACGCTGGCAAGGACGAGCCCGAGGGCCGCGGCCAACCGCAGACTCAACGCGCTCAGCGGATCGCGCCGTTGCGCCGGGAAGTGAATCACCGTGCGCCCCGCCCAGACTCCGCTGTTACCTGCACGCCCACAACATAACGGGTCGGGGGTAACGCACATGGCGAGGCAGCCGGGACGACGCCACAACAGCCCCGCCGGGCATGATGGGAGCTGTCCCCCGCGGACCACAGCCAACGAGAGCGAGGCGGAGCATGTCGTTGCTCAGACGAGTCATCGGCGGGGTCCTGCGCCGGGTCCGGATGCGGCAGGGCCGCACGCTACGGGAGGTCGCTGCCGCCGCCGGGGTCTCCATGCCGTACCTGTCCGAGGTGGAGCGGGGGCGGAAGGAGGCCTCGTCCGAGGTGCTCGCGGCGGTCTGCCGGGCGCTCGGGATTCGCCTCTCCGACCTGCTCGGGGAGGCTCGTGACGAGCTACGTCGCCTGGAGCGGCCCGAGCCGATGGGGTTCGCCGTCGGCGAGGTCAGCCGCACGCCGAGCTCCCGCGTCGAGCCGGCCCGGCAGCACTCGGTCCGGGCCGGGCTACGCGGCGGCGGCCCCACCTCCTGCGGTACCGGCCAGGTGCACCTTCGACTGGGCTCACCTGGGCTGCCCATCGGTGGCGCGGGGCTGGCGCCGATCGGGCCCGCGTTAACCGGCGGATCCACGGGAGGGGCCGGCCTACGAGTCCGGTTGATCGCTGCGGCGCCGGCCGACCGCCCCACCGCACGACGCTCGTGGCGGGTCCGGCGGCTCGTCCGGGCCCGCGGGCAGCGGGCCCGACGGTAGCCCCACCGGACCGCCCCGAGCCGCGGTGGTCGCCCAGCCAATCCACCTGGGCCGATCCGCCCTCGACCGATCTGCTCTGAGCCGATCTGCTGCCGGCAGATCGGCTACCTCCTCCTGCCCCGGCACGCGCACGCTGGACGGGCCGGCTCCCGGGCGGTCCCCCGCCCGCCGACGCGCTGGAGGTAGCACCTAATGATCAAAATGTTGGACGATCGGCAGCAGGGCTTCGGCGACCAGGTCTTCGAGCGGCTACTGAAGGAACGGATCGTCTTCCTCGGCACCGAGGTGACCGACGAGTCGGCCAACCGGGTCTGTGCCCAGATCCTGCTACTTGCCGCCGAGGACCCGGACCGCGACATCAAGCTCTACATCAACTCGCCCGGCGGCTCGGTGAGCGCGGGGATGGCCGTCTACGACACGATGCGGTTTGTCCGCAACGATGTGGCAACGCTGGCGCTGGGCATGGCCGGATCGATGGGGCAGTTCCTCCTCTGCGCCGGGACGGCCGGCAAACGGTGCGCCCTACCCCACTCGTGGATCCTCATGCACCAGCCTTCCGGCGGGATGGGGGGCACTGCTGCCGACGTCCGGATCCAGGCGGAGAACCTCCTGTACGTGAAGAAGACCATGCAGGGGCTGATCGCCCAGCACAGCGGCCGGACGCTGGCGGAGATCCAGCGGGACTGGGACCGGGATCGCTGGTTCACCCCGGAGCAAGCCCGCGAGTACGGCCTCATCGACCACGTCATCACGCAGGCGGCGGAGCTCGCGCGCTGAGCTACCGGCGACAGGCCGGGCAGCAGCCGCACGGATCGGCCGTACGTACTGCTGTGGCGGATGTTGTTCGCCCGCTCCCCGATTGGCGCCGACCCTTGTCCCCCTGATAGCAACGGAGCCTCCGCCGGAACCACGGGACGCCTCTTGCCGACCGGATCGGGCCGGCCAGGACTGTTGGAGGCCCGTACCGTTGGAAGCGCTCGCCGTCTTCGAAAAGCTCGTGCCGGTGGCGTTGGCTCTCGGCGGCGGTGTGTGGTTCGCCCGGCGGAGCGTCGTCAGCGCGGCGAGCTCGAAGGTGTTCGCGGACTTCGCCTTCCTCTTCGCCGTGCCGTGCTACCTGTTCGCCAACATCTACCGCAGCGACCTGGACGCCCTGTTCGCCTGGCCCGCTCTCACCGGCTACGCCGTCACGGCGGGAATCACCATGGCCGTGGTCGGGGTGTTGGCGTGGCTGACCCGCACCCGCGAGCCGCGACAGCTCGCGTTACGGATCATGGCGGCGGTCCAGGTCAATACCGCCTACTTCGCGGTGCCCGTGTTCATCATGCTCTTCGGCGACGCAGCGCCGGTCTTTCCGGTGCTGCTGTTCCAGGTATGCGTCCTCACCCTGGTCGTCCTGGCCATCATGGAGCTGAACGGGGCGCCGGTGAAGCCTGTCCTGGCTGGCCAGACCGTGCCGGTCTCGGCCGGGGGCGGTGGGCGGCGACCGACGCAGCCGACCCGCGGGCTGCGACCGACGCAGCCCGGCGGGCCACCGCCTCAACTCCAGAGCCGACGCGGCCGGGTGGGCCGGGCGGTGTGGGGCGCCCTCACCACCCCGGTCGTCCTGGCGTGCAACGCCGGCCTCCTGCTCAACCTGCTGGCCGTCCGGATGCCGGAGCCGCTGCTGGGCGGATTCGACTTCGTCGGTGCCGCCGCCGCGCCGATCGCGCTTTTCGCCCTGGGCCTGCACCTGGGCGGCAGTGGGGTCAGCTTCCGCCACACCACCGGCGAGGAGATCTGGCTGATCGCCGTCAAGTGTCTGCTGTTCCCGTTTGCGGTCTGGCTGGCCGCCGCGCACGTCTTCGAGATTGACGGTCCGTGGCTGACCTATCTCGTCCTCATCGCGGCGATGCCGGCGCCACAGAACCTGTTCATCGTCGCGCAGCGCTACGGCGTTGACGTGGAGCTGTCGGCCGCACTGGTGGTGAAGAGCTCGGTCGCGGCGCTACTGCTGCTGCCGCTCTGGGTCCACTGGGCGCAAGCGGGGTGACCCCGCTCCCCGGCACGGCGTACCCGAGCCGTCAATGATTCGTCAATCAATGTATGTCATCTCGATGAAATTGTATTCATCAATTTTGCCGGAGGTCGCATCCATGTACTCCCGCAGGTGCGCACCACCCTTGTGAGTCTCCCAGATCTCGCGGGACTCCCAGTTCTCGTAGAGGATGAAATGGGCCGGGTCGCTATGATCCTGGTGCAGGTCGTAGTTGATGCACCCCTCCTCCGCCCGGGTCAACGGGACAAGCTTTTTCAACTCTGCCTTCACCAGGTCCACCTGGCCCGGCCGGGCGTGAACGTTGGCAACAATACTCAAACGTGACATTCGGCACCCCTGTTCATCTGATCGTTCCGTTGTGGAACATCCTCAGCCTGGTTAGCGCGGTCACGAACCGTCAGTCAATCTGGGTCATCTCATTGAGCACGAATTCATCCACCTTGCCGGCGGTCGCCGAAGCGTACGCCTCCATGTGGGCGGCGCTCATGTGCGCCTGCCAGAGGTCACGGGACTCCCAGTTCTCGTAGAAGACGAAATGGGCCGGGTCACTATTATCCTGGTGCAGGTCGTAGTTGATACACCCCTTCTCTGCCCGAGTGGTCGGAATGAGCTTCTCCAGCTCCGCCTTCACCAGGTCCACCTGGTCCGGCTTGGCGTGAATGTTGGCAACAACAGTCAGGCGTGGCATGCGATGCTCCCTGGTCGCCTCGTCGCTCGTCGTGCAACTTCTTCACGTTAACGGAAGAGCCCGTGCCCAGCCCGGCAAGTCGCCAGATGCGGGCGCGAAGCCGATCAGGTGGTTCCAGGGCGCGGATGGGGTACCCGTCCTCACGGTCGGGTACCGGCCGCGTGGACGGACTTCACCGCCTCGACCACCATCGATGGAACCTCGTCCTGCACCCAGTGGCCGTGGGTACTGTCCCGCCACTGACCGACGACCGCGGTGGGGTGCCACTCCGACAGAAACCGCTCCAGCGGATACCAGTAGGCCGCACCGGTCTCGTCGTCGACACAATTGGTCCGGGTGGTGACCTCCTCGGTCTCCGGGTGATAGCCGGGCCGGCAGAGCTCCCGGTCGTCGCCGAGAATCGCCAGGTCAACCTTGTACGGCCCGAAGGCCGTGTCGTCGCCGAAGGCGAAGAAGGCCGGCTTCGACCGCAGCACGGCCAGGTCCCGGTCGAGTTGATCCAGGAAGGTGCCGTCCCCGACGGTCGCCGTGGCGGAGATGTGCACGGGCTGGGTCACCTCCGGGTAGCGCAGCTCATGCGGGGGCTCCAGGGTGAGGTAGGGCCCCCACATCGCGTCCCGCAGCGCCACGTACTCCGCCGACCCCTCCACCGCGTTGCGTTCGGCGACCCCGATCGCACCGCGGCGGATGAGCTCGCCCTCCGTGTAGAACTCTGGTTCCCGCCGCGCATGGTGCCCACGGTCGTGCACCGCGTGCATGAATCCGGTCTGCCCCTGTTCGATATGGTCGAGTTGCCAGGCCCAGGTGTTCATCAGCACGAGACCCCGCACCTGCTCCGGCGCGGCGACTCCGGCGGCCAGTCCGATGGGTCCGCCCCAGTCCTGCAGCACCAGGTAAAGATCTTCCAGGGCCAGGTCGGCGATGAAGTCCCGCAGCACCGTCGCGTGCGAGCTCGGCAGGTAGTCGAATTCGCTGACCCGCGGTTTGTCGGAGAAACCGAAGCCAAGGTGGTCGGTGAGGATCACCCGGAATCCCGCCGCGCTCAACGGGTCGACGATTTTCCGATAGATCATGCTCCAGGTGCCGTTCCCGTGGACCGCCAGAACGGTGCCCTTGGGAGTCTGGCCCGCTGCTGGGGGCACATCCACATAGTGGTACGCGAACCCGTTCCACTCGTAGATTTTTGACTGGAACGGATAGACGCTCTCCGCCACCGGAAACGGCCGCTCCCATTCCGGGGCCGCCCTGCTGTCCCGCTGCGGAACGCCACCGGCGGCGGCTGCCACGGCGGCGAGGGCCAGCACCACCGACACCACGAGGAGACGAACAGAGAACTTCCTCGACCTACCGCTCACAGCAATCTCCCCAATCCCAACCCGAGTCGGTCGGAGAGCAGCACGATCTCGGCACACCGCCCGGCGAACCGCTCCCCTCATCTCGAGCCTAGAAACGCGGGGGAGGCCAGGAAATGCGGCGTACCCGCCAGTCTCTACTGGGGGCAGCCCTACCCAGATTGGCGCGCGAGATGGCCTGCTGGCCGCAACAGCGCCTCAGCGAGCGGATGTCCAGCCTTGCTGATGCAGCCGTTCGATGCCCTCCAGCAACAGGTCCAGGGCGAACTCGAACTCGAACTGGTCGTCGCAGCCCCGCCCCACCACCGACGCGTCGTCGTGGGACGCCACCACGGCGATCTCCGCCAGGTTGGGGAACCGGTCGGCGAACTGCGCTGGTAGGGCCGCCGGCGGCTCCGGACTGGTCGCGCCGGTCCGGCCGGCGTTCCGTGCGGTGTCGAAGAGTTCCTGACTGAAGCCCAGGGTGCGGCTACCCATCGCGTGCATCACGTGGTGGGCAAGGTCGATGGTGAAGCCACCACCCCGGAACGTCCCGACCATCGAGTCGAGGTAGGCGAGGATGGCCGGCGTCGGCGTCTGCTGCGTCTCGATGGCGAGGGACACCCAGGGATGCCGCTGCAGCACCCGCCGCGCGGAAAGGATTCGCTCCCGGACCGCGTGCTTCCAGTCGGTGCCGGCCAGCGGCGGGTCGATCTCGTCGATGACCACATCGATCATGCCGGCGACCAGTTCGTCCTTGTTGGCCACGTGCTTGTAGAGGGCCATCGGCACGACACCCAGGTCCTGGGCGAGGTTACGCATGCTGAGGGAGTCGATCCCGGCCTCGTCGGCGAGCGTGACAGCGGCCCGGAGGACCCGCTCCCTGCTCAGCGGCGTTCGGCGAGGCACCTCGGTCTGCTCAGCCATCTCGTTTCCTCGTCTCCAGCGGTGCTGGAAACCATAACCGCCTTGACGAGTGTACGGCGTACACCTACCCTGTTCAGAGACCAGCGTACGCCGTACACCCCGATCGAAGCGTACGCCGTACACCTTTGGAGGAGAATGAAGGCCATCGTGCAGGACCGCTACGGACCGCCGGAGTCGCTCACCCTCGCGGAGGTTGACCCGCCGGTGCCCGCCGCCAACGAGGTGCTGGTACGGGTCGAAGCCGCAGCCCTCAACGCCTACGACTGGCATGTGCTGCGCGGCGATCCGCGGATGGCGCGGCTGGCGCTGGGCCGGTCAAAGCCCCGGGCCCGCATCCGTGGCCGCGACTTCGCCGGCCTGGTGGAATCCGTCGGCGAGAACGTTCACCAGTTCCATCCCGGCGATGCGGTCTTCGGCGACCTCGGCGATGCCAACGGCGCCTTCGCCGAGTACGTCTGCGTACCCGAAACCCTGATCGCACCGAAGCCGGCCAACCTGACGCCGCAGCAGGCCGCCGCCCTGCCGCTCGCCGGCGTCACCGCGCTCATGGGGCTGGCTGACCTCGGGCAGGTCGAGCCCGGCCACCGCGTCCTGGTCAACGGCGCCTCCGGCGGTGTCGGCACCCTCGCCGTGCAGCTGGCCAGGGCGCTCGGCGCGACCGTGACCGGAGTGTGCAGTACCCGGAACACCGACCTGGTCCGCTCCCTCGGCGCCGACCACGTCGTCGACTACACCCGGAGCGACTTCACCCACGATCCCCACCCGCACGATGTGGTGTTCGACCTGGTCGGCAACCGCTCGCTCACCGCGCTCCGGCGGGTGCTGACCCCCACCGGGACGTTGATCCTCTCCGGTGGCGGGGTCTACCGCGGCGGTAGCCTCGTCGGACCGGTCTGGCTCATCACCCGCGGGCGACTACTGGCTCCCTTCGTCCGACACCGCATCGCCGTTCTCACCACCGCGCCCAGCCGGAAACACCTCGACATCCTCCGCGACCACGCCGAGGCCGGGGACCTCACCCCGGTCATCGACCGGAGCTACCCGCTGCACGAGGTACCGCAAGCACTTCGGTACCTCGAAGGCGAACACGCGCGGGCGAAGGTAGTGATCACTTTCTGAGGCGTAACCGGTGCCAGCGCGGGTAGAAGCCGGGTGTGGCGGAGATCAGTGACTATGCGTTCCTGGGCGACTGCCAAGGCGCGGCGTTGGTGTCGGCGGACGGTTCGGTGGACTGGTGGTGTCCGCCCCGGTTCGACGGGCCGAGCGTCTTCGCGCGGCTACTCGGCTCCGTCGGCGGCCACTGGTCGATCCGACCGCACGGGCAGTACACGACGAGCCGCTGCTACCTCGACGGCACGATGGTCGTCCAGACCGACTTTCACACCCAGGATGGGGTGCTGCGGCTGACCGACGCCCTCAGCCTCGGGGTCGGGGAACGCGGCCACCAGATCGGCCTCAGCTCGCCGCACGTCCTCCTGCGCCGGGTCGACGCCATCGCCGGCCCGGCGCAGGTGACGGTCGAGGTGGCGGCCCGGCCCGAGTACGGCCTGATCAGCCCCACCGTCTCCGACGCCACGACGGGGATCGAGATCTCCGGTGGCGCCGACCGACTGACCCTTACCAGCGACCGCCACCTGACCATCGACGGTTCCGTGGTGACCGGAGAGTTCGGCCTCGCCGAGGGAGAGAGCGCGGTCTTCGCGCTGCACCACCGACGGGCCACCGACCCGCCGACGGTTCCGCTCGACGGGCGGGTGGCGCTGCGGGACACCATCGCCGCCTGGCAGTCCTGGGACCGCCTCCACCAGGGCTACCGGGGGCCCTATCGGGAGCAGGTCCGACGCAGTGCCCTCGTACTGCAGGCGCTGACCTACCAGCCGACGGGGGCGGTGATCGCCGCCCCCACCACCTCCCTGCCCGAGGAGATCGGCGGCGAGGCGAACTGGGACTACCGTTTCGGCTGGCTCCGCGACGGCGCCTTCACCCTGAAGGCGCTCTGGGTCGCCGCCTGCCCGGACGAGGCGCACCGGTTCTTCGACTGGATGGCCGAGTCGGTGGGCTCGGTGGAGGCGGAGGACCACGTCCCGATCATGTTCGGCCCGGGTGGCGAGCGCGATCTCACCGAACACACCCTCGAGCACCTCGAGGGCTACCGGGACAGCCGCCCGGTACGGGTCGGCAACGACGCCTGGCTGCAGAAGCAACTCGACGTCATCGGCGAGGTCATCGAGTGCGCCTGGGTCCTGCGGGACCAGCTCACCGAGCTGTCGCCCGCCGCCGCCAACCTGCTCCGCTCCCTGGCCGACCGGGCCGCGAACACCTGGCGGGAGCGGGATGCCGGGATCTGGGAGGGACGCGAGGGTCAGCGGCACTACCTGACCTCGAAGGTGATGTGCTGGTTGGCCCTCGACCGGGCCGTCAAGCTCGCCGGGCTTCTGGATGCCGAGGCGAAGGTCCCGCAGTGGTCTGAGGCGATGGCGCAGGTCCGCGCGGCGATCATGGCCGAGGGGTGGAACAACTCGACCAAGGCGTTCACCGGCGCGTTCGGCTCCGACCACCTGGATGCCGGAGTCCTGGTCATGCCCATCCTCGGGTTCCTCCCCGCCGACGACGACAAGATCCTGGCCACGGTGGATGCCATCGAACGGGACCTGGTCCAGGACGGCCTGGTGCAACGCTGGACCCGGGCCGGAGACGAGGGCGCCTTCATCATCTGCTCGTACTGGCTGGTCCAGGCCCTGGCCCTGGCCGGGCGGGTTGACCGGGCGCGACAGGTCTTCGAGACCGTCACCGCCCGGGCGAACGACCTCGGCCTGCTCGCCGAGGAGATCGACCGACGGGACGGGCGCCTGATCGGCAACTTTCCCCAGGCGTTGTCCCACATCGGTCTGATCAACGCCGCCTGGACCATCGGCCAGGTCGAGGCCGCAGGAACCAAGTAGCTAGTGGCAGTCGAGGAAAGGAGCACGTTGATGAGCGGACGACTGACGGGCAGAACCGCCCTGATCACCGGCTCGGACTCCGGCATCGGGCAGGCCACCGCGATCGAGTTCGGCCGGGAGGGCGCCGATGTGGTGGTGCACTACCTGCATGACCACGCGGGGGCGAGCCACACCAAGGCCGAGATCGAGCGGGCCGGTCGGCGCGCCGTGGTGGTGCAGGGCGACATCAGCGTCGAGCACCAGGTCGAGGCGATGTTCGACGAGGCCCTGGCGACCTTCGGAGAGCTGGACATCCTGATGAACGATGCCGGGGTGGACGCATCCGGCACCCCGGTCGCCGATCTGGACACCGAGACCTGGGACCGCGCCATCCGCACCAACCTGTACGGGATGTTCTTCTGCTGTCGGCGGTTCGTCCGCCACCGCCGTGACCACGGTGGACATGGGAAGATCATCAACATCACCTCCATCCACCAGGAGGTGGCCCGGGCCGGCGGCGCCGACTACGACGCCAGCAAGGGCGGCATGCTGGAGCTGGCCAAGAGCATCGCGCTGGAGGTCGCCCCGCTGCACATGAACGTCAACAACATCGGGCCGGGCATGGTGCTCACGCCGTTCAACCAACGTGCGATCGACGACCCGCAGTACCTGGAGGAGCAGGTGCAGTCGATCCCGTGGAAGCGGGCCGCCCAGCCGGAGGAGATCGCGAAGCTCGCCGTCTTCCTGGCCAGCGACGACGCGAACTATGTCACCGGGTCGACCTACTTCATGGACGGTGGGCTCATGCAGAACCAGGGACAGGGCGCGTAGGGCGCGCTCCGACGCGTGGCGAACGGTTTGACCTCAACCCTGGTTGAGGTTTTACCGTCGCCCTATCGCGATCGGAGCGTTCCTGGAGGAGACCCATGTTCTTGGTAACTGGCGGGACCGGCAACGTCGGACGGCAGGTGGTGGCGCGTCTGGCCGCCGCAGGTCACGACGTCCGCGCCGCCGTCCGCGACCCCAGCCGGGCCAACCTTCCGGCGGGGGTAACGGCGGTCACCGCCGACCTGGCTGATCCGGCGACCCTCCGCCCGCACCTGGAGGGGGTCCGGGCCGTGTTCCTGATCTGGCCGTCCGCTGACCCCGCCGTCACCGGTGTGCTCGCGCCGGCCCTCGCGGACGTGCTGGCCAGCGCCGGGTCGCCCCGGGTGGTGTACCTGTCGGCCGCCTCCGCCGAAGCCGACCCGAACTCGTTCTGGGCGGTGGTGGAGCGCGCCCTCCGCGAACGCGACCTCCCCGGGACGATGCTGCGCCCCACCGGTTTCGCCACGAACACGCTGGGCTGGGCCGACGCCATTCGCGCCGAGGGGGTGGTGCGCTGGCCGTACGGCGCTGCGGCCCGCTCCCTGATCCACGAGGACGACATCGCCGCAGTGGCGGTCGAGGCGATGACCGGGGACGAGCACGACCGGCGGACCTACGTGCTCACCGGCCCGGAGACAATCACCCAGGCCGAGCAGGTACGCCTCATCGGCGCCGCGATCGGGCGCGACGTGCGGTGGGAGGACATCCCGGCGGAGGCTGTCCGGCCGATGCTGGTCGAGGCGTTCGGGGACGCCGACTTCGCGGAAATGGCGTTGGCCGGCTGGGCGGCGATGGTGGAGAAGCCGGAGCAGGTGACCGACGTCGTCGAGACGGTACTGGGACGGCCCGCCCGGACCTTCGCCCAGTGGGCCGCCGACCACGCCGCCGACTTCGCCTGAACCGGCCGGGAGTCCGGTTGCTGGGTAAGATCCGAATCCCTCTTCTTTCCGCGTACCGCCCTGTTCTCACCGAAGGCCGGTACTCCAGACTGATCTCCGCCTCAGCTGTTTCCTTCCTTGGGGACGGCATGGCACTTGTAGGAATACCGTGGCTGGCGATACAGCTGGCCAAGCCGGGGCAAGGGGGAGTTGTCGCTGGGCTGTCGCTGGCGGCGTATGCGCTCCCCGGCGCCCTTGGAGCTCTGGTGCTAGGCCGGTGGTTCGGCGGCATGAGCGCACAGAGGTTGGTCGCCGCAAGCACCGGCCTGCGAGCCCTGGGGCTGGCAACGATTGTTGCGCTGGCCGTCACCGGCCAGCTCGACACCTTTTCCTACATTGCCCTCCTCGCCGCTTCGTCTCTCTTTTCGGCGTGGGGGAACGCAGGCCTCTACACTATTGTCAGTCAGTTGTTCGCCGATGGCCGTCAGCTTCCCGCGAATGCCCTGCTGAGCGTGTCCCAGCAGATCAGCATCATCATCGGCCCGGCAATCGCCGGTATGATCCTGCTGAAACTGGACGGCTCGGCGATCCTCGCGGTCAATGCGGTCTCATACCTGCTGCTTCTCACCACGGTCGCCCGCCTGAAGCTTCCGCGACAACCGGCGGTCGCTCGGCGGGCTGGCGTCGTGGCCGGCTTTCGGATACTCGCGCAGCGACCCCAACTCGTTGCCCTGTTGCTGATCACGGCCGCCTTCTTCTTCCTGTACGGCCCGGTCGAGGTTGGGCTTCCGCTCTACGTGGCCGGCAACCTGGCTGGCAGCGGCCAACTACTCGGAGCATTTTGGACCGCGTTCGGTGTCGGCGCAGTGATCGGCGGTTTCGCCGGCGGCGCCTTGGCCCGCGCACCCGGATGGCCGACCGTCATCGCCATTATCTTCGGCTGGGGCCTAACCCTGATCCCCTTCGGCATCACCGACAATATTTCAGCAACCATGACTTCGTTCGCCATCGGCGGACTGATCTACGGCCCATTTCCAGCGTTCACTATCTCTCTTTTCCAACAGGCCGCAACCGCTTCCGAACTTACGTCTGTCCTGGCAGCCCGGTCAGCCGTCACCACCACGGCAACACCTTTGGGTGCGGCACTCGGCGGCCCACTGGTCACACTGTGGGGCGCCGCAGACACTTTACTGTATTCCGGGATCGCCACGATCATGCTCGCGGCACTCGTCACCGCATCGATGCTACTTCTCAAGAGATCCGCTCTGGGCAGTGAGGTCAAGAATCAGTTCACGGCCATCGGGCGCTTGACTGCGGGTAGTGGGCGCCGTTGAAGGTGACCCGCAGCGCGTACACCGACCGGCCGGCGGTGAGGTAGAGCTGGTTGCGTTTCGGCCCACCGAAGGTGAGATTGGCGGCCGGCTCGGGCAGGAGCAACTTCCCGATGAGGCTGCCATCGGGAGCGAAGCAGTGCACGCCGTCCCAGGCCGCGGCCCAGACCCGACCGGCGTCATCGATGCGCAGCCCGTCGAAGCGCCCGTAGTCACACTCGGCGAAGATCTTGCCGCCGCTGAGGGTCCCGTCGGCGGCGACGTCGAAGACCCGGATGTGGCTGGGTTCCTGTCGGGTGTCGACGATGAACAGCCGTTGTTCGTCCGGCGAGAACGCCAGACCGTTGGGGCGGAAGAAGTCGTCCGCGACCACCCGCAGCTCCCCGGTGCGAGGGTCCAGCCGAAACACGTAGCACGCGCCACCGAACTCGGGCTCGGCCTTGTTGCCCTCGTAGTCGCTGTTGATGCCGTAGCTCGGGTCGGTGAACCAGATCGTGCCGTCGGCCCGGACCACCACGTCGTTGGGGCTGTTGAGCCGCTTGCCGCGGTAGCGATCTGCCAGCACGGTGATCGTTCCGTCGTGCTCGGTACGGGTTACCCGCCGGTTTCCCTGCTCGCAGGTGATCAGCCGACCCTGCCGGTCGACCGTGTTGCCGTTGGCGTAGCCGAGGGCTGGCGGAACACCCCGACCGCGCCGGTGGTCTCGTCCCAGCGCAGCAGCCGGTCGTTGGGGATGTCGCTCCACACCAGGTAGCGGCCGGCCGCGAAGTAGGCCGGGCCTTCGGACTTCCGCGCGTCACTGTGCAGGACCGCCAGGACGAAGTCACCGTCGAGGTCCCGGAAGCGCTCGTCCAGCAGTCGGAACTCAGCAGGGACTGTGTCAGGCATGTCGGCCTCCTCGCCAGATGATGTTCTGCAGCTTAGCCTGCCTCCCGAATCTGGTATGGTCAAGTCGTCGCCGTTCCGATCCCGATGGGTGTTCGATGCTTGACGATATTGACCGCGTCCTGGTAGCCCGCCTGCAGCAGGACGCGACCCAGCCCTACGCGGCCCTCGGCGCCGCCGTTGAGCTGTCCGCGGGCTCGGCGCACGAACGCGTACGCAAGCTGCGCGAGCGGGGCGTGATCCGGCGTACCACCGTTGACGTCGATCCGGCCGCGGTCGGCCGGGACGTGCTCGCCTACGTGCTGCTCGGCGCCGACGCGTGGATGGGGGACGCGGCCACCCGGGACGCGCTCGCGGCCATCCCCGAGATCCAGGAGGCACACATCATCGCCGGCACGGCGAGCGTGCTGGTGAAGGTGCGCACCGCCACCACCGAGGACCTGCAAACCCTCCTGAGACGCCTCTTCGCCATCGACGGAGTCACCAGCACCCAGACCATCGTCGTCCTGGAGTCGTTCTTCGAACGGCCGATCAGCGTTGACCCGGATTGAACGGCGTTCACACCGGCTGCTCCGCATCCCGCTCGGCAGCGTCAATTGCACTATCGGTCACCCAGATCAGTCCGATGACCAGGCTGAGCGCCAACACACCCATGACCGCGAAGACCACGCGCAGGCCGAGCAACTCCGCCAGCAGACCGCCGGTGAGCGCGCCGAGGGGCATGCCGCCCCAGGCCAGCATCCGGTAACCGCTGTTGACCCGGCCGAGTAGCCGGTCGGGGGTGATCCGTTGGCGGAGCGAGACCGTGATGACGTTCCAGGCGGCGACCAGAATCCCGCCCCCGAAGTAGACGGCGCCCACCACAAACGGATTGGCGCTCAACGCCGGTACGCCGTTGAGCACGGCGGCGAAGACCAGTGCCACGCCGAGGGTGGTGGAGCGACCCAGCCGTCGTTCAATCGCCCCCGCGACCAACGAGCCGAGCACAATGCCGACGGCCAGGGTCGCGAGCAGCAGCCCGTACCCCGGCTCGGTGAGCCCCATCGCCGAGTCGGGACCGACAGCGTAGAGCGGCAGCACCGCGAAGATCCCGCTCATGGTGAAGTTGCTGACCCCCACCATCACCGCCATGGTGCGCAACAGTTGGTGTCGCCAGAGGAACCGGAGGCCCTCCGCGATGTCCCGGCGCAGGCTGGTCGGCGCTTCCCGTTCGACCCGGAACCGGCCACGGATGAGGAGCAACGCCGCGACCGCGACCGCCCACAGCCCCGCCGGCCCCACCACCGCCAGCGCCACGCCAGCGGTGACCAGGAACCCCGCCAGGGGTGGGCCGACGAACTGGTTGGCTGCCAGCGTGACCGCGTGCAGTCGCCCGTTGGCGCGCGGCAGCGCGTCCCGCGACACCACCTGCGGCAGGATCGACTGGGCCGAGGTGTCGTAGAGCGTCTCGGCGACACCGGCGCCGAACGCCACCGCGTAGAGCAGCCAGATCGACGCCGCGTCCAGGGCCGCGGCCAGCGCCATCACCCCGAACAACACCACCCGCACCGTGTTGGCGGCCACCATCACCCGGCGGCGGTCCAACCGGTCGGCCAACGCGCCGGCCGGCAGCGCGAAGAACAGCCACGGCAGGCTGAACGCCATCGCCACCCCGGCCACCAGCATCGGCGAATCCGTCAAGCTGACCGCGACCAGCGGCAGCGCGAGTTTGACGATCCCGTCGGCGAGGTTCGACGCCGCGGACGCGGACCACAACTGCCAGAACGCCGCGCCCAGCTGCCCGGCGTCCCGACGCGGAGCAGTCAGGTGGCCTTGTGGGCCCGGCGCTGTCCGTTCATCGGCACGGGGAAGATCGCCAATCGTCACCGGGGGATGCTCTCAGAACGGCACATTGTTCGCTGCCCCCAACCAGGCGGGGGATCGCCCACCGACGCACGGTGAACAACACCGGCCTACTCGAAGGTCACCCGCAGTTGCCGCAGCAGGCCGCCGTAGTCCTCGTCGTCGTCCCCGATGAAGATCGGGAGTGTGCCGGCGACCAGTCCCACGCCTTCGACCTTGAGGCCCGAGCTGCGCGCCAGTTGCTGGGGCGGCTCGACCGGACGCAGCCGCACGCCGCCGCGTCCCTCCGGCCGGACCGTCGCCGCCCGGTACACCGCGCTGTCAAAGGGGCCGAGGTCACCCGGGTCGTACGCGGATGAGACGTAGACGTTGCCCCACCGGTCGATGTCCATGCCGGAGGCGGGCCGTCCACCCGGTGGTTCGAGTGCGGTGAAGGGAACCGAGGTCCACCGCCGACCAAACCGGATCTCGCCGTCCTCGTACACCTTCAGGCGAGTCATGTGGATGAAGGTGGTGTCCCGGCCCTCCGCCCGCTCGGCGTAGAGGAAGTAGTCCATTCCGCGGATCGTCGCCACGGCCGTCGCCTCGACGTTCGCCAGCGGCTCGGGTGTCTCGGGCCACGGCACCGCGCTCACGATCTCGACGTTGAGGTCCCGGTCCCACCGGGCGAGATAGATGGTGGGGTCGGGGTCGTCGCCGTCGGCGTTGCTCTCCGCCAGCAGGGCCGCGTTCCGGCCGGGCAGCCGGGCGATGCTCTCGAGGTCATTCGGCACCCGACGACCGGGAAACTCGACGTCGAGCTCGTCAACGATGATTCCGTTCGGGTCGACGGGCGTCCGCACGATCGAGAGTCGCGGCAGGTCGCGTTCCGCATCGTTGTCCCGGGTGTCGTGGCAGACCAGGAAGACCTCCTGCACCACCCCGTCGCTCTCCTCGGTGGTGAGCCAGGCGATGCCGCTGAACTCGCGGGGTGCCCGAATCTCGAGCCGCTCGGTCGCGGACGCGTCCGCCGCCTCCCGGGTCGACACGCTGTCCGCCTCGTGGCGAGGCTGCGCCGAGCCCGGTGTGGTGGGCGCGAGCAGGCTCAGTCCGGTGGCGACCGGCAGCAGCCCGCAGGCGATGAACCGACGGCGAATCATGCGTCCCCCTCCACCGGGCGGGCACGACCGCCGGACCCGCCTAGGGACAAAAGTAAAACTATTCTCGCCTTCTCGCGGGATGTTCCTCCCCTGTTACCACCTTGGTGTCGGCTCCACTGGCCCGCTCTTGGCGTCGGCTCACTGGCCCGTTGCGAGTTCCCGCAGGTCCGCCGCGCTCACCTCGTGGGCGTCGGGGCCCGGATCCCCCCACTGATCCCGTTTCGCGAGCAGCTGCGCGGCGAGTTCCTGCGCCCCCACCAAGGAGTGATACTCCGCCGAACCACATTGGATGACGTTCGCGAGCGGCACCTCGGTCGCGTCCTCGACGGAGCGCAGCCCGGCGGCGATGACCTCAGCCAGGTCGTCGAAACTCCACCGGCCAACCGTCCACACGTATAAACCGGTCATGCAGCCCATCGGCGCAACATTCATGATCGTGGGGTGGTGCTGGCGTACGTAGGTGCCGAGAAAGTGTTCGAGTGTGTGCATGACCGGGCCCGGCACCTGGGACACGTTCGGCTGCGCCACCCGGAAGTCCCAGAGTGCGACCGGCTGGCTCGTGCCCGGCACCGTCTGCTCGTTGACGATCCGCAGGTAGGGCGGCACCACGTGCCGATGATCCAAGTCGTGTGACTGCGGCATAACCAGGACTCCTAGGTCACTCCCGAGGCGGACTCGCCCCCAGCCTAGGAGGAATGCGCGCTCATCCTGACCGCTTCCGGTCAAGCCGGTTGCCGCTCCGGACGACCTCCGAAATCAAACCGGCCATGTCGGTGGCGCTGCCGACGGGAAGTGCTGGGCTGCCCGTCACGCCGGTCAGCTCCGTCAGCGCCGGCCCCAGCTCGGCAGCGCTGGTGACATGGGTGGTGAGCCCCGCCTCGGCGAGCAGCTGCGCGTTGGCCCGACCGTGCCCAGAAATCGGCCGATAGGTGACGGTGGGGAGCCCACCGGCCAGGGACTGCTGGCAGGTGAGCCCGCCGGCGTTCTCCACCACCACATCCACCGCCCGCATCAGGGTGGGCATGTCCTCGACCCAACCCAGGACGTGTCCGGGAAAGGCACTCAGGCGCTGGCGGAGCCGGACGTTACGCCCACACGCCACGACGGGGGTGACGCAGCCGGCGGCGAGCACATCCCGCGCGGTCCGGGCCACGTCGCCCACCCCCCAGGAGCCGGCGACGATCAACGCCAGCCGCTCCTGCTCGGGCAGGCCGAACCGGGCCCGAGCCGTACGCTGGCAGGCCGTCGCCGAGGGCGCGAAAGCGGCGGAGATCAGCGGATCGACCACCCGCACATCAGCCGCCCCACGCGCCTGTGCCTGCCGCTGCGTCCCGTCGTGAATCACGCAGTAGGTGTCGACGCCGGGCGCGACCCAGATCGGG
The DNA here is from genome assembly GCF_013416675.1 of Salinispora sp. H7-4. Taxonomy (NCBI): domain Bacteria; kingdom Bacillati; phylum Actinomycetota; class Actinomycetes; order Micromonosporales; family Micromonosporaceae; genus Salinispora; species Salinispora sp. H7-4. The sequence continues at coordinate 21,534 of NZ_JABZED010000040.1, forward strand.
TGGACGGCAAAATCCGTGACGTAGCTGAGCACCGGCACGGTGAGCTGCCCCGTTCCGCGCATCGGGCCGAGTAGCTGGTTGGCGAACGGGTGCGTCGTCACCACCAGGCGGGTGTCCGCGGATATCCGCGACAGCATCTGCGGTACGGCCGCCCGCAGCGCGGCCCGGAACGCGCGGACCATCGACGACGACCGGTCGGTGAACCGGAAGAGCGCGTCGTAGCTCCAGGGGAACCGCTGGAGCATGGTGCGGTAGCCCTCCCGGACGAGCCGGTGCAGCGGCCGGGGCAGGGCCGTGAAGAAGTTGAGCTGCTCCACGACGACTCCGTCGCCGGCGAGCCGGGCGGCGAGTTCGGCCGCGGCGGCGTCGTGGCCCGCGCCGATGTCGGCGGAGACAAGCAGGATCCGCAGCGGATCCGGGCCGCCGGGGCCGTCGCGACCGGCACCATCCGGGGACGTACCGGCGCGCGGACTTCTCCCGCCCGGCCGTGGCTTCACCGGCTGCGGTTACCCACCCGGTACGTCGCCATGCCCCGGTCGTGCCCGGACCGGCATACGCCCCGTCCCGGACTCCCGGCAGCCTCGCTCCTCGTGTGCGCCGAGCGTCCCGATGGTCAGCTCCCGCTCCTGGGCCCAGCTCACGAGACGAGGCAGGACCGCCAAGGCACCACGCCAGGCACCCGGGCTGGACGCATGATCCGAATCGTGCAGCAACAGCGTGCCGCCACCGTCGAGGTCCTTCACGATGGTTTCCCAGATCGCTGCCGGAGACCGGGTGGCGTCCCAGTCGCATCCCCAGGCAGTCCAGAGGCGGGGGGTCAGGCCCAGCCGCCGGCACGCCAGCAGCGCCGACATCGTCAGGACCCCGTACGGCGGCCGGTACCACAACGGTGCGGCTCCGGTGACGGCCGCGACGGCATCCCGAGCGCGGGCAATGTCGGCGTAGGTCGCGGCACGCGACCGGCACAGCAAGTTCCGGTGCTCCCATCCGTGCACCGCGAGCTCATGCCCGGCCGCCGTCATTTCCCGACCGAGCCCCGGATCGCGGTCGAGCAGCGCGCCGAGCAGAAAGAAGGTCGCCCGTACGTCGTCCCGCTCCAACGCCCTCAGAAACCGGACGGTCGAGGCACGGCGTGGCCCGTCGTCGAAGGTCAACGCGATCCGGTTGGCCGCGCCCACCCCGGCCAGCCGGGGCCAGCACCGGCGCCGCAGCACACCGCTGGCGGTGACCACCGGCAAAGCGTGCAGCATCGCCCCGCCCGCGGCGACGGCGGCCGTCCCCCTCAACCAACGGCGAAGATCGGGCCCCCCGACCCGGACGCCACCTGCCCCGACGCCACCTACCACGGCGTTTCATTACCCGCTTCGGACCCCGCTACCCGCTTCGGAACGGAGTACGGCTCCCGTCTGGGCGGCCTTGCGGTGATCGTCGTAGGCGGGCCAGCCAGCCGTCGGCCCAGTCGAGATGCGGACAACCTGTGTTCACGCACCGGGGGCAGGTCCGCCCTCCCCAGTGGCTACGAATGATCATTTCGATTCCGCGAAACACCAGGTCCAGGTCTCCCGACTCGAAGGCTCTGGTCGTGGGGTGTTCGGGTTCCGCCCGCCAGCACCAGTTGACAAACCTTTCCCTGAGGTCCGGTCTGGTGCCGTTGAGTCGGGATAGCTGATCAGTTGCCTCGGCCAGGAGCTTGCCCTGGTGAGCCAGCAGGGCTGACCTCCTGCCGCGATACTCATCCAGCAACGCGAGCCGCGCGGGCTGGCAGGGCCAGTCGGCGCCGCAGGCCCGGCACCGCCAGAGCGGGCGCATCGGGTCGTGCCCCCTTCTCACCACGACCGGCTCCCGCCCGCGTGGTGGTCACGTAGGCAGCGCTTGAGGTCACCACACCGGGGGCACCAACTGCCCGAACGGCTTTTGGTCACCAGACCCAGGATCACGCCAACGGCGAGCCCAACGGCTACGGCAGCAGCAACGACAACCATCGACGTCCCCTTCAGCCTCGCCTGTCGGCGCTCTGGGCGGGCGGCCGGTGCGCGGTCACCAGCGGCCTCCGTTGGCTCGCCACTGCTGGGCCGGGGTGAGCCAACCGACGCGGCCTACCTGGGGGCTGGCAACGGTGGGCTGGGTCATCCACACCGGCAGATTGACCGGCCTAGCTCGCTGCACCCTCACGGGGTACGGGACGTTGTTCCTCTGCTGCGGTGCGTTCACGGGAGGCGACGAGTTCTTCCTCTGCCGACGGAACCAACGACTGGGAGGCGGCGAGCTCTTCCTCTGGCGGCGGAACCAACGACTGGGGCTCATGTCTCCTCCTGCACGACTGGGGGATGGGGCGACCTATACGGGTTGCACATGGAGCACTACGTCGGGTCCATCGTGCATCATGCACACGCGGCAATGCAATCCCACGCGACTCAAATCGGGCTCACCTTCGGTGTATCTGGATTCGCGTCCGCGTGAGTACGATGCGATGCATGGCGAACTCACGGCGGTACCAACCAGGCAACATGGCTGGTCGACGGCTCGGGATGATGCTCCGGGCACTTCGAGAGGCGGCCGAGCTGAGCACGGCTCAGGTCGCGGAGCACCTTGCCAGCAGCCAGCCGAAGGTCAGCCGGATCGAGAACGCCGTATCCCCTGTGTCCAAGGGGGATCTGATGCTGATGCTCAACCTGTACGGCGTCACCGACCCGGACGAACAGGATCGGCACTGGCAGCTTGCCCGCGCCGGACGAGAGCGGGGTTGGTGGGAGTCGTACCGGGACGTCATCACCGGCTCCCTCGGGTCCTACATTGGATTCGAGAACGACGCCACGTCCTTGCAGATTTGGTCCTTGGGAGTCTTCCCCGGGCTGCTCCAGACGGAGTCGTACGCTCGTGCGCTGTTCGCCTCGGACCCCGTACGAACGGAGCCCGAGGAGGTGGATCGGCTGGTGGCGGCTCGAATGCAACGTCAGCAGCGGATCACGGAGGATGGGTTAAACCTGTGGGTCGTCCTGGACGAATCGCTGCTACGGCGCCGAATCGGGGCGGCCGATGTGCTTGCGGAGCAGGTTGAGCGAGTAGCTAATCCAGCGCCAGGGGTGACGGTTCAGGTACTACCGTCGGATATTGGCTGGCATGCTGGGCTAAACGGTTCGTTTACGATCATGGAGTTTGCGGAGTACCCCACGATCGCCTTCCGTGAGGCGCTGACCGGGGATACCCCGGTGGAGAGGGCCCGCGACGTCGGGCGATACACCTTGGCTTTCGATCACCTCCGAGCCTCTGCCTTGAGCCCGGTAGAGTCGCAGAAAGCCGCCGCGTCGGTGGCGCGGGAACTACGGAGGCAACAGCAATGAACCTCGACGGCGCCACGTGGCGCAAATCCACCCGGAGTTCCGGTTCTGGTAACGGGGACTGCGTGGAGGTCGCCGACAACCTTCCCGGCGTCGTCGGCGTCCGTGACAGCAAGGACCCCACCGGGCCGGCGCTGGTGTTCGGTCCGGAGGCGTGGCAGGCGTTCGTTACGCACGCCCGGCGCTGACAAGCACTTGAGCCCCCCAGTGCTGGCGCGCTGGGGGGCTCAAGCATGCCCGGTACTCGACGTCAGGTATCCCCCTCCAGACAGCCGATGACGGCTTCGAGCCCGGCCGTGCTCTGCTGGTGAGCGGGCCGCGAACACCCGTTCGTGAGCACGGTCATCGGCCTCGGTCGGCAAGGGTCAAACCGGTTGACGGCACGGTCAGAATTCGGAGGTGCGTGCCTTCCAGGAACTGGTTGACGAGGCAGCAGCGGCGGACGTGTCCGGCTGGAGCTTCGCCTGGCTCGACGGTCGGGCCACCGAGCAGCGACCGCCCTGGCGCTACTCACGTCTGCTCGCGTCCCGGCTGCCCCACTCCCCCGCGGCGCTGGACATCGACACCGGCGGCGGTGAGGTACTCGCCGAGGTGCCCCGGTTGGCGCCCCGGATGGTGGTCACCGAGGGCTGGCCGCCGAACGTGGAGCGCGCCCGAGCGCTGCTACAGCCCCGCGGCGTTGCGGTCGTCGCGGTCGAACCGGGACGACCGTTGCCTTTTGCCGACGCCAGTTTCCCGCTGGTGACCAGCCGCCATCCCGTCCGCCCCGACTGGTCCGAGATCGCCCGGGTGCTCCAGGACGGGGGCAGCTACCTCGCCCAGCATGTCGGGCCCGCCTCCGCGTTCGCACTCATCGAGTATTTTCGGGGCCCCCTGCCCCACGAGCGGTTCGCGCGTGACCCCCACCGGGAGGTCGCCGCCGCGCGGCGCGCCGGGTTGGAGATCGTGGAGCTGCGCACCGCCCGCTGCCGGATTGAGTTCTTCGACATCGGCGCGGTCGTCTACACCCTACGCAAGTGCGCCTGGTGGGTGCCCGACTTCGCCGTGGAGCGGCACCGCGCCCGACTCGAACGGCTCGACGCCCACATCCGCACCCACGGTGCATTCGTCGCGCACTCCACCAGAACCCTGATCGAGGCCAGCCGCGTACCCCGCCTAAGGGCACAACAATGATCGGAGCCAAGATCGGTGCCGGCCGGGAGGCGGACGTACACACGTGGTGCGACGACGCGGTCATCAAGCTGTACCGGCCCGGGCTGCTCGGACACCGCGCCGAGGCGGGAGCGCTGACCGCGCTGGCCGGGCTCGACATCGCCCCGAAACTGACCGACACGGTGGAGTGGGATAGGGCCGCCACCCACCTCGCCGTACACCAGGTGTCGGCCCCCGCCGACCTGCCGGAGCTCCGCTCGGTCTTGGCCGCCCGCATCACCGACGCCACCATGCCGACGCGGCTCCGGGACCACACGCTGCGGCTCCTCGACGGCCTACCCGAGGGGGACCGTCTCTGCCACGGGGACTACCACCCCGGCAACCTGATGCTCACCGCTGGTCGAGCCGCGGTCATCGACTGGCCCAACGCGACGCGCGGCGCACCAGCAGCCGACCATGCCCGGACGAAGCTGCTCCTGCGCTACTCCGCTCCGCTACCGGAGACATCGCGGGTGGCTCGCACGCTGGTCAGGAGCAGCCGGTCCGTGTTTGCCCGCCGCTACATCCGCGCCTACCGGGCCGGCTCGGTGCAGCCGCCATCGCCGTCGGGACCCTGGCTGGCGGTACAGGCCGCGGCTCGCCTCGCGGAAGGCATCGCGGCCGAACGAGCCACCCTCATCGCTCTTCTTGAGCGCCGCTACCACCGGACCGGGCGGTAACGGGCGGTCCTCCCTCCGGCTTCGGCGGCACGGCTCCGCCTACCTACCCCTTTACGCACACCACCTGCTTGAGGTGCGCGACCACCTCGACCAGGTCGGTCTGCTGTGCCAGCACGGCCTCGATGTCCTTGTACGCGCCGGGAATCTCGTCCACGACCCCGGCATCCTTGCGGCACTCCACCCCGGCGGTCTGCGTCGCCAGATCATCGGTGGTGAAGCTCCGCTTGGCCTGCCCCCGGGACATCCGCCGGCCCGCGCCGTGCGACGCGGAGCAGTACGCGGCCTCGTTGCCCTTACCCCGAACGATGTAGGACCCGGTCCCCATCGATCCGGGGATGATGCCCAGCTCCCCCGCACCGGCCCGGATGGCACCCTTGCGAGTGACCAACACCTCCACGCCGTCGTAGGTCTCCTCGGCGACATAGTTGTGGTGGCAGCTGATTGGCTCGTCGTAGCTCACCTGCGGGAACCGGTCCCGGACCACGGTGCAGAGCAGCGCGAGCATGACCGCGCGGTTGCGCCGCGCGTACTCCTGCGCCCACCACAGGTCCCGCCGGTAGGCGTCCATCTCCGCCGTCCCGGCGAGGAAGACCGCCAGGTCACGGTCGGGCAGGGCGGCGTTGTGCGGCAGCTTCCGGGCGATGGCCATGTGCCGCTCCGCCAACTCCTTGCCGATGTTCCGGGAGCCGGAGTGCAACATCAACCACACCCGGCCCGCATCGACACCACTCTGCTCCAGGCAGACCTCGATGAAGTGGTTTCCGCCGCCGAGGGTCCCCATCTGGTTCATCGCTCGGCTTTCCAGCCGGGCGACCCCGGCGTGCAGGTCGGTGAAGCGCCGCCAGAAGTCTTCCCATCCCGCCTGCGCCAACCCCCAGATCCGACGCGGGTTCACCGCCTTCTTGCGCTGGGCGAAGCCGACCGGGATCGCGTCCTCGATGGCGTGCCGCAGCCCCGCGAGGTCGTCCGGCAGGTCGGCCGCGGTCAGCGAGGTCCGCACGGCCGACATGCCGCAGCCGATATCGACACCAACGGCGGCCGGCGAGACGGCCTGCCGCATCGCGATGACCGAGCCGACGGTGGCGCCCTTACCGAAATGCACGTCGGGCATCACGGCGACGCCCTGCACCCAGGGCAGGGTGCCGATGTTGCGGAGTTGCGCAGCGGCCTGCGGTTCGATGCTGTACGGATCGGTCCACACCCGGACCGGAGCCCGGGTGAAGGGCAGCACGGCGTACGTCATGATTGGCACTTCCCGACGGTCACGATTTCACAGGTCTACCGAAAACCGGGTCGCGTGCTCGTGCTCGGCGACTACGGTCTCGACCTCGTCCGCCCAGTATTGCGAAGACAACCGTAGAGATCACCGGATTATTGGGGCTGGCCCCGTCCTGCGACAATGCGTCCGTGGAATCGCCTGTCATCAGCACGGTTGACCGGAGCCGACGATGGTGGAGTGCGCTGCGGCTCGCCCTGGTCCTACTGTGGCTGGTGACGGCGATTGCCGCCTGGTGGACGACTCCGCGGGAGCAGAGCTACGAGAAGGCGCGTGCCGAAGCCGCGGCCAGCCGCGTGACAGCCTTTCAGTGGGGCGACCAATGGAACAGCACCGAAGCGGATGGTTGGTTCGGAACTCCCGATCTGCGACAGAGCTCCAGCCAGCTCGGGCCATTCTTCGCGTGGAAAACCTCCGATGGTCGGTCGTACTGGACCGACACCACCACTTTCGAGCAGGTAGGGGTTTCCATCGACGATGACGGCTATTTTGGGCCTGGAGCCGCCGGCATCGCGCAGCAGCTACGCGCCGCCGGGATCGAGCAGCGAGGCGGCACCCTGCCCCCGGGGGCATCCAGCACGGCCGGGATAGCCTTCCTTCTCGCCGTGGTCATTCTTGGCGTCGTAATCGCCGGTCCACCGCCACGCCGGGGCACCCGATGGTTCTGGTTTTGGCTGATCTACATAACACCGCTGGGTCTCGGCTTGTTGTTCTGGCTGGTCCGGGAGCATCCGTGGGCACGTTCGGCCCCTCATGCCGCCCCCTCCGGCGACGGCGAACGGCGAGACCGCGGCACTCTCGGCCTCGCCATCGGCCTAATCCTGACAATCTTGCACATCGCCGTCGTGCCGATCCTGCACAAAGTCCTCGGCGACTGGTGGGTTCCGCAGCCCGGCGCCTAACGCTTGCCCGATCTACAGTGGCCTCATGCCGCGACTCGCCTCCCCCGCACTGCCGCGCGGCTCGATGGCGGCGCTGACGCAACCCGAGCTCACCGCGCAGGATCTGCTGCTTCGCCCCTGGCAACCGTCAGATCGGCGCGCTGTCGTGGCTGGCTACGCCGACCCAACCATCCAGCGCTGGCACTGTCGCTCGATGACCGACGACGAAGCTGATGACTGGATAGCCGCCTGGTCCGACCGCTGGAGCGGGGAGACCGGCGCCGGTTGGGCCGTGCTGGCCGCGGAACACGTCGTAGGACAGATCAGCCTGCGCCGGGTGGACCTGGCCGAGGGCTTGGCGGAGGTGTCGTACTGGGTGCTGCCGGAGGCGCGCGGTCGTCGGGTCGCCCCCCGCGCGCTGGCCGCGGTCACCACCTGGTCCTTCGCCACCCTCCGGCTCCACCGCGTCGAACTCTGCCACTCGACGGTGAACACCGCATCCTGCCGGGTCGCGCAGTACGCCGGCTTCACGATGGAAGGCACGAAGCGCGCCGAGGCCCGCCACACCGATGGCTGGCACGACATGCACCTCCACTCCCGTCTCGACAACGACCGGTGAACGCACCCCTATCCGAAGGCTTTCGACAACGCGGTACTTGGCAGCACGCTGTTCGGCCTGGCCGCGTTCTTCACCTCGATCAGCAATGTGCTCACGATGTCGCTGCGCCAAGCGCTCATCCCCGAGGAACTGTTCGGTCGGGTGCTGGGCGCCTACCGGACACTGGTCTGGGGTGGTATCCCGATCGGCGCCCTCGCCGGCGGCGCGCTGGCGGCGGCTACCAGCATTCCCACCGCCTTCGCCGTCAGCGGAGTCGGAGGTTTCCTCGTCGCCCTGTGGATGGCCACGTTGCTGTATCGGCACCGGGCCGAACTAGCTGCCGCCTTTGCGCCGTCGCCAGCTGGTCGGAAGGTGGCCTAGTCGTCAACCGGTAGCGGGAGGCCCGGCCGGTGGCCGGGTCCCGTTGCTGCTCAGCTGGGCACTCGCGGCCACCGTCTCCTCGGTCGGTTCCCGGCGCAGCAGCTCATAGGTGTCGAAGGCATTCCGCAGGTCGCCTGGGGCTGTCAGACAGCGCGCCAGCGCCACGGCGTCCGCCAGCGCCATCGAGGCGCCCTGTGCGGCGGCCGGTGATGCCGCGTGCGCGGCATCACCGGCCAACACCATCGATCCGTTGTGCCATTTTGGGGTGGTGGGGATGTCGTAGGAGTTACTGCCCACGATGGTGTCGCCGGTCGCCGCGACGATCTCCGCTGCCGGTCCGGAGTCGTCGCGAAACATGTCCAGCACGCGGCGCTGCCAATCCTCAGGCCGGATCCGCTGGGTCAGCTCGGTGGCGTTGAACCGGGCAAACCACCAGGTACGCCCGGCCGATGGTGTCGTGTACCCGAAGAAGGCCCGACTGCCAAACATCATGTGGTACGCGTCGGGCGCGGTGCGGCCCCGACCTTCCGCGGCATACCCGTAGACGACGTGCTGGCCGGTGTAGCGCGGACGTGGTGCGTCGGGGTCGATGACGTGACGGACCACTGAATGAAGCCCGTCGGCACCGACGAGGAAGTCGCCGTGGACCACACTGCCGTCGGCGAAGGAGGCCCGAATACCGCCGTCCTCAACCGTGGCGTTGACCAGCCGGCGACCGTGGTCGATGCGCACTCCACGGCGAGTTGCCTCACCCTGCAGCACCCGGTAGAGCGCCGCTCGGGTGAGCGTCCGTCCTGGTGGATCGATGGCCCGTTGTTCCAGCAGGCTGCCGCTGGCGTCGAGGAGGGACACCGCATTCGCCGGGTACGACGCGTCGATCACCGCCTGGTCGGCTTCGATCTCGTGCAGTGCGGCCATGCCGTTGTGCATGATCGTGAGGAAAGCGCCGGCGTCCTCACCCCCGCTCGGGTACGCCTCGTAGATAACAGAGCTGATGCCGACAGTCCGTAGGGCGATGGCGGTGGCGGTGCCCGCGATGCCACCCCCGGCGATGAGAGCAGTGGTCACTCGGGACAGGCTACGAGATATCGGCGGTGTCCGACAATCGAGTCAATGGGGTATTGTGCCTCGCACTCGACCGGGTACGACAGCGACAGTCTGGAGTAGAGCGATGGTGCGGGAGCGAGCACTGCGCAAGAGTTGCCGGGCGCTGCTGCGTGAACTGGACATTCGCCCACCGCTCGACGTGCGGGAACTGTGTCGTCGGCTCGCTGAACGCCGCGGCCGGCCAATCCGCTTGGTGCCCTACCCGATCCAGATTCCCGGCCCTTTCGGGCTGTGGGTCATGACCGATTCCGCGGATGTAATCTTCTTCCAGAAGGAGACCACAGCGCCACACCAGGACCACATCATCCTGCATGAGATCGGCCATATCATCGCCGATCACCCCAGCGACGAGACCGAAAGCGAAGGGCTCGACCTGCTCACGCCGGTGAAACCCAACGGCACCACCCGCGCCCTCCGTCGCACCTGCTACGACTCCGCCCACGAGCGGGAAGCCGAACTGGTGGCGACAGTCATCCTGGAGTGGGCCAGCGTGCTGAATCCGCTGCACCGCACGGCTTCTTCCCACGACCATCCGGGCGTCGATCGCATTGGCACGTCCCTCGATCACCACCACGGTTGGATGTAGCTATGGCTCCTGCTCTGCTGACGGCAGTGGTCGTAACGCTCTGGATCGGAGTGGCGAACAAGAGCATTCAGCTGTCCCGCGCTCCTGATGACTATCCGCTACGGGCCCTGACGGCGTGCATCGCCTGCATCGCCGCCATGTTCACCCTCGGCCTCCCCTCGGTGTCGGGTGTGCTGGACCGATTCGCAACCGGTCTACACTCCCTGACGATCAACCTCGGCATCATGACAGCGGTCTACTTCCTCCTGGCGTTCTTCACCTATACGGTGCGCGGCCCAGCAGCTCAACGCCGGGTACGTCTGGAGGCGCTGCTACTGCTAGCAGCCCTGGCGGTTGTCACTACCACCTGGAGCATCGCACCGCTCGCCGTCCAAACCGCGCCAGCCTCGACCGCGGTCGGTGACGATCCACACGCCACGGTGTTCGTGCTCGCAGTGCTTGGCTACCTGGGATACGTTCACTCCCAGACCCTGTGGTGGTGTGTCGGCTTCATCCGGGTCACTCGAGTTGCTCGGCTCCGGCATGGGCTGATCATGATCTGCCTGGCAGTAGTCACCTACCTCGCCGCCGAACTGACCAAGTCAGCACTGGCCATTGCCCAACTCGTGGACGCACTCCCCCAGCCGACCGTCGAAACGATCAACAGTACGTACGTAGCACTGATCGGAGTCGGCACCCTGATCTTTGTTGTCGGCGTCAGCTACTCGGCGTTTGCCGGAATGCTGGCCGCCGCCGCGATCTGGAGGGCGCATCGCCGCCAGTACCGCGAACTGCAACCACTGTGGTCGGCGCTGCATGAAGCCTTCCCCGACCTGGCGTTGTCGCGGCTTGAGACGCGGCCCTGGTACAAGTTGTTCGGCCAGCACGGCACCCATCGTCGCTTCTACCGACGGATGATCGAGATCCGCGACGGGCTGGTGCAACTCGCCCCCTACTACGACCGCGCCGCGATGGCGAACATGGAGGCAGAGCTGCGTCGGGCGGGCAGGTCGGACGCCGACATCGCCGACATCACCCGGATGACGATGATCACGGCGGCATTACGGGCGAAAGCCACGGACGCACCGGTGGCGGCCGCCGAACCGATGGTGATCGACGGCGGCCATGACCTGGATTCCGACGCCCGCTCGCTGGTTCGCATCGCCCGTCGGATGAGAGATCATCGGCCCAGTGGCGGAAGCACGCCCGACTCCAGTTCGATCTCGGCCGCCCCGTGATCGGCCGGATACCACCGGGAGACCGGGCATGCATCCACCGACGCGACACTATAGTTAACCCCTATCATGGTCAACTCATTCCTTCAGCGAATCCGTTAACCAGAGGTGACACATGACCCGGGAGGGCAGTAGCACAGCCGCGAGTGGGTCCAGCCCGGCCTCGGTCGCCGGCCGCAGGTCAGGTCCCGATTCGTCTGCCCAGTCGACGGTGGCCGAGCGCCTGAACGAACTGTTCGCCACGGTGACCTGGGTCGACCAGCAGGGCCGCCGGCGTGAGTATTCAACGCCCCAGGTTGCGCGGGCTATCAGCGACGACCCTGCCCACGACACCACCGTGTCCCGGGTCTATCTGGCGACCCTCCGGTCCGGCACCAACACCAACCCAACCGTCGCCGTACTCAGGGCCATCGCCCGCTTCTTCGAGCAGCGGCGGGCCGACGAAGCCCCGCCCATCACCGCCTCCTACTTTCTGGATGAGGACGACGAATCCCAGGAGTTCCGTCGACAGCTCGCCGACCGACAGGTACGGATGATCGCCATGCGAGCCGGCAACATGACTCCGGCGGTACGGCGTCAGGTCCTTCAGATGCTGGACATCCTCGATCAACCTGCGTCCGACGAGTCCACTACCGGTCAAGACCGGGGCTAGCGCCACAAGCCAGCTCAGATGTCACCCATCGGTGCAGCAGATCCACGTGCTCACCGTCAGAATCGACTCGCTCCGCCGCTACATCGCCCGTGAAGGGCGGTGCTCGTCATGATCGGGCTCGCCGGGCGACCGTGGCAGCCAGATGCCGACGTCTCATGGGGGACGCCCAGGCACGCGGATCGGGTACTATCTGGCTCGGGTCGAGAGGCGCTGCGACGGGCAGAGCCCGCCACGCTCGGCCCTGATCTGTTAAAAGCAAGGGCGCCTCCGAGCTTTGGAGGCGGCCGCTTGAGCGCGTTACTGAGCCAGAAGAGCACGGCATCGTCGCTGCGGCAGCTGATGTCGCAGCGGGTTCTGGTGCTGGACGGCGCCTGGGGCACGATGCTGCAGGCCGCGAAGCTCACCGCCGCGGACTATCGAGGCGACCTGATCGTCGACCACCCGCAGGACGTCACTGGCGACCCCGACCTGCTCAACCTCACCCGACCTGACGTCATCCTGGACGTACACCGGCAGTATCTGGCCGCCGGCGCCGATATCACCACCACCAATACCTTCACGGCGACGAGCATCGGCCAGGCCGACTACGGGCTTGAGTCACTGGTTCGGGAGATGAACGTTCAGGGCGCGCGGCTGGCCCGGCAGGCGGCGGACGAGTTCGACAACCGCTTCGTGGCCGGCTCGATCGGGCCGCTGAACGTGACGCTGTCGCTGTCGCCGCGGGTCGAGGACCCGGCGTATCGCGCCGTCGACTTCGACGAGGTGCGCAACGCGTACGCGGAGCAGATCTCGGCCTTGGCCGAGGGCGGTGTCGACCTCCTGCTGATCGAGACGATCTTCGACACGTTGAACGCGAAAGCGGCAATCGCCGCAGCTCGTGAGGTCGCGCCGCAGCTGCCGCTGTGGATTTCCGTCACCATCGTCGACCTCAGCGGCCGGACGCTGTCGGGGCAGACGGTGGAGGCATTCTGGCGCTCGGTAGAGCGGGCCGACCCGCTGGTCGTCGGCGTGAACTGCTCGCTGGGTGCGGCCGAGATGCGCCCGCACGTCGAGGAGCTTTCCAAGATCGCCGGAAGCTACGTGGCGTGTCACCCCAACGCCGGTCTGCCGAACGCTTTCGGCGGCTACGACCAGACGCCGGAGGAAACCGCCGGGCTGATCGGCGAGTTTGCCGCGTCCGGCCTCCTCAACATCGCCGGTGGCTGCTGCGGCACCTCACCGGAGCACATCGCCCGGATCGCCGCCGCCGTGGCCGGCATCCCGCCGCGGACGGTTGCCGCCCAGCCTGAAGCCACCCGGTTCAGTGGGTTGGAGCCGTTCGCGATCGGACCGGACACCGGGTTCGTGATGATCGGTGAGCGCACCAACGTCACCGGCTCGGCCAAGTTCCGTCGGCTCATCGAGTCGGACAACTATCAGGGCGCGGTCGACGTGGCCCTGGAGCAGGTCCGCGGCGGCGCCAACCTGCTCGACGTCAACATGGACGCGGACCTGCTCGACAGCGAGCACGCCATGACGACCTTCCTCAACCTCATCGCCACCGAGCCCGAGGTCGCTCGGATCCCGGTGGTGATCGACAGCTCGAAGTGGACGGTGCTCGAAGCCGGCCTCAAGTGCGTGCAGGGCAAGGCCGTGGTCAACTCCATCAGCCTCAAGGAAGGCACGGAGTCGTTCCTGGCGCAGGCCCGCCGGATCCACGACTACGGTGCCGGCGTGGTGGTGATGGCCTTCGACGAGGACGGCCAGGCCGACACCACCGACCGGAAGGTGTCCATCTGCGCCCGGGCCTACGATCTGCTCGTCGAGCAGGTCGGGTTCGCGCCGGAGGACATCATCTTCGACCCGAACGTCCTCGCGGTCGCCACCGGCATCGCCGAGCACAACGGGTACGCGAAGGCGTTCATCGACGCCCTCCCGCTGATCAAGGCACGTTGCCCGGGTGCCCGCACCAGCGGTGGCATCTCCAACCTGTCATTCTCCTTCCGGGGCAACGACGTGGTTCGCGAGGCGATGCATTCGGCGTTCCTGCTGCACGCTGTCCGCGCCGGGTTGGACATGGGCATCGTCAACGCCGGCCAGCTCGCGGTGTACGCCGACATCCCCGCCGACCTCGTCGAGCTCGTCGAGGACGTGATCTTCGACCGGCACCCGGACGCCACCGACCGCCTGGTCACCTTCGCGTCGACCGTCACCGGTTCCGGCACGAAGCGTGCGGTCGACCTCTCCTGGCGCGAGACGCCGGTGCACGAGCGGCTCTCGTACGCGCTGGTCCACGGCATCGTCGACTTCATCGAAGAGGACACGGAGGAGGCCCGGCAGGGCCTCCCCCGACCCCTCAACGTCATCGAGGGTCCGCTGATGGACGGAATGAAGATCGTCGGCGACCTCTTCGGCGCCGGCAAGATGTTCCTGCCGCAGGTGGTCAAGAGCGCCCGGGTCATGAAGCGCTCGGTCGCCTACCTCGAACCGTTCATGGAAGCCGAGAAGGAGCAGGCCCGCCTGGAGGGCCGGATCGACCCCGGCCGCGGGCAGGGCAAGGTCGTGCTGGCGACCGTGAAGGGCGATGTGCACGACATCGGCAAGAACATCGTCGGCGTGGTCCTGGGCTGCAACAACTACGAGGTCATCGACCTGGGCGTGATGGTTCCGGCCGGCCGGATTCTGGACACAGCCGTCGCCGAGGGCGCCGACGCGATCGGCCTGTCCGGCTTGATCACGCCGTCACTGGACGAGATGGTCGCCGTCGGCGCCGAGATGCAGCGCCGCGGCCTCAAGATGCCCCTGCTGATCGGCGGGGCCACCACATCGCGTCAACACACCGCCGTACGCATCGCCCCCGCGTACGACGGCACGACCGTGCACGTGCTCGACGCGTCCCGGGTCGTCGGCGTGGTCTCCGACCTGCTCGACGACGGCCGGGCCCGCGAGCTGGACCGCGCCAACCGCGCAGAGCAGGAGCAGCTGCGCGAGGCGCATGCCAACCGGCGCTCCCAGCCGATGCTCGGCTTGGCTGAGGCCCGCGCGAACCGCGAGCAGGTCGACTTCAGCGACCTGCCGACCCCGGCCTTCACCGGCTGGCGGACGGTCCAGCCCACCCTGCCCGAGCTGCGCGAGATGATCGACTGGCAGTTCCTGTTTCTGGCCTGGGAGCTCAAGGGCAAGTTCCCGGCGATCCTGGATCAGCCGGTCGCCCGCGAGCTCTACGACGACGCCAACACCCTGTTGGACAAGATCACGAAGGATGGCTCCTTCCAGGCCCGAGGCGTCTACGGCTTCTGGCCCGCACACTCCGAGGGCGACGACATCGTCCTCGGCAACGCGGTGCGCCTGCCGATGCTACGCCAGCAGACGGTGAAACCGGCCGGCCGCAACAACCGCTGCCTGGCCGACTACGTCGCCCCCGAAGGTGATCACCTGGGTGGCTTCGCCGTGACCATCCACGGCGCCGACTCCCTGGCCGCGCACTACGAGGCCCAGCACGACGACTACCGCGCGATCATGGTCAAGGCGCTGGCCGACCGGCTTGCCGAAGCCTTCGCCGAGTACATCCACCTGAAGGCCCGCCGCGACTGGTTCGAGCCAGACGCCACGCCGGACCTCGCCGACCTGCACGCCGAACGCTTCCGGGGCATCCGGCCGGCGCTCGGCTATCCCGCCAGCCCGGACCACAGCGAGAAGCAGGACCTGTTCGACCTGCTGAAGGCCACCGAGCTCGGCATCGGCCTGACGGAGTCCTTCGCGATGACGCCGGCCGCCAGCGTCAGTGGGCTGATCTTCGCCAACCCGGCGGCGAAATACTTCACCGTGGGCCGGATCGGCAGGGACCAGATCGAAGACTACGCCGCCCGCCGCGCCATCAGCGTCGCCGACGCCGAGCGGTGGCTGCGACCCAATCTGGCCTATGAACCGTCCTGACGCCGGCCGCGTCCGAACCAACCACGTGGTGTGCCGGCCGGGTGGGAGCGCCACGCCGAAGCGTCGTCGGGCATTCGCCTCCACGCCGACCGTAGAGAGACCGACGACGACGCCAGCTGGACGTGGGAGCTGCTGAAGTCGTGGTATGGGGGGGATACACCATGCTCGCAAAGGCTGCCCGGCACCTTTTAGGCGCGGTTGTGGCCTGGTGGGTGTTCGTCGCGCAGGCGGCCGTCGCCTACACAGGGCTGTTCGCACTTGCGGTGTTGACCAATGCACCGCTGGGTGGTCGGCTAGCCGGGCCGATGACGGTGCTGCTTGCTGCCGTGCTCGGCACCGTTCTGGTGCCGCTGCTGTTCTTGCCAGCCGGCCTGGTCGGCGAGGCGGCCACGAAACATGGGCGTCTCTTTCTGAGGTTGGTGATGACGTTCACCGCCACCGCCACGCTGACCTCGATCTATATTGTCGTCGTGGCGGTAGCAACCGACGCGTCGGCTGCCGGCACAATGCTGGCGTGCCTGGGCAGCATGGTCGCTGTGCTCAGCCCCACCGTGGCCTACGTCGTCGTCGCCCACGCCATGTTGAGGACTAATTCGATCCGGCGGCATTTCCCGTCGCCGGCATCAGCCCCGGTTCGCACCTAGCCGGAGCGCCCCCGCGCCGGCATGCAGTACCGCGGGGGTGCGGTCGGGCGCACTGGCCGCGGTCTGGTGCTACGCGGTCTCGACTCGACAGGCCCGGGCAGGTCAAGACGCATGAATCGCCCATTCCGTACCTATCATCACCTAGGGGGGCAAAGAGTCGTCAATGTGATGGGAAATCATGAACAGAAACGCAAAGGTGATGACCACCCGCGCCACCGCGACCGCTGCGGTAGCCGCCACCACCGCATTCGTGATGATGGGCAACGTGGTCAACGCCGCGCCCGTCGGCCCGA
>NZ_JABZED010000040.1:38400-38592 GCF_013416675.1 Salinispora sp. H7-4
ATCGACCCCGTCCAGGCCACCCAAGGATTCCTGGTCATGACCGAGGGAAACGCGACCTTGATCGGCACGGAGAACGAGGGGACGCTGGCCGTCGGCGGGAACCTCGTATTCTCGCAGTACCAGTTGGCCGTGGTGAGCGCCGGAAACTTCTTCGCCCCCGGCGAGAACACCCCCACGGCGCTCGTGGTGGAC
>NZ_JABZED010000041.1:0-72541 GCF_013416675.1 Salinispora sp. H7-4
GGCTGCAATCCGGTGAACGGGAAGATCCACTCCGGGCGGGCTGACGTGATCACCTGCACCCCGAACATCCTGCACGACTGTCCCTAACAGACGGACATCGGGGTTACGAGACATCCCTTAGGGAGGCCGATTGACTACACTCACCCGCCGTGGCGGATGGTGGAGTCAAACCAGGAATGCGAGATGACCGTGCCTGGCCGTCCAACGCGATTCCGGTGTCGGCCGGGCTGGCCGTGGGAGCATTGGCCGTGGCGGTCTATTTCGCGCTATCAGATGCCGAGGTCGCGCTCGTAGTATTACCGTTCGTCGTCGCAGCGGCGTCCAGCGCGGGCCTGACAATCTCTGCGATCCGTTGTTGGCTCAGAGGCGAGGCGATCCCGACTCGGTTCAGCCTGCTTTCCTTGGCACTCGGACTCCTCGGCTTGAACCTCTCCTGGATCGTCGGCGTGGACGGAGTCGGCGCTGCATTCTTATCGGGGTTCGTGTTCGGGCTCGCAGTCGGCAACATCCAGGCAGTTCGTATGGCCCGCGCCAATCGTGGCGAGTCGGTGGGCTGAGCCCGAAGCGCTTCGGTATCCTCTCAGTTCTGGTTGGCCACTTCCAGCCCGAGGCCAACACTGGCATGCCGGCTCAGCGTAAAGGGCTGACCGTCCACCGTCATGCCGGACTTGCTGGGGCAGGGCATTGAAAGCGGAATGGCGCTCACCGGACCGGTGAGCGCCACCCAAAATTAGAGCCAGAACTCTGGTGGCCAAGGGCGCCCAGAGCGTTCGCCGTGATTCTACTACAGCTCACCGCCACAAACACCCCACTGCGCTGGCGGACTGCGGCGGCCAGGGCGTTTGAACGCTCGCTAGCTCAAGTCGAGCAATGGCCAGCGGAAGACACCGCGACGGCCACCTCCGCCCTGGTCCCGAGCCGGGTGATCGAGCCACGCGTGCTGGGCACCACCAGTGGTGGCGGTAATCCCGACACGATCGCGCCGCGGCTTATCGTGGCAGGGGCGTCATTCCGGTAGGCCCACTCAGGACGCCGGTCTGCACGTTGAACGCCGTCATGCCTGCCGAATTGGCCGCCTCGACACCCGCCTGCGTGTCCTCATAGACTAAGCAGTCGGCCGGCTCAGCATCGAGCCGCTGGGCAGCCAGCAAGAAGATATCCGGCTCGGGTTTGCCCCTGCCCCGCGGCACATCACTCCAGGTGACGACGACATCAAACAAGGCTGCAAGGCCTGTCGCTGCGAGCCCGGCAGCCACGACGTTTCCGGACGAGTTCGAGCCGATGCCGAGCCGCTGGCCGCGCTGCCGTGCGGTGCGCGCGACCAGGGCCACTTCGTCGATCACCTTGAGCTTGGGGGCGGCGGCCCGCACGTACCTGCGGCACCTGCCGATAATTTCGTCAATCGGTTCCGGCAGATGGCCAAACTCCTGCTCCCACACGAGCAGCAGGTCCGGCGACGCAATCGCCTGCCGCGGCCAATACCAATCCGGATCTAGCTTCACTCCCACATCTGCCATCGCACGCACCAAGGCCGTAAAACAGACCTTACTGGAGTCCACCAGGGTGCCATCCCAGTCAAATATCAGGGCCTCGTAGGCCCTACCGTCCGGCACGGTCGCGCGCGTGGTCATTGGGTAAACCTCCCAGCAGCGAGCCTTGATCCGACCAGAATGGGTTCACCCACGGACCTGGACGATGGGCACTAGCGTTGCAGCGAGGCCAGGAAGGACCGCCAGGAACCTGGATCGATGTTCAGCGCCGGCCCCGCCGGATCCTTACTGTCCCGCACCCCCACCACACCGGCCAGGTTCGTTGCCACTTCGACACAGTCGTTGGTCTGAGCACTGCGACTGCTCTTCCGCCAGGTAGCACCCGTCAAGTCCATGACTCCGTCACTTCCCTCACCAGTTCGATCGACTTCTGTGGAGGCAACGCCTCGCCAAGGCTAGCTTCCCAGACCCGTTGCAACCGCCCGAGATCCGACGGTTGATCGACTTCCTGCCCACCCACCTGCGTTGCCAGGAACGCCAACTCTGTCTCCTCACGGAGGGTCGCGAGGATGAACGGCCCGCCCATCCCCGGATACTCCTGCCCTGACAGTGGCACGACGTGTAACCGAACACGGGGATGCTCGGTCGCCACCCGGGCGAGGTGAGCAGTCTGGTCGTACATGGTCTTGCGGGTCCCGACCTGACGACGCAGAGCGGCCTCGTCTACCACCGCCACCAGGCGCGGCTGCTCCTCGTCGTAGAGGATGCGCTGTCCTTCCATCCGCTCGTTGAGCCGAGCCTCCACCTCCGCTGCCTCAAGCAGGCCACCCGCCTCAAAGACGGCGCGGGCGTATGCCTCGGTCTGGAGCAGGCCGGGAACGTAGAGCGGTTCGAACCACCGCAGCACCCGCGCCTGCGAAACGATCTCGCCGCCGCCGCGTAGCCACGGTTGGGCACGATCCAGACTGACCAGATTCGCCAACATGCGGGTGAAGAGGCCGCCGGTGTCCAGCGCCTTGTCGAACTGCTCGAGATACTTGCTGGTCGGGGGCGCCTGCCCCAACTCCACCGCGCTGATCATCGACGGTGAATAGTTGATGAACTTGGCCAACTCCTCCTGACTCCAGCCCCGCCGAACCCGCGCCCGCCGCAGCTCCGCCACCAAAAACGCCGCAGCGGTCATCTCTCCAGTCGCCATCTCCAACCGCCCTCCACGAACCGGTTGATCGACTCCAATACCGCGCCACCCGCAACCCCAGCCCCACCCAAAGGCTCTCGCGCAGACGGCCAAACCCTTCCGACCGTAGCCGCGCCCCCAGCACACTGTGAAGCACGACGCCCGCCTCCATTCCCGAGCACACCGTTCTGGACGATCAACTCCACGGTTTGATCACATAGTCGGATGAACAACGTTGGGAAGCGCGTAGCGGTTGTTACGGGAGCCAACCGAGGACTCGGCTACGCGATCACGCGGCGACTGGCCGCGCAAGGCCTACATGCGGTGCTGACGGCCCGAAGTGAACGGGCTGCCGAACAGGCTGCGGCGAAGCTTCGCGAGGAAGGGCTGTCGGTTTCGTCGCACCAACTCGACGTGACCGACCCGGCGAGCGTCGTCCGGGTGATGGCAGACACTGGAGTCACTTTTGGTCGGCTGGACGTGCTGGTAAACAATGCCGCCGTAGCCATCGACCGAGGCCAGCAAGCAAGTGCGGCAGACATGGAGAAGGTTCGCGCAACCATTGATGCCAACCTGATGGGAGCCTGGCGTTGCTGCACAGCAGCCATACCCGAAATGCGCAAACTCGGGTATGGCCGCATCGTAAACGTCACTACCCATATGAGCACCTTCGGGCAGATGAATTCTGGCAGCGTGGCCTACCGAATCTCCAAAACCGGGCTGAACGCCTTGACCTGCATCCTGGCCGCGGAGCTCCATGCGGCGAACATCCTGGTGAACGCCGCCTCACCAGGCAGGGTCGCCACCCGAATGGCCTATGGGAAAGCAGAGCAGACTCCGGACGAGGCTGCCGACACCTTCGCTTGGCTGGCGACGCTGCCAGATGACGGGCCCACCGGGCAGTTGTTCTACCAACGCGAGCCGCTTCAATGGTGACCGTCGATAGGGCTAGCGACGCAGGGACGGTGACGTACCCGCTCCGGGTTGAACCGCGGCCAAAGCTCCTTCCGCAGGTTGCGGGGTGAGGCGACGGGCGGCGCGGACGGCATCGACGGTGAAGACGGCGAGCGCGAGCCAGACCAGGGCGAAGCCCGCCAGGCGAGCGGGAGGCATGGGCTCGCGGAAGATGATGACGCCGCAGCCGAGTTGGAGAATCGGGGCGAGATACTGAAGCATCCCGAGGCTGGTGAACGGCAGTCGGTTGGCCGCACCAGCAAACATCAGCAGGGGAATCGCGGTTGCCGCACCGGCCGAGACCAACAGGGCGGTGTGTCCCGCCGACACCGCCCCGAACGCGGCCCCGCCGGTGCCACCCAGCCACGCCAGGTACGCGAGCGCGGGTAGGGCGAGGACCGCCGACTCCACGAAGAGCCCCTCGGCGGCGGGTAGGCCGAGGCGCTTCTTGACCAGTCCGTACCCGGCGAAGGTGAACGAGAGGACCAGCGCCAGGTACGGTGGGCGGCCGTAGTCGACGGTCAGCACCACGACCGCCGCCCCGCCCACCCCCAGTGCCGCCCACTGCGCGGGGCGCAGCCGCTCCCGCAGTACGAAGACGCCGAGTAGCACCACGACGAGCGGGTTGACGAAGTATCCGAGGGAGGTCTCCACCACCCGCTCGGAGTTGACCCCGTAGATGTAGGTGCCCCAGTTGAGGGCGACCAGTACGGCGGCGATACCGAGCGCGGCCAGGGCCCGCGGTCTGCGCAGCAGCGCGCGCAGGAAGCTGCGGTTGCGCATCGCTGCCAGCACCAGCGCGACGAAGACCACGGACCAGACGATCCGGTGGGCCAGGATCTCCACCGGGCCCGCCGGCCGCAGCAGTCTCATGTAGAGCGGGGAGAAGCCCCAGAGCACGTACGCGCCGATGCCGTACAGGTAGCCGAGCTTGCGAGGCATCACCCCGTAACGCTAAGGGACGGCATGCGCTAAAGGGCGATGCGGACGGTGACGGTCAGGACGAGCTGGGCCAGCGACACGGGGACCAGCACCAGCCAACAGAGCCGTTGGAGCTGATCCGCACGCAGGCGTGGGTAGCTGACCCGGAACCAGATGATCACGAAGCTGACCGCGGCGACCTTGAGCAGCGTCCAGAGCCAGCCGAGCTGCGCGTCGGCGAACGGCCCCTGCCAGCCGCCGAGGAACAGCACGGTGGTGAGCGCGGCGATCACCACGACCCCCACGTACTCGGCGAGCAGGAAGAACGCGAACCGCAGGCCGGTGTACTCGGTCAGGTAGCCGAACACCAGCTCCGAGTCGGCGATCGGCATGTCGAACGGCGGCCGCCGGATCTCGGCGAGCCCCGCCACGAAGAAGACAATCATCGCGGGGGCCTGCCAGATCAGCCACCAGGGCTGCCACGCCTCGACGATGCCCGGCAGGCTCAGGGTGC
Source organism: Salinispora sp. H7-4 (assembly GCF_013416675.1). Lineage (NCBI taxonomy): Bacteria > Bacillati > Actinomycetota > Actinomycetes > Micromonosporales > Micromonosporaceae > Salinispora > Salinispora sp. H7-4. Next base: position 5,057 of record NZ_JABZED010000041.1, read on the forward strand.
CGGCCGCCATCGCCACCGACGCGGCGGCGAGCACGAACGGCAACTCGTAGCCGAGTAGCTGGGCCGCGGCGCGCAGACCGCCGAGGAGGCTGTACTTGTTGGCGGAGGCCCACGCCGACATCAGCACGGCGACCACGCCGACGCCGACCACGGCGAGCACGAAGAAGAGCCCGATGTCCAGCGGTTGCCCGACCAGATCACCCGGCCCGAGTGGGATCACCATCAGCACCAGCAGGTAGGGCACCAGGGCCACCACCGGGGCGAGCCGGAACACCGGGCGGTCCGCCCCGTTGGGGGTGATCTCCTCCTTCTGCACGAACTTCACGCCGTCCGCGATCAGCTGCGCCCAGCCGTGGAAGGCGCCGGCGTACATCGGGCCCAGCCGGCCCTGCATGTGCGCCATGATCTTGTGCTCGGCCTGGCCGACCAGCAGCGGCAGGGTGAGGAAGGCGACCAGCACCGCGCCGGCCCGCAGCAGCAGCTCCACCCAGGGCGACATCAGGCCGTCCCCCCGCCCTCGGGGGGAGTCGGCGCCGGGCCCCACTCCCCCGGCGCGGGCACGCCCGGTGGGCGCATCGGCCGCCGACCGCCACCGGCCTTGGACTCGCCCGGCTCCTTCGCCCCCGGCCAGGGTTTGGCCACCCGGGAGGCGAGGACGAACTCCTTACGCAGCGGATGCCCCTCGAACTCCGGGGGCAGCAGCAGCGGCTTGAGGTCGACGTGGTTGACGAAGTCGATGCCGAACATCTCGTGTGTCTCGCGCTCGTGCCAGGCCGCACCCGGAAAGATGTCGACCACCGAGGCGACCCGCGGCGCCGCGCGGGGCACCCGGGTGCGCAGCAGCAGCCCGTGCCGACGCGTACTGGACCACAGGTGCGCCACCACGTCGAACCCGGCGGCCAACTCGTCCACCGCGGAGAGCCAGTCGAAGAAGTCACAGGCCAGTTCGGCGTCGTCCCGGGCCGCGCGCAGCGCGTCGGTCCAGCTCTCCGCGGGTACGTCAACGGTGGCGCGGGCGTAGGCCTGACCGCCGGAGACCGAGGTGGTGACCTCAACCGGGGCGAGCAACGCGACCATCCGCTGGCCTACCTCGTCCAGAGTCATGCCGCCGATCCTATGACCGCCGGGGTCGGTGTGCGTTGCCCAGCGGGGGCCATTCTCCACCGGGCGGGCGGGCGGCCGATGACTCGACCGGGGCTCCGCCGGCCGGTGGGGCTCGACCGGGGGTCCGCGGTGGCATTCGGCGCCAGTGCCCGCCGCCCTCGGCGAAGATGAGGATCATGCGCGCGGTGACGGTCTCTCCCCAGGTCCCCGGCTCGCTCCGCCTGGTCGAGGAGTGGCCCGAGCCGGCCGCCGCGGAGGGCGCGATCCTGGTCGAGGCGCTGGCGGTGGGGATCTGCGGCACCGATCAGGAGATCATCGCCGGCCAGTACGGCGAGGCGCCCCCCGACCAGGAGCGGCTGGTTATCGGGCACGAGTCGCTGGGCCGGGTGCTGGCGGACCCGACCGGCACCCTGCGCCGCGGGGACCTGGTGGCCGCGGTCGTACGGCATCCCGACCCGGTGCCCTGCCGGAACTGCGCCGTGGACGAGTGGGACATGTGCCGCAATGGGCTGTACACCGAGCACGGCATCAAGGGGCTGCCCGGCTTCGCGCGGGACCGGTGGCGGGTGCAGCCACGTTTCGCCGTGCCGCTCGATGCCGCCCTCGCCCAGGTGGGGGTGCTGCTGGAACCAGCCAGCGTGGTCGCCAAGGCGTGGGAGCAGATCGAACGGGTCGGCCACCGCGCCCGGTGGGACCCGCGGAACGTCCTGGTCACCGGAGCCGGGCCGATCGGCCTGCTCGCCGCGCTGTTCGCCACCCAACGTGGACTGAGCGTGCACGTACTGGACCGAAACACGACGGGGCCGAAGCCGGAGCTGGTCCGAGCGCTCGGTGCCAACTACCACACCGCGTCGGTCAACGAGGTGGACCTCCAGCCGGATGTGCTGGTGGAGTGCACCGGCAACCCGACGGTGGTACTGGACTCGATGTGCAAGGTCGGCCCGACCGGCATCGTCTGCCTGACCGGCGTGTCCAGCGGTGGTCGGACCATCGACTTCGACGCCGGGGCGCTGAACCGGACGCTCGTGTTGGAGAACACCGTGGTCATCGGGTCGGTCAACGCCAACCGCCGGCACTGGAAACAGGCCGCGGCGGCCCTGGCCCGGGCCGACCGCTCGTGGCTGGACTCCCTGATCACCCACCGGATACCGATGTCCGACTTCGCCGCCGCGTACGAGGTCAGCGAAGGGAAAATCAAGGTGGTCCTGGACCTCACCGCCTGAGCTGGGGCCGCCCCAGCAGGGAACCGGGCAGCAGGGAACGGGCTCAGGACGGGTCGGGGCGGGGCGGGGTCAGGACGGGTCGGGCGGGCGGACCGGCGGGGCGGTCAGCGACTCGGTGGAGCGGGGGGCGGGGGCGGGGGCGGGGGCGTCGGCCGGCGCGGCCAGGGCGTCCGGGCGGGGAACCCCGCCGATACCGGCCTCCTCGGCGGCGATCTTCTCCTGCAGCCGCAGGATGCCGTGCAGCAGCGCCTCCGGCCGGGGCGGGCAGCCCGGGACGTACACGTCGACCGGGATGAGCTGGTCAACGCCCTTGGTCACCGAGTACGAGTCCCAGTAGGGACCACCGCAGTTCGAGCAGGCACCGAAGGAGATCACGTACTTCGGCTCGGGCATCTGGTCGTAGAGCCGCTTGATGGCGGGGGCCATCTTGTCGGTGACCGTGCCCGACACCACCATGAGGTCGGCCTGCCGGGGGCCGTGCGCGAACGGGATCACCCCGAGGCGCATGAAGTCGTGCCGGCTCATGCTGGTGGCGATGAACTCGATGGCGCAGCAGGCAAGGCCGAAGTTGAAGACCCAGAGCGAGTAGCGCCGGCCCCAGTTCAGCACGAATCGGATCGGCTCGCCCAGCACAGCCGGCACCTGCACCTCGCAGCCTCCCTCGTCCGTTCCCGGTACGACAGTCAACCACAGCGCCCGCGGCAGCGCTCGACGCAACCGGGCCGACGTCGAGCGCGGCAGCGCCCGGCGCAACCGGGCCGGTGTCGACCCGGTTGCGCCGAGCGTAAGCCGGCGGCGCCGCTCAGGGCGTACCCCCGTCAGTCGTGGGACCAGGTGGGTCGTTGCAGCAGGCCGACGAACTCCATGAGCAGGCGCTCCTGCAGCGCCGCCGGAACCGCTTCGAGCAGGGTGTTCACCACGGCCATCCGGTCCGGCACCGGCGCGGCCGGCCCGGCGTCCGCCGTCGCGCCCAGGCCGAGACCGAGCCCGCCGGCCAGGCCGGCGACCAGGTCCGGGGTGAGCCCTTCCGGGGTCAGTGAGCGGGCGAGGGCGAGCAGTTCCGCGGGGAGCGTGACCGGCCCGGCCGCCCGGGTCGCCGCGATGGCGTCGGCCAGGTCAACGCCGAACTTCGCCACCGCCGGCGCCACCGACGCGGTCACCGTCAGGTGCACGGTGCGCGGTAGACCGGCGTGGGCGAGCTGCGGTTGGGTGTGCCAGCCCCGAGCGGCCAGCTCGTCCACGAGCACGAGCAGGTCCAGCTCCGGATCGGTCGCGGTAAAGCAGATCACGGTCGACTCGGGATCGGCCACGAGCCGCAGCCCGTCCGCGGCCCGGACGACGTCGGCCAGCTCCCGCACCGCGTCCCGGGTCGCCGCCGCCAACCGTAGGTAGCCGTCCTCGCCCAGGTGACGCAGGGTCGCGTAGGCCGCGGCGATCGGCCCGCCGGAGCGGGTGGAGGCGATCACTGGGTTGATCATCGTGTAGCCGGGCCAGTCGGCGTGCACGAAGTACTGCGGCTTCCGCAGCTCCGGGTCCCGGTGCAGCAGGATCGACACGCCCTTCGGGGTGTACGCGTACTTGTGCAGGTCAACCGAGATCGAGGTGACCCCGGGTACGGCGAAGTCGAACGCCGGCACCGGTTCGCCGAGGCGGCGGAGCCAGGGCAGGGCCCAGCCACCGAAGCAGGCGTCCACGTGGCAGCGCACCCCGGCGTCGGCGGCGACCGCCGCGATCTCGCTGACCGGGTCGATGACCCCGTGCGCGTATCCCGGGGCGGAGGCGACGACCAGCACGGTTTCGGGGCGGATCGCGGCGGCGATGGCGGCCGGGTCGGGGCGCAGGGTCTCCGCCGACACCGGCACCATGTCCACGGCCACCCGCAGGTAGTGGCCGGCTTTGGCGAACGCGGCGTGGGCGGTGACCGGCATCACGATCCGCGGTTCGGTGACCTCGGGGTGGGCGTCCCGGGCCGCCTTCACCGCCAGGATCAGCGATTCGGTGCCCCCGCTGGTGACCGAGCCCACCACGTCCGGCGCGGCGGTGCCGGGCCCGCCCCCGAGTAGCTGGGCGGCGGCACCGACCAACGCGTTCTCCATCGCGAGCAGGGACGGGAAGGCGGTCGGGTCCAGCCCGTTGACGTGGGCGCTCTCCGCGTGTGCGGCGGCGGTCAGCTCATCCAGCCCGGGAACCGCCGGGTCGTAGACGTACGCGAACAGCCGCCCGCCGTGGGTGGGCCGGTCGCCGCTGCGCAATGCCCGGATTCCGGCCAGAACGCGCTCCGCCGGCAGTCCGTGGGCGGGCAGCCCCGCTTCGTCGATCATTCAGTGGTGCCCTTTCCGTGGGGGTCGGCGACCGTGGTCGTCGCCGAGGGTCCGGATTCGCGAGAAGGTAGCTCCTCCGCGACGGCGTCGAGATCAGCGGGGGTGAGGGAGTAGGGGCGCAGCAGCAAAGTGGCGGCACCGACCAGGATGGCGGGGAGGACGGTGAAGCCGAGGAGGATGCCGAGCCGGGCGGAATCCGGCTGGGTCGCGGCGGCCCCGGTGTCCGACGAGAGGTAGCCGGAGAGCTGGAGCACCAGACCGAAGATGCCCGGCCCCAGCGCCAACCCGAAGGTCTCCCCGGCGGTCCACACCCCGGTGAAGACGCCCGCCTGGCGCCGGCCGGTGCGGGCCTCGTCGTAGGCGATGCAGTCGGGCAACATGGCGAGGGCGAAGACCTGCTGGCCGGCGTACCCGACGCCGACCAGCGCGACCAGCAGGTAGATGCCGACGGCGGGGAGCACCTCGGCGCCGACCAGGGCCAGCGCGCCGGCGGCGAAGAGGAGCGCGGCGGCGACCAGTCCGGTGCGCTTGCCGAACCGCTGCCCGACCCGGCTCCACAGCGGCATGACCAACAGCGCCGGCCCGACGAAGCAGGCGAACAGGACGGTGGGCCCGCTCTCCGGGTTGCGCAGGATCTGGGTGGCGAAGTAGTTCACCCCGGCCAGAATCGTCGCCACCCCGGCGGACTGGATCACGAAACAGGCCAGGAGCACCCGGAACGGCCGGTTACGGCCGGCGGTCCGGAGTTGGACCCGCAACGACGGCTCGCTCTCCTGCACGATGCCGACCGGCGCGGACCGGGTGCCCACGAACGCCCCGACCGCGCCCAGCAGGATCAGGGCGGCGACGAAGAGCCCCATCCAGCGGTGCCCGGTGATACCGCCGCCGCCCGCGTCCCGCACCAGTGGGGCCACCGCGCCGGAGACCAGGATGGCCAGCGCCAGCACCGCGATCCGCCAGGTCATCAACCGGGTGCGCTCGGTGTAGCCGGTGGTCAGCTCGGCCGGCATCGCCACGTACGGCACCTGGAAGAAGGCGAACGCGGTCGCGGTGGCCAGGAAGGCCAACGCCACGTAGCCGCCGGCCGCCGCCCCGGCGCCGAACGGCGCTGCGAAGATCGCGGCGAAGCAGCCGGCGAGTGCGATCCCGGCGCCGAGGAGGTACGGGCGGCGGGCCCCCCACCGGGAGCGGGTGCGGTCGGAGATCCGGCCGGCGACCGGGTTGACCAGTACGTCCCACGCCTTCGGCAGCAGTACGAGCAGGGCGGCGATTCCCGCCGTCACGCCCAGCGTGTCGGTCAGGTAGGGCAGGAGCAGCAGCCCGGGCACGGTGCCGAAGGCCCCGGTGGCCAGCGACCCGGTGGCGTAGCCCAGGTGCACCCGGCGGGGCAGCGCCTCGCCTCCGGGGAGACCGGCAGGGTCGCCGGCCGGCGCCGGGCGGGCGGTGGAGCCAGCAGCAGGTGGACCGGTTCCAACCGGCAGCGCGTCCATGGCGCCGAATATTACTCACAAGTATGGCGGCGGTCACATCCCCTACTCCGGCGACCAGCCCGTCGCCCGCAGGTCAACCCGGTCGCCGCGCAGCGGTGTCCCCTCGGCGAGCAGCCGGGCCCGGGCCGAGAGCTCGTGCCCGGGGGGAAGCCGGCCGGCCGAGTTCACCACCCGATGCCAGGGCACGCCCCCGCCGTGGCGGGCCAGGATCGAACCGACCAGCCGGGGCGACGCCCGCCCCGATCGTTCGGCGAGGGCGTCGGCCACCGCCCCGTACGACATCGCCCGGCCGGGCGGGATGCGCTCGACCAGTTCCAGCACCGCCTCGACGTACTCCTCGGGTTCCACGACGCGCCACGATATGGGAACCGGGACGGGGGTTGACCGACCGACATCGCAGAATGGGCGGGTGCGCGACAAGGTGACGGCGGCTCGACGGGTGGTCGTCAAGATCGGTTCCTCCTCGTTGACCACGGCGGCCGGCGGCCTGGATGACGGGCGGGTGGACGCGCTCGTGGACACCCTCGGCGCGCTCGCCGCCCAGGGCCGGGAGGTCGTGCTGGTCTCCTCCGGCGCGATCGCCGCGGGGCTGGCTCCACTGGGGCTGACCCGCCGCCCCCGGGACCTGGCCACCCAGCAGGCCGCCGCCAGCGTCGGCCAGGGGCTGCTGATCCGGCGGTACGCCGCCGCCTTCGCCCGGCACCGGCGCACCGTCGGTCAGGTCCTGCTCACCGTGGACGACCTGACCCGGCGGGCGCACTACCGCAACGCGTACCGGACCTTGCGCAAGCTCCTCGACCTGGGCGCGGTGCCGATCGTCAACGAGAATGACACGGTCGCCACCGAGGAGATCCGGTTCGGCGACAACGATCGGCTCGCCGCCCTGGTGGCTGCCCTGGTCGACGCCGATCTGCTCCTGCTGCTCTCGGATGTGGACGCGCTCTGGACCGGGGATCCAGCCCGCCCCGGATCGACCCGGATCGCCGAGGTCCACGACGAGCGGGACCTGTCCGGGGTGGCGATCGGCGGTGCTGGCCGGGCCGGGGTCGGCACCGGGGGCATGGTGACCAAGGTGGAGGCAGCCCGGATCGCCACCGGCTTTGGCATCCCGGTGGTCCTGACCTCCGCCGGCCAGGCGGCCGCGGCGCTGGACGGCAAGCCGGTCGGCACGCTCTTCCACCCCGGGCAACGCCGGCCGGCCGCGCGGCTGTTCTGGCTGGCGCACGCCACCGCACCGCGCGGCCGGCTGCAGCTGGACCCGGGCGCGGTCGCGGCCGTCGTCAACCGACGCAAGTCGCTGCTACCCGCGGGGATCACCGCCGTGCGGGGCGCCTTCACCGCCGGCGATCCGGTTGACCTGGTGGACGCCGATGGGGTGCCGGTGGCCCGCGGGCTGGTCAACTACGACGCGGTGGAGTTGCCCGGCCTGCTCGGGCGCTCCACCGCTGAGCTCGCCACGGCCCTCGGACCCGGCTACGAACGGGAGGTCGTCCACTGCGACGACCTGGTGCTGTTGTAAGGCCGGTGCTGTTGTAAGGCCGGTCTCCGGCCCGGCACGATTCCGTCCCCAGATCCCGAGGAGTGCAGATGAGCGTGGTCGAGCAGGCACGACGAGCCCGGACGGCAGCGGCCGAGTTGGCCGTCGCCACGCGGGCCGGCAAGGATGCCGCGCTGCACGCGATGGCCGACGCGCTGGTGGCGCGGACCGCCGAGATCCTGGCCGCCAACAGCGCGGACCTCACCGCCGGAGAGGCCGGTGGGCTGAGCACCGCCAGCTTGGACCGGCTCGCCCTCGACCCGGCGCGGGTGGCCGGCATCGCCGACGCGCTCCGCCAGATGGCCGCGCTCCCCGACCCGGTCGGCGAGGTGGTCCGGGGTTCGACCCTCCCCAACGGCCTGCAGCTGCGGCAGCTTCGGGTGCCGTTCGGGGTGGTGGGGATCGTCTACGAGGCGCGGCCGAACGTCACTGTTGACGCGGCCGGCATCTGCCTGAAATCCGGCAACGCGGTGCTGCTGCGGGGCTCCTCCTCCGCGGCCCGGTCGAACGCCGCGCTGGTCTCGGTGCTGCGGGACGCGATCGCCGACACCGGCCTGCCAGCGGACTCGGTACAGCTCCTCGACGCCACGACCCGCGACTCGGTGAAGGAGCTGATGCGCGCCCGGGGCCTGGTTGACGTCCTGATCCCGCGCGGCGGTGCGGCGCTGATCCGCACGGTTGTCGAGGAGTCAACCGTCCCGGTGATCGAGACCGGGGTGGGCAACTGCCACGTCTACGTTGACGCCGCCGCGGACGTGGCAAAGGCCGTCGCGATCACTCTGAACTCGAAGACGCAGCGCCTCTCCACCTGCAACACGGCCGAGTCGCTGCTGGTGCACACCGCGGTCGCGGACGCCTTTCTCCCCCCGGCGCTGGCCGCGTTCGCCGCGGCCGGGGTGACTGTACACGGCTGCCCGCAGGTCGCTCGGCACTCGACCGCCGTGCTGCCGGCCACCGACGAGGACTACGCCACCGAGTACCTGTCGGCGGAGATCTCGGTCGCCGTCGTCGAGTCGCTGGACGCGGCGGTCGCCCACATCCAGCGGTACGGGACCGGCCACACCGAGGCGATCGTGACCGACTCCCAGTCGGCCGCCCGCGATTTCGTGGCCCGGGTTGACGCGGCGGCGGTGATGGTGAACGCCTCGACCCGGTTCACCGACGGCGGGGAGTTCGGCTTCGGTGCCGAGATCGGCATCTCCACCCAGAAGCTGCACGCCCGCGGGCCGATGGGGTTGCCGGAGCTGACCAGCACGAAGTACGTGGTCACCGGCGACGGTCAGCTGCGCTGACCGGTCAACGGCAGGCGCGGATCGCCGTCAGCGTCGCGTGGACGTCGAACTGGTGCCCGTCCGCACTCTCCCAGCCCCCATCGCTGCGTTGGGTCTCGGCGAGCCGGCGGCGGGCGCGCACCAGGACCCGGTCCTGCGGGTCCACGCCGACCCGGCGCAGCGTCGCGGCCAGCCAGGCGACGTTGGTCGGGGCCATGTCGCCGATCCGCTCGGCGAGCGCCACCTGGATCCGGGCGGACTCCTGGTACATCTCCTGCCGGAACAGCACCGCCGCGCTCAGCCACCCGGCGGCGAGGAACGATGGCCAGCTCCCGTCCGGGTTCAGCCGGGCCGCGAGGGAGAGCGCGGCGCCGTGCACGACGCCCGCGTATGCCCCGCCGACCCGAGCGTCCAACGGTCCGGCCGCCCGAGCGTCCAGGCCGGCGACGCTGAGCCAGAACGCCGCGCTCGCCGTCAGGTAGAAACCCGCCTCCGGGTCCCCCGGTCGGGCCCACTCGGGGGCGGTGTCGGCCAGCGCGGCGTCCTCTTCCCAGCCCCCCTCCGGTAGCTGGCGCGCGGCGAGCCAGTCCAGCGCCCGTCGGGCCGCCGACCGGCCGAGGGCACCGAGGTCGTCGAGTTCGCCGAGGCGGAAACAGGTCGCGTCAACGGAGGCGGTCTCCCCCTCGACGTATGCCGGCCAGCCACCCGCCGGCAGCTGCCCGGCCTCGGCGACGGCGAGCACCTCTTCGGTCGGCGCCGCGCCGGTGCGTATTCGGGCAAGCCGGGCACGCTCCACCACGTCTCCCCGCGCCACCACGTAACCGATCGCGGCCTCGATATCCACCACGGCGGTCACGCTACCTGGGCAGATGCGATACGGCTCCAGGGAATCGGCCACCGGCCGCCCCGCCCTCCGCCGCCCGGTGCTCGCCGCCGCCGAGCACCGGGGCGTTCCCGCGCGGGCCACCTCCGGCCCGATCAGTACGCGGGCAGCGACGGATCGACCTGCTTGATCCAGGAGAGGACACCTCCCTGGAGGTGCACCGCGTCCCGGAAACCAGCGGATTTCAGCGCGGCGAGCGCCTCCGCGGACCGGACGCCAGACTTGCAGTGCAACACGATCTGTCGGTCCTGCGGGAGCTTGACCAGCGCCTGCCCGGAGATGATCTCTCCCTTGGGGATCAGCGTGGCGCCCGGGATCCGGACGATCTCGAACTCGGCCGGCTCCCGCACGTCAACCAGGAAGAGCTCCTTGCCGGCGTCCTGCCACGCCTTCAGCTCGCCCGCGGTGATCGTCGCGTCCGCCGCGGCCTCCTGTGCCTCGGCCGACACCGCACCGCAGAAGTCCTCATAGTCGGCCAGTAGGTCGGTGACCGTGGGATTCTCGCCACAGAGCGCGCAGTTCGGGTCCTTCCGCACCTTGATCTTGCGGTAGCTCATCTCCAGAGCGTCGTAGACCATGAGTCGGCCGACCAGCGGCTCACCGATACCGGCGAGGAGCTTGATCGCCTCGTTCACCTGAATCGAGCCGATCGAGGCGCAGAGCACGCCGAGCACGCCGCCCTCCGCGCAGGAGGGCACCATGCCGGGCGGGGGCGGCTCCGGGTAGAGGCAGCGGTAGCAGGGGCCGTGCTCGGCCCAGAACACCGATGCCTGCCCGTCGAACCGGTAGATGGACCCCCACACGTACGGCTTGCCGAGCAGCACCGCCGCGTCGTTGACCAGGTACCGGGTGGCGAAGTTGTCGGTGCCGTCCACGATCAGGTCGTACTGGGCGAAGATTTCCCGAACGTTGTCCCGGTCCAACGCGGTGTTGTGGATCTTCACCTCGACCAGCGGGTTGATCTCACGGATGCTGGCGGAGGCGGACTCGGCCTTGGCCCGGCCGACATCGGAGACGCCGTGGATGATCTGACGTTGGAGGTTGGACTCGTCGACGGTGTCGAAGTCGACGATGCCGAGCGTCCCCACGCCGGCAGCGGCGAGATACATCAGCGCCGGAGAACCGAGGCCGCCGGCGCCCACACAGAGCACCCGCGCGTTTTTCAATCGCTTCTGCCCCTCGACCCCGACGTCAGGGATGATCAGATGGCGCGAGTAGCGACGGATCTCGTCAACGGTCAGCTCGGCGGCGGGCTCGACGAGCGGGGGCAGCGACACGGTGATCTCCCCGGGGATCGGCGGTGGCGAACTGCGCCATTGTCGCTCGCCGGGCCGGCCAACGGCCATGAGCGGGGACACGTCGCCCGAACTGCGGGAACGGGAATAACCCGCTGACCGGGGACCGGCCGGCGGAGCGGATGCGCTATCCGGCGTTCCCGGTGTCGGCGAGCAACGCCTCGAGACGACGATTCACCGCGGCCAGGGTGGCCCGTACGACCGCCTGGCGGGGGTCGCCGGCGACCAGCGCGGAGCCGGCGAGCTGTTCGACCCAACCGTCGCAGACCAGCAACACCACGACCGTCGCCACCTCGCAGTTGCCCAGTGGCACCAACGTGGCGTGCTCGACGAAGCAGCGCCCTCGGTCCGGCTGCGGCCCCGGCGCACGCAGTAGCTGATCCACTGCGGCGGCGGCTGCTGCCGCGCTGAGCCGGAGCATGTAGCCATCGACCGCCGGACCGGTCGCGAAGCCGGCCGCGGGTGACCCGGCGGCGAGCAGGCGGACCTCGACGGTCGCGTCGAGCCCGAAGGTGCTCACCTGCACGTGGTCGAGCACCACCCGAGGTCCGGGCCGGCCACCGGTGTCAAGCGGGCGGGACGGGGCCAGTTCGGTCGCGCCGAGCTGCCCCCCGCCGTACGACGTCTCGGCTCTCGCCGGGCCATCGGCGGCCCCGCTGACACCGGTGGCCGGCGTGTCCACGGCGGCGGACCGGCCCCGATGCGGTCCGCCGGAGTGCCACCGGCGACGCGGCGGCTCCGACCGGGCCGCATCCCGGCGCTCGTTCCGCGACGGCAGGCCAGTCCGGGCCGCCGGCCGGTCGTGGGCCGGCCCGTCCGGCTGCCGGTGGGCGGACGACACCACGTCGGCGGGCCCCTCGGGCATATTCTGCGGGGCGGCGGCGAGGCCCATCCGTTCCTGGAGGAGCCGGGCGACGTGCCGACTCACCTCGGCCGGGTCGGCACCGTCGGCGAGCTCCAACCGAAGGCTGTGTGCGCCGGACTTGGTACGACGCAACGCCGCGTCGCGGACACCCGCCACCCCACGGACCGCACCGAGAATGGCGTCCACGTCGAAGACCTCTGGACGTTCGCGCAGCCCAGCGGGTTCGTCGGCTTGGCGGAGGTGGGTGGCGATCCGGGCGAGTTCCGGGGCCTGGGTGGGCGCCTCGGCAGCTGTCAGCTCCGACACCACCGGCACATCCGGCTCAGCCGGGACACGCTGCGGCAACATCGCGGACGCGGACTCCGGCGGTCGGTCGACGTCGGCCAACGGCGCCGGCCCGGCCGGCTGCTCCGCGGCCCGGGGCGCGGGGCCGTCCGGCGGCTGGTGCGCCGACTCGGTGCTGGGCTGATACTTCGGCCGGATGCCGGAGCGATGACCCGGCTCGTAGGCCCGCTGCGGCTCGGCCGCCCAGGCCGGACGCGGAACGCTCGGCTGGCGCCCCTCGCCCGCCTCGGTCGCGTCCGGGTCCGGCCGGAACCGACGCCCGGAGGACTCCCGCGGCTCCCCCGCCGCGTCCCGCGAAGTACCGCCCTGGAACCGTGGGCCGGTCGGCTCCGATTCGTCCCATCCATCCGGTTCCGCCCGAGCCCGCCGCCCCGGCGGCTCCAGTTCGTCCCATCCGTCCGGTCCGGTCCGAGCGCGATGCCCCGGCGGCTCCAGTTCGTCCCACCCATCCGATTCCGCCCGAGCCCAGCCGTCGCGCGGCGGCGGCCCGGCGCCCGGCTGCGCGGGCGCCCACTCGGCTCCCACACTCGGGCCGGACCAGCCCTCCGGCGACAGTGTTGGCTGGTCGACCACCGGCCGAGGGCCGAACTCGGCGGGCGGGTCTGGCCGGTCATCCCCGCCGGCCTCGGATGACCGGCCTCCGGCCAGCGTGGGCGGCTGCTCAGCGGCGGGCACGGACGCCGTCGGCCGGCCGCCACCCGCTTCCTGGGCTGGCGCGCCGGAACGACCCGGCGGCGCACTCACCGGGCCGGGCCGGCTGGCCGGCACCTCCGACTCGGGGTGTGGATATCGACGACCATTGGTCCGATATTCGGTGCGGTGGGGCCGAGAACCGGTCCCGGCCGCGCCGGGCAGCGGAGCTGGCAGGTCGCCATGACGCGGAGAGGAGTCGACCCAACCAGCAGACGAGTCAGACCGACGCCAGGGTGTGGTCGACTCCGGCGCCCAGCCTCCGATGGGAGGAACCCACGGACTGTCGGAACGGGAGTGCACCGGCTGTGGACCGGTCTCGTCACCGTGCTCTCCCGGGGTGGCGGCACCGGGTTGCTCTGCATCACTCACCGCGCGCTCCTTGGTCGCCCCCGCTGAGGCTACCGTGTGGTGACAGTGGCGATAAGTTACGGCGGCGGGCCAATTCCGGGACAGGCGGTAACCCTTGACCGGTTCGGGTGATATGCCAGCTCGTATGAAGAACTCGGAGGCTCCCATGACCGCTGTGGGGAACGGCACCCAGACCGCCGGCCGGCCCACCCGCCTGCCCCGTTCCGCCCGCCGCAGACAGCTGCTCGCTGCGGCGCAGGAGGTGTTCGTCGCACAGGGCTACCACGCAGCCGCGATGGACGACATCGCCGAACGCGCAGGGGTCTCCAAGCCGGTGCTGTACCAACACTTCCCCGGCAAGATGGAGCTCTACCTGGCGCTACTTGACACCCACTGCGACACGCTCGTGGCCAAGGTGCAGGAAGCGATGCGCGGGACCCTCGACAACAAGGAGCGGGTAAGCGCCTCGGTCCGCGCGTACTTCGACTTCGTTGACCACGAGAGTGAGGCGTTCCGCCTGGTCTTCGAGTCCGACCTGCGCAACGACCCCGCGGTACGCCAGCGGGTCGAACGGGTCGAGCAGGGTTGCATCGCGGCGATCACCGACACGATCATCTCGGATACGGGCGTAAGCCGGGCCCACGCGGAGTTGCTCGCATCCGGCCTGGTCGGGGCAGCCGAGACTGCGGCCCAGTTCTGGCTGGCCAGCGGGCGGCAGGTGGCGAAGGCGGAGGCGGAGGCGCTGGTCGCCGCGCTCTCCTGGCGCGGCATCGCGAGCTTTCCACTGCAAGGTGAGTCAGCCTGACCGCCGCCCCCGTGATCGGATAGCCTTCGCAAGGCGGCATTCTCGCCCCAGTGGAGGAGGCACAGTGGAGGTCAAGATCGGCGTGCAGTACGCGCCGCGCGAGCTGGTTCTGGAGAGCGCACAGTCGCCGGCCGAGATCGAGCGGATCGTGACCGACGCCATCGCCGGCGACGGCGGCACCCTCTCCCTCACCGACGAGAAGGGGCGACGGGTCATCGTCCCGGTCGACAAGGTCGCCTACGTCGAGATCGCCGAGGCGTCCTCCCGAGCGGTCGGGTTTACCGTCCGCTGACCAGAACCCTGCCACGGCAGGTGCCGAGGCACTTGCCGTGGCGTGTGTGTGCCCGGGAGGCCGCGCGCGACGCCACGCTTCGGGTGCGGAGCGTGGGATAGCGGCGAGCCAGCCCTGGGATCCCCCCCGGTCCGCCCCGGGGCCGGCGGACGACCGGCGCCGCCTCCCCAGGCGCGGCCACCCCGCAGGCGCGTTCGTGTTGTTCTCTTCCGGGCGGCGGCGCGCGGCCACCCCGCAGGCGTGGCTGGCCGGCAAGGGGCTTCGACCGGCCCGAAGGCCGCTCGGTGCACGGCGGAGCCGGCCACCTACCGCTCGGCCTCGGCTCTCCCCGGCCCTTTCCCGGCCTCACCTGCCGGAATCTGAACAGCGCCGGGGATGTTCAGGTAGAATGGAACAGTTGCCGTGGGCACCGACCGACGTTCGATCTCGATCTGGTCCAACAATCGATCTGGTCCAACAATCGATTAGTTCCTGTTTCGAGCTGGTCGCAGCCGGCCCGCGGCGCGCGTGCGGCCCGGTCCGGCTCGGCGATTTCGCCACCCGACCGTGTGGCCCGCGCCACACCGTCCGCGCCTCGAGGACTCAACGGGGCGCACCCACGAGAGGGCACCCCCACATCGAGATGAGCGAACTCACCCACAACCTCATGGACGGCGCCGAACTCGCCGCCACCGCACCGGTACGCCCGGAAGCGCCCACCTTCGCCGAGTTGGGCGCCCGGCAAGAGACCGTTGACGCGCTCCAGGCCGCCGGAATCACTCGGGCCTTCGCCATCCAGGAGTACGCGCTGCCGATCGCGCTGCGCGGCGTCGACCTGATCGGCCAAGCCCCAACCGGCACCGGCAAGACCCTCGGCTTCGGCGTGCCGCTGCTGGAGCGGGTCTTCGCGCCCGCCGAGGGCGGCGACGGCACCCCACAGGCTCTGGTCGTCGTACCCACCCGCGAACTGGGCATCCAGGTAGCCAAGGACCTCAAGGCCGCGGGCAGTACCCGTGGTGTCCGGGTGCTGCCGATCTACGGCGGGGTGGCGTACGAACCGCAGATCGAGGCACTCCGCACGGGTGTGGAGATCCTGGTCGGTACCCCCGGCCGCCTGCTCGACCTGGCCAAGCAGAAGCAGCTGCGGCTGAACCGGGTCCGCGCGCTCGTCCTGGACGAGGCCGACCGGATGCTGGACCTGGGCTTCCTCGACGATGTCGAAAAGATCCTGGCGATGCTGCCGGAAGAGCGGCAGACGATGCTCTTCTCGGCCACGATGCCGGACCCGATCGTCACACTGTCCCGGCGCTTCCTGCGCCGACCGATGACGATTCACGCCGGGCACACCGCCGAGACCGGCCCCTCACCGCAGACCCAGCAGCTGGCCTACCGCACCCACTCCCTCAACAAGATCGAGATTGTGGCACGGATCCTCCAGGCCAAGGGGCGCGGCCTGACCATGATCTTCACCCGGACCAAGCGAGCGGCCGACCGGGTCGCCGCGGATCTGGACTTCCGCGGCTTCGCCGTGGCTGCCGTCCACGGCGATCTCGGCCAGGGCGCCCGGGAGCGGGCACTGCGGGCCTTCCGCACCGGCAAGATCGACATATTGGTCGCCACCGACGTGGCCGCCCGGGGCATTGATGTCAGCGGCGTTACCCACGTCCTCAACTACGACTGCCCGGAAGACCAGGACACGTACACCCACCGGATCGGCCGGACCGGCCGGGCGGGGGCGAGCGGCGTCGCGGTGACCTTCGTTGACTGGGACGACATGCCCCGCTGGCGGATCATCGACAAGACCCTCGGCCTGGAGATGCCGGAGCCGCCGGAGACCTACCACACCTCCCCGCACCTCTACGCCGAGCTGGACATCCCCCCAGAGGTCACCGGCACGCTGCCCACCGGCGCGCGAACCCGGGCCGGACTCTCCGCCGAGGCCGAGGAGGACCTCGGCGGACGGTCCCGTCGCGGCGATGGCCACGGACCCCGCCGTAGCACCGGCCGGGACCGCCGCCGGGGCCGCGGCGGTGACGCCGGTTCGGGCCCTGGTGCCACCACCGAGCCGGGCGAGGCCGCGGAGCGCACCCCCCGGCGGCGGCGCCGCCGGGACGGCGAGGTGGTCACCCCGGGCGAGCCCGCGGTGTCAGCCACCGGGACCAGCGAAGCGGCCACCGCCGACTCGTCGGGCGGTGCGGCGCCGAAGCCACGACGCCGTCGGCGGCGCCGCGGCGGTGGCTCCGACACCGGCACCGCGGCCAAGCGAACCGACAGCGGCACGGCGGCCGAGCCAACCAACACCGGTACGGCGGCCGAGCCAACCAACACCGGTACGGCGGCCGAGCCAACCAACACCGGTACGGCGGCCGAGCCAACCGCCGACTGAGCATTACGCGCCACCGCCGACGTCCCTCGCTGGCACCAGCGGGGGACGTCACGCGCTCAGCCAGCTGAGCGCCCACCGCCCACCCCCGGAGGATGACACCATGCCGGACTCCCTGCCCGCCGCGCTCGCCGAGGTGCGGACACTGCTGCTCGACGCCGGGCTCAACCGGGCGGTGGCCGCCGGGCGTCGCCGGGGGCTGCGCCCGTCGGTGCCGCGTGCGGAGCTACGGCCGGTCGCCCTCAAATCCGGGCCCCGCCTCCAGGTCATCACCGCGAACGGGAGTGCGCCGCTGACCCGCAACCTCGCCCGGGGCGCGGAAGCGGAGGCGGCGGTGGACGCGCTGCTGGCCGAACCCTTCGGCAACTGGCACGTCGAGACCGCAACGACGACCCTGCAGCTCCGGGTCACAAAATCGGGTGCGGCACAGGTGCACCGTACGGCGGCCCCGCCGGTAGCCGAGCCGGTAGCCGAGCCGGTCAGCCACGACCGGACGAAGGCCCACCTACTCGATCCCGGTGACCCGATCTTCACCGTGATCGGTGGGTCGGCCGCCAAGCGGCGGCAGGTGGACGCCTTTCTGCGCGCGCTCGCCGCGACGCTCCCGGACGGGCTCCACGGCCCACTGCGGGTCGCCGATCTGGGCTGCGGAAACGCCTACCTGACCTTCGCCGCGTACCGCTGGTTGACCCAACAGGGCATCGATGTTCACCTGGTCGGCGTGGATATCCGCGAGGACCAGCGCCAACGCAACACCGAGCTGGCGCGCCGGCTGGGTTGGGCCGATCGGGTGCGTTTCGTGGCGGGAACGATCACCGACGCGGTCGTTGGGCCCAACCCCGATCTGGTGCTGGCCCTGCACGCCTGCGACACCGCCACCGACGAGGCGCTCGCGCGGGCGGTGCGGTGGGGGTCTCGCTGGGT
The DNA here is from genome assembly GCF_013416675.1 of Salinispora sp. H7-4. Lineage (NCBI taxonomy): Bacteria > Bacillati > Actinomycetota > Actinomycetes > Micromonosporales > Micromonosporaceae > Salinispora > Salinispora sp. H7-4. The sequence continues at coordinate 22,815 of NZ_JABZED010000041.1, forward strand.
GCTCGCGGCCCCCTGTTGCCACCACGACCTCGCCGCCCAGCTCCGCTCCGAGCCCACCCCACCCCCGCACGAGCTGCTGACTCGGCAGGGCATCCTCCGCGAGCGCTTCGCCGACGTGCTCACCGACGCGGTCCGGGCCGGGCTGTTGCGGCTGCACGGCTACCGGGCCGAGGTGGTCGAGTTCGTCGACTCCCGCCACACGCCGCGCAACCTACTCATCCGGGCCCGCCACACCGGGGCGCCCCCGACTGGTGAGCACTGGTCGCAGTACCGGGCCCTGGTCGACGGTTGGCGGGTCACGCCGCGGCTGGCGGCCCTGCTCGGCGAGCCGGCCGGCGCGACGGCGACCAGTGCGACCAGCCGCCACACACGCACCACCAACCCAACCGGCTGACTTAATCCACAGTGGCCGGTCCTCAACCGGAGCCGCCGTACTACCCTCAGACCGCGCACCGTCGAATGTCTATTCTCGATGATGCGAAGGCCGCACCAGGCCGAGGGGAGGAAAATCAGCGGGGATGGCTTCGGGAAAGGGAACCGCACAGGCAGCGTTCGCCCGCTTCGTCCGGCGCGCCATCGACAATGCCCGCGCCGAGCGCGGCTGGACGGTGACCGACCTGGCGGCCCAGACCGGGGTCGGCCGCTCCACCGTCTTCCGCTGGCTCGCCGGTGACTGGCACGACTACCCCGAGTTGGCCAAGGTGCAGAGTTTCTGCGTCGCGCTCGGCCTACCCGTCGCCGCCGCCTTCCGCGCTCTCGGTCTGCCGGAGGCCGGCTCCACGCCGCCCCGGTGCGGCAACGACGGCCCGCTCGAGGCAGATATCCGGGCGATCCTCGAGCGCCTCGCCGACCCGGCGGTGTCGGTCGAGGAGAAGCACCACATCCGGGACCTGCTGCGCTACCTGGCCCAGCGGCCGATCCACCAACCGGACTGAGCTCAACCGGCGACCGCCAGGGCGAGCGGAAGCACCTCCGGCGCTCCCGCCCGACGCAGTTCCCGGGCCACCATCGTCATGGTCCACCCCGAGTCGACGAGGTCGTCAACGAGCAGCACCGGACCGGCCAGTCCGACCAGGGCAGCGGCCAGCTCCGACGACAGGGTCACCGAGCCGTACAGGGCGCGTACCCGTTGGGCGCTGTTGCCGCGTGCTCCGCCCCCGGCGGCCACCGCGACGGTGCCGAGCAGTGGCATTCGCCCCACCGCGGCGATCCGCCCGGCGAGCGAGGCAACCAGTCGCGTGTGACGGGAGCCGACCGCGACCACCCCGACAGGGCGACGCGGCCAGGGGTCGGTGCCGTGCGCCCATTCCCGGAGCACCTCCACCACGGCGGCAACCACATCGTCGGGCGCCGCCACGTCGACCGTGCCCGGCCCGACGAGTTCGCGCAACCGCCCGCCCCAGCCGAGGTCAGAGAGGCGCCCGATGGCCCGGCCTGGCAGCGCCTGCTCGGGAGGGGCGATCCGCCCCCGGAGGGGGACATCCACCGCGGCAAGGCCGGTTGGCCAGAGCTTTTTCGGGGCGATCCCGACACCGGAGCGACCGAGGAACGCCTCGGCCGCCCGCAGCGTGTCCCCGGACAGCTCCGCGGCGAAGGTCGGTGCGGCACACCGGTCACATCGACCACAGTCGGTTGCCTCAACGTCGTCCAGGCACTCCCGCAGATAACGAAGGCGGCAGCCGGCGGTGGTCGCGTACTCCCGCATCGCCGCCTGTTCGGCGGTGCGGGCCGCGGCGACCCGACGCAACCGGGCCTCGTCGTAGGTCCAGGGTTCGCCGGTGGCGATCCAGCCACCCCGCACCCGGCGGACCGCACCGTCAACGTCCAGAACCTTGAGCATCAACTCCAACCGGGTACGGCGCAGGTCCACGATCGGCTCGAGCGCCGGTGTGGAGCGGGGGCGGTCGGTGGACAGTGCGGCCAGTACCGACCGCACCTGATCCTCTGGCGGGAAGGCCAGCGCGGCGAAGTACCGCCAGATCGCGGCGTCCTCGGCACCCCCGGGCAGCAGCAGCACCTCGGCGTGGGCGACGGCGCGGCCAGCCCGGCCGACCTGCTGGTAGTACGCGATCGGCGACGGTGGCGCGCCGAGGTGTACCACGAACCCGAGGTCGGGCTTGTCGAAACCCATCCCTAGCGCGCTCGTGGCCACCAACGCCTTGATCTTGTTATCGAGAAGATCCTGCTCGGCGGCGCGGCGATCCGCGTCGTCGGCCTGGCCGGTGTACGAGGCCACGGAGTAGCCCCGGGACCGGAGGAACTCGGCGGTCTCCGCCGCCGCGGCCACCGTCAACGTGTAGATGATGCCGGAGCCGGGAAGTTCATCCAGGTGATCGGCGAGCCAGGCCAGCCGGTGCGCCGGGCCGGGCAGGTCAACCACACCGAGTCGCAGTGACTCCCGGTCCAGGCTGCCACGCAGCACCAGGGTCTCGGGCCCCCCACCAGCCCCGGACGCGCCACCGGGCCCGGACGCCACCTCGGGCCCGGACGCCGCCTCGGGCCGGGACGCCGCACCGAGTTGCTCGGCGACGTCCTGGGTGACCCGGGCGTTGGCGGTGGCCGTGGTCGCGAGCACCGGCGTACCGGCCGGCAGGTTACCGAGGAACGTCCGCAGCCGGCGATAGTCGGGGCGGAAATCGTGCCCCCAGTCGGAGACGCAGTGCGCCTCGTCCACCACGAGCAGCCCGGTGGTGGCGGCCAGTTTCGGCAGTACGGCGTCCCGGAAGTCCGGGTTGTTGAGCCGTTCCGGGCTGATCAGGAGCACGTCCACCGCGCCCGCGTGGATCTCCCCGGTGATCTCGTCCCACTCGTCGAGGTTCGCGGAGTTGATGGTCCGGGCTCGGATCCCGGCCCGGGCGGCCGCGTCGACCTGGTTGCGCATCAACGCCAGCAACGGGGAGACGATCACTGTCGGTCCGTGCTCGCCGGCGGTCCGCAGCAATGCGGTGGCGACGAAGTAGACCGCCGACTTACCCCAACCGGTGCGCTGGACGCAGAGCACCCGCCGTCGGTCCACCACCAGCGCCTCAATCGCCCGCCACTGGTCCTCACGGAGCCGGGCGTGCGCTCCGGCCAACCGCTGCAGGACTGCCTCAGCCTGCTCCCGTACCGCCGTTCGATCCTGGCCCATCCGGCATTTCTACCAGTGCCCCCGCGCTGGCCGGCGGCCGTCGGCCTACCCGGCTGTGTGAGGATCGACTGCGGTAGTCCCCCTAGCTGGAGAGGCAGCACGCATGACGCGGCGAACCTGCGCCACCCCCCTGGCCCGGCGGGTCACCGTCGGCTCAGCCACCGTCCTGGCCGCCGGTGTTCTGCTGGCGGGGTGCGGATCGGTTGGTAGCGAGCCGCCACCGCCCCCTGAGCCGAAGGACGCCCTGCTGGCCGCGGTGCCGGGCGAGAAGACACCGAAGTTCCGCTTCTCCGGCGTGGACGCCGCGGGCCGGCGGATCACCGGGGCCGTCGACCCAACCGGCAAGGGGATGGAACTGAACATCGCCCCGGCCGGGGCCGAGAACGAAGACGAGGCCGAGAACGAGGCCGATTTCAGCCTGGCGATGTCCTTCCGGGTGGTTGACCAGCGCTCCTGGTTGAAGGTGCACTTCGAGGACGCGGCCGAGCTGAACGAACTACTCGAGTTGCCGCAGCAGTGGATGGAGCTGGACCAGAGCAAGCTCTCGAACCCGCAGGTGTATGACGGCGCCGACATCGGCAACGCCGGTGTGATCATACGGGCGGCCGATGCGGTGCAGCAGCAGGCCGATGGCGCGTACACCGGCACGGTCGACCTGACCGCTGGGCCGGAGATCGCCGAGGCGGTGGCGGAGGTGGACGTCGCCGCGTTGGGCGAACAGGCGACGGCGATCCCGTTCACCGCGGTGGTCGGCAGTGACGGACACCTCGACACGCTGACGATGGCACTCCCCGCCGTTGACGAGCAACCGGCCGCCGAGTACCTGGTGCGGTACTACGACTACGGCAACGCCCCGGCGGTCGCCTCCCCCACCGGCGACGTCACGCCAGCGCCGGAGGCGGCGTACGAGATCCTGGGTGAGTGAGCGGACGGCGGCGGGGTGCCACCACCTTCAGCGGCCCAGAACCGATTCACCGGCCCAGGACCGACCCGCCGTTGACACCGAGTACCTGCCCGGTGACGTAGCCGGCGGCGGGGCTGGCGAGGTAACGGACCGCCGCGGCGACGTCGTCCGGGGTGCCGGCCCGCCCGACCAACGTGTCCGCGACCCGCCGGTCGTGTCCCTCGGGCGTAATCCGACCGCCGAAGAACCCGGTGTCCGCGACGTACCCGGGGCTGACCACGTTGACCGTGATCTGGTCCGGCCCGAGCCGCACCGCAAGGTCGTACGCCCAGCCGTGTAGCGCGGCCTTCGCCGCGGAGTACGGCCCACCGCCGCCCCGCTGCGCCGCGCTCGCGCTGACCAGAACCACCCGGCCACCGGGGCGCCGCAGTGCCGGCCGCAGCGCCTCGGTGAGCAGGACGGCGGTGAGCAGGTTCGCCTCGAGATTGGCCCGCCACTGCTCGGCTACCCCGGCCAGGCTCTCGGGCTCCCCACCGAGGTAGCCGCCGGCGTCGTTGACGACCGCGTCAACGGCCCGGCCCTCGACCGCCTCGATCACCCGGGGAACCTGCTGCGGGTCGGTCAGGTCCGCCACCACCGCCCGGACCGCGCCGGGTCGGGCGAGATCCCAGGAGAGTCGCGCCGTGGTGGCCCGCAGCGCCTCCTCCCGCCGGCCCACGACAAGCACATCGAAACCGTCAACGGCGAGCGCCTCCGCGGTGGCTGCCCCGATCCCGGTGCCACCCCCACTGATCACGGCCAGCCGTTCGCCCATCCACTGTCCCCTCCGAAGCCGCCGTCGATCAGGAGGTTATCGGGGTACGCGCGCACCGGGGGGTCACCGGCCACAGGTCAGCCTGAAGCGCCCGCAGAAGACCGATTTATCGGCGCCGGACAGCCCTCCTGACTGCCATTTCCACCCCACCGCCGATGGCGAAAAGTGAAGATTGTCGGGTGCATTGGCTGTTGCGGCGCCCCGTTCGGCTGGTGCCGATCGGGTTCGGCACCACGATCCTCATCGGCACCCTCGTGCTGATGCTGCCGTGGGCGACCGGCCAGCAGCGGTACACGCCCTTCGTCACCGCTCTCTTCACCTCGGCCTCCGCGGTCTCGGTGACCGGCCTGGCCGTGGTGGACACGCCAAACTACTGGAACGGCTTCGGCCTGGCGGTGATCACCATCCTCACCCAGATCGGCGGCCTCGGCATCGTGACCGGCGCCACCCTGGTCATCCTGCTGGTATCCCACCGACTCGGGCTACGCAACCGGCTACTCGTGCAGGCCGAGACCGCCCAGTTCGGCCTCGGCGATGTCCGCCGGCTGCTGTTTCGGATCGCTGCCGTCTCACTGACCGTCGAAGCGATCATCACCATCATCCTGACCCTGCGGCTGTGGGGCCGGTACGACCACCCCTTCGGCGAGGCGCTCTGGGTCGGCCTCTTCCACGCCGTACAGGCCTTCAACAACGGCGGCTTCACCCTCTACAGCGACGGGCTGATCGGGCTCTCCAGCGACGCCTGGCTCATCCTGCCGATGGCGTTCGGGGCGCTCCTCGGCGGGCTCGGCTTCCCGGCCCTGTTCGAGGCCGTGCGCGGTCGGCGACACCCGGGGCACTGGTCGATCTCCACCAAGCTCACCATCTGGGGCGGCGTGACCCTGCTGGTCGTTGGCTTCCTCGCCCTCCTGGCCGCCGAATGGTCCAACCCGTACACGCTGGGCATCCGCTCGTGGCCGGAGAAGCTCCTCGCCACGTTCGCCCAGAACGCGTTCTTTCGTACCGGTGGATTCAATGTGATCAACGTTGAGGCGCTCGGCGAGGAGGGCATCCCGTTGATCATCGCGTTGATGTTCATTGGCGGCGGGAGCGCCAGCACCGCCGGCGGCATCAAGGTCAGCACCTTCTTCCTCCTCGCCTTCGTGATCTGGGCGGAACTGCGGGGCGAGCCCGATGTCACCATCCGGCACCGCCGGGTCGCCACGGCCAGCCAGCGGCAGGCGGTCACGGTGGCGCTGCTCGGCGTGGCCATCGTGGTCGCCGGCACGGTGATGTTGATCCTGCTGACCGAGGGGATGCCGCACCACGTGGCGCTCTTCGAGGTGACCTCGGCCTTCAGTACGGCGGGCCTCTCCCTCGGCACCACCCCCGGTTTACCCGACAGTGGGCAATGTGTACTTATTGTCCTGATGTATATCGGCCGGGTCGGGTCACTGACCCTGGGGTCGGCACTCGCGCTGAACACCCGACGACGGCTGTACCGCTACCCGGAGGAGCAACCCCTTGTCGGCTAGGGCAGATCAACACAGCGGAGTCATCGTGGTGGGGCTCGGACGCTTCGGCTCCCAGGTCGCCGACACGCTCGTGCAGCTCGATCATCCGGTACTCGCCATCGACCATGATGCGGAGCGGGTGCAGCGGTGGGCCAACCGAATCGACCGGGTGGTGCAGGCCGATGCCACCGAAGAGGGGGCACTGCAACAGCTCGGCGCGGAAGACCTCGAACGCGCCGTGGTATCCATCGGCGCCTCGCTGGAGGCGAGCGTCCTGTCCGTCCTAGCCCTCGTGGACCTGGGGATACCACAGATCTGGGCGCGAGCCCGCTCGCCGGAGCACGCGAAGATCCTCACCTCGGTCGGTGCGCACCACGTGATCTTCCCCGAGGCGGAGGCCGGCGAACGGCTGGCCCATCTCATCGTCAGCCGGATGCTGGACTTCATGGAGTTCGGCGACGACTTCGCGCTCGCCAAGGTCCGCACCCCGGAGAGCCTCACCGGCCGCCCACTGCACGAGCTGAACCCGGAGGACCGCCACGGAGTACGGGTGGTGGCGGCGAAACTGGCCGGGAAACGGTTCCAGGCGGCCACCGACGACACCGTACTGGCCTCCGGCAGCATGCTGATCGTGGAGGGCAGCATCGAGCGGGTGCAGTCGTTCGCCGCGCTCGACTGACCGCGGCGAGGGCCCACCGGCCGGCGGCGATCACGCGGTCGCGAGCAGCTGGTCCACCGGGGCGTAGTCGTCGGTCAACACCAGGGCGTCGCCGACGAACTCCTGCAGCGCCGCACCCTCCAGCACGACCGCGCCCGGGTCAACCTCACTCAGCCGATCCCGGACCGCGGCCAGCGGCAACGGCGCGTCCGAGGCGACAATGACGAAGTTGGAGCCCTGCTCACCGGCGAGCGCGGCCGGCGGGGCGATCAGGGCCACCTGCCGGAACTCGGCCGCGACGGTGGCCACCTCGCTGCGGATCAAACGCAGGGGCGGATAGTCGATCACGTTCTGCACGTACCCGCCGCCGGGACGGATCACCCGGCGTACCTCAGCGGCCATCTCCCGGGTGGCGAGATGCCACGGCACCACCAGATGCCCGAACGCGTCCCCCACCACCAGGTCCTGGCTCTCCGCCGCCTCCGCCGCGACCAGCATCCGGGCGTCCCCCACCACCGCGCGCAGCTCCGGCCCCTGCCGCAGACCGAGCTTCTCCTCGCCCAACTCGACCAGCCCGCCGTCAATCTCGAAGACCACGTTCTCGGTGCCCGGCCGGGTGGCGGTCAGATACCGCGGCACGGTGAAACCCCCTCCGCCCAGATGCAGCGCGTCCAGCCGGCGCCCCGCCGGTGCGATGACGTCGGCGACCGCCCCGATCCACCGGGTGTACGCGAACTCCAGGTGGGTCGGGTCAGCGAGGTCCACGTACGAGTGCCGGGCCGAGTTGAGCAGCAGCGTACGCCCGCTCGCCCGGCCCGGGTCGGTCTCGACGCGGGCGCAGTGGTAGGCCGTCTCGATGTCACACGGGTTCGGGGCGATCGTGGTCAGACCGGCGCCGAGCAGGCCCAGCACGGCCAGGCTGGCCGACACCCGGGCCGGGCCGGTCAGTTGCTCACCCGCCGTTCGCCGGAGCCACCCGCCGAGGATCAGCCCGCTCAGCCCCAGGGAGACCGCCAGGCCGAGCAGGATCACCGTGCTGGGCAGCGCGGCCACCAACACGAAGCCGGTGACCAGGGTGGCGGTGACCGCACCCAGGGTGCCGATCGAGGAGAGCCGGCCGACGACCTGGCCGGTACGGCGCAGGTCGGACAGCTGGAGCTTGACCACCATCGGGGTGACCGCCGACAGCAGCATCGCCGGTACGAAGACGGCCAGCGCGACGAGCAGCAGGATCGCGGACGCCGCCCCGCCCCGCAGCACCTCCCCGGCGTACCGGACCGCGGGCAGGGTCACCGCGGTGGCGATACCGGCCAGCACCAGCGCCGGGGCGAGCAGGGTACGCGGGTCCCGGCGGTCCGCCAGCCACCCGCCGGCCCATGCCCCGTACGCGATCGCGGCCAACGCGATGCCGATCACCGAGCTGGTCACCTGGAGGGTCACCCCGACGTACGGACCGACCAGGCGCAGCGCGGCCGTCTCCAGCACCAGAACCGCGCCGCTGGAGAAGAAGACCAGAAACGCGGCCAGCCCTTTGGGCAGGGCGGGACCAGTCGCCGACCCGAGTTGGGCCGACCGGACGGGAGTCTGGGACGAGGCAGAGTTCACCCGCGCGATAGTACGCAGCTAGGCTGGCCGACCGAGTCAGTACATCGAAACATGAACATGATTGGTGTGATCAGCCGCGGGGCTCCCACCGCCGCTATACGCTCGCCAACCGGTATTCGGCATCCATATCTGTCGATACCAAATGACGTACATCACGCCGAGTCGGCTCGCATTGTTCTTCAGGTAGGTCGCCAGCTGGTCACCGTACGCCTTGTCGCCGCCGGTCGCCGTGACGTTCTCGAACCCACCGGGGGCGGCGGAAAAGTCACAGGCCCTCCCCTTCGGGTGCTCGCCACCACCGCCGCTGCGGTAACAGGAGACATGCCGTTTGAAACCGTCCGCCTGGGACTGCTTGAGCATGTGCAGGGTGCGCGGAGAGATACAGCCGGAGGTGGTCGGGTCGTTGACCGAGCAGGACTCCGACGGCCAGGAGCCGTCCGGGTTCCGGGGCGCCGGCGCGGCACTGGCCGAACCGCCACCGAACCCGGAGCCGCCACCCGAGCTGACCTCGGCGAGCGCCGCCTCCGCCGCCTTCTTGTTCTTGGCCAGGACGTCGAGCTGCTTCTCCTGCTCGCGGATCTCGGAGTCAATCGCGACCTTGGCGTTCTCCGCCGTCTCCCGGACCTCGGTCAGCTCGCGCACCCGCCGGCCGTCCCGCTGGGCCATCACGTCCAGATTCATCGCCCGATTCAGGAACTCGTCGGGCGACGTGCTCTCCAACAACGTCGCCACCGGGCCGAGTCGACCCAACCGGTACGACTGCGCGGCCACCTCGCCCACCTGGGCGGTCAGGTCAGCCAGCTGCACCTCGACCGCCTTCAGCTCCGTGGTCAGCTCCTTCTGCCGACCCTTGGAGTTCTTCAACTCGGCGGTGGCGTCGATGTGCGCCTTGGCGGCGGCGGCCAGCGCGTCCCGCAACTTCTTGCTGCCGCCCTCATTGGGCTCGGCCTGGGCCGGCACGGCGCCGAGCAGCACCGCCACGGCCACCGCGACCGCCACCGCAAGGACAGTCAGCGGACGGGAACCCTCGCGGGGCAGAACTATGCGCACGGTGGATCCTTCCCGGCTGCCGTCAGCCCCCACGAACCCGCTGGTCGGCGGTCCCACCGGCGCCGCGCGGCAGCCAGCGGGCGGAGACCGTCGGCCACGATACCGGACCGACGCCGCTGCGAGGACCCCTCAAATCGGCAGATTCGATTGCACTGACACTGCGTAGCGCGAGTCGTCACGCGCCGCCGAAGAACGCCTCCCGAACCGCTGCCCAGACCCGCTCATCCACCGCCACAAGCAGGCCCTGCCCCTCGACGCCCGGATGGTACTCAGCCCCGTCGACGCGCCGGGCGACCCCACCGGCGGCCCGGACCAGAAGAGTGCCGGGTACGTGGTCCCAGGGCAGGGTGTCCCAGTAGAGCACGAACTGCTGCACCCCGAGGAGCAGGTCCAGATACTCCCGCCCGGCGCAGTGCTGGCCGGGCAGGAGCTCGCCCAACCGCCCACCGGCCGCCTCCACCCGCGGACGCAGGGCCGCCGGCAGGTAGCGGGACATCGCCGCACCCCGTAGCTGGCCCAGGTCAGCCGGCGCTCCGGCCGTACGTACCGCACGCCCGTTCACGTACGCCCCCGCTCCGGGACGGGTGGCGGCGAGCGTGCCGACCAACGGGTCGAACATCCACGCGGCGCTCGGTTCCCCGTCGATCAGCAGGGCCACCATCAACACGAACGGCGGGCGACCGGCAGCGAAGTTACTGGTGCCGTCGATCGGGTCCACCAGCCAGACCGGACCGGCCCGGTCCAGGTGCCGCAGCAGCCCCGGGTCCTCGGCGACGGCCTCCTCACCGACCACCACCGAGTCGGGCTGCAGCCGGCGCAGACCCGCGGAGATCAGCTCCTCCGCCCGCCGGTCGGCGACGGTAACGAGGTCGCCGGGGGCCTTCTCCTCGATATCGGCTTCGTCCAGCCGGCGGAACAGCGGCAGCACCACCTGGTCAGCCGCCGTACGCAGGAGCGTGCCGACCTCGTCGAACAGGTTCTCAGTCACGGGACGGACGTCACTTCTCGACCGCCTCCCGGGCCACCGTCTTCCTCATGCCCCCGTTCTACCGCCTCCCGGTGCCCGCCGGGCCCGTCCAGGAAATCCCCGCTGGCCGACGGCGGCAGCCGGGCCGCCGTCACTTGCCCGCGGTCCACTACTCCAGCGGTCACGACCCCGATCTCTGCCTTCACGGCAATAGACGGCCCTGACCTTTGCCTACGTCACCCGACAGGACCGAGTTGGACACTCAGCGTTCTATCGACAAAGCTGTCGGCCATGCCTTGTGCATGGCCTAGTTCACACTTCCAGGCCTGGTTGACCAGGCCACCGGACCCTGCCGCATGAGCCGACGTTGGGACTTCTACGAGGCGCCCGGCGGGGGTGATCCGGTGCGCCGAGAGATCCTTAAAGCGAGGCTCACGAAGGCGGAGGCCGCCAAGCTCCAAACGATCATGGATCGGGTTGCCGAAGGGCGCACCCGACCTGGCGACGTCAAGCCGCTGCGCGACGGGGTGTTCGAGGTGCGCGTCCGGGTAGGCGAACGGCGACTGAGGTTGGCCTACGGCGAGGGGGCGACCAACCTGGTACTACTGGCGCTCCACTTCTTCCAGAAGCAGCGCCAGAACGAGAGTCGCCATGTCGGCATCGCGGTAGATCGTTTCCGTGACTGGCAGTCACGACACGACAAGTAGTGTCATTATCGCTTCCAGGCGATACGCTGGGCGGCAACCAAGGGGAGCCAAAACATGGGGAACGAACTTTTCGGTCTACTAGGACTAGATTCGGACAATCCTCACATCCGGGCAGCCCTGGCAGACGCCCGAGACGTCGAACGCCTGATCGACACACTCGTCGGTCTGCGGGTTCGTCAAGGCCTTACCCAGGCGGACCTGGCCAGCGAGATGGAGACAACTCAGTCGGCCGTCTCGAAATTTGAACGAGCCGGCGGGGATCCAAGGATCTCCACCGTCCAACGCTACGCGAGGGCGTCGGGCGGCCGAGTGCGACTGATGGTAGAGGTTTCTGGCCTTGCCGCATCCTGGAAGGCGAGCTACCACATACCAGCATCCGTCGACAGCGAAAGTGACGAGATGGAAGCTCCCGCCGAATTGCGCCCCGTGATCGAACTGGCTTCATGACCTCAAAAACTGTCACCACCGCCGCAGAGTTCACCTCGCTTCTCAGCCTCGAGAACGTGCGCGTTTACGAGGTATCAGCACGGCGACGTGACGGCTTTGACATGAAAGAGATACCGGTCGACGGTGACTCCTCAGATTTACATGTCCAGCAGGCACTATCAAATGGTGAGTTCATCTTCCGCGCGCAGATAGAGCTACGCGGAAGCAAAGCAGTGATCAAGGTCGACGTTGCGGCGGTATTCGGCCTGACCACACCAGTGAGCAGGCCGACAGATCAAGTTCTTGACGACTTTGCCCACCAGGCCGGCCTCCCGACCATAATGCCGTACCTCCGGGTACATGTACAGCAAGCAGCGAGATTGATCGGCGTACCCGCTCCATTGCTCAAGCACTACTGGGGCAATGAGTTGCGGCAACTTGAGATCCGCCAGCATCAGCACGGAGAGAGTAAAGAGGCAGGCCGCGCCGAGCCCTCCGCTTAGCGACAACTCTCCCTCTGCCTACCTTCAGACAAGGAACTCGGTGAGGACCAGGCCGACGACGGTCCAACGCCCTTGAAGAAGCGGCATCAGCTGGCCAGGAACGCGTCGACTATTGCCACGAAGGCCGCCGGATCGTCGACCCAGGGGAAGTGGCCACATCCCGGCTGCGTCACCAGCTCAACGTTGTCGAACAGAATGGCGAGCTGCCGTACCGCTGCGGCTGTCGGCCAGATGTCGTACTCACCGGCAAGAAGCAGGGTCGGTGCGCCGAGTTCCGCCAGGCGCGCGGGCAGCGTCGGGTCGGGTTGGTACTCCTCGTAGAACCCGTCGGTGGCGGCCTGCGCGAACTGGACCGGCTCGGCCGCCGCCTGCGCCTGAGCCGCCGAATTCCAGCGGCCGTACAACAACGGCGCCGCCTGCCAGCGGTACCGCTCAAGCTCTTCCCGGCTCTTCGCCTCGGCATGCAGCGCCGTCACCGCGGCATGGTGCCACGGCTCGTGCGCCCGCCCGGCGAGCACGCTGTCAACCTCGATGTCCGACTGCAACCCGACCACCCGCAGCGACGGGGCGACCAGCACCAGATGGTTCAGCCGTTCCGGATGCCGGGCGGCATAGAGCAGGCAGGTCCCGCCGCTGGCGGAATGCCCGAACAGGTCAACGCTGTCGAAGCCCAGGTGCTGCCGTAGTGCCTCGACGTCGTCAACCAGGCGATCGACACGATAGGTGGCCGGGTCAGCGGGGATGCTCGAGGCGCCAGTGCCCCGGTTGTCCAGCAGGATCAGGGTACGACAGCTGCTAAGCCCACCCAGCTCTCCCAGATACTCCACCGCCTGCCCAGGGCCACCAGGGATGCAGACCAGCGGAGGACCGGACCCGACTGTCCGATACGCCAGCTCGGTGCCGTCATAGGAGCGAAAGCTTTCCACGGAGGAGATTCTGCCAGGAAGCCGCCCTCCCATGGGGACAGTCTGGACCTTGTCGACCCATCGTCACAGCGGGTTGAACATCATCAGCACTTCGTCTCTCGTGTCGTCGGGTGCCAAGCACAGCTTGTTCGGCCATCGGCCGACCTCGCGCCACTCAAGCCGACAATAGAAGTCAATAGCCGGCCACGCTGTGGCTTAAGTTCAGCAAGTATGGCGTCGGTGGCCGCCGCGACCTCGACGGCCGTCACCGGCGGGAATGGGAAGCCAGCGGCCCCACCCGCGTTGGTCACCTCCACCCAGCAGTCGATTAGGTCCTGCCTGAGCAGCGGCGTGACATCCTGCCGCCGCCGAAAGTCGGTAAAGCTGAGTTCCTGGTGTTCGGCCACTCCGGCACTGTTCCAGATCGCTGCGCTGCCGCCAGTCCCTCGACTGCCTCAGTCGTCCGCATCTTCGGCACCTCTGCATAAGCGTGTCGACCACCAGAGGCGCGGCGGCGGGCCATCCGGCCCAGATTCGGCGGCGCGAGCGGCCTGCGAAACGGGCCTAGCCGACACGCTGATCGCACACGCCCCGTGCTGACTGCGACGGCCTACGCTCCAAGGAACCCAAGCCACCGCAGTCAGCACGGGAGCGGGATGCCCGACCACCACTGGAGCGATCTGCCCACCTCGGTACGACGTGGCATCGAGTCGCACATCGGCCTGGTCCGGGCGACACGCTCCGCCACAACCGGCGCCACCTCGGAGATCGCCGCCACTCTGAGCGCCGACTGTGGGCCGGTGTTCTGCAAGGCCATCCGGACCACTCACCCCATGTCCCGGATGCATCGCATGGAAGCACGCGTCAATCCATGGCTCCCTGACACGGCACCGCGACTACGGTGGGTCATCGAATCCGAGGGCTGGCTGGCCCTCGGATTCGACCACGCGGAGGGCCGGCACCCGGACCTATCGCCCGGCTCGGACGACCTGCCGGCTATCGCCGATGCTCTGACCGGGCTGTCCCATGCGCTGACGCCCTGCCCGCCAGTTCGCGTCCAGCCCGCCACCGTCCGATGGCAGGGCAGAATCGCCCCCCACCTCGTTGACGGCGATACCCTCTGCCACACCGATGTCACGCCGCTGAACTTCCTTGTCGGTCTGGGCGTGGTACGTCTCGTTGACTGGTCCATGCCCATCAGGGGTGCGGCGTGGATCGATGCGGCTTTGATGATCGTCCGACTCATCCGGGCAGGCCACACGCCAGCAGAAGCCGAGTCCTGGGCAGATCAGATCCCGCCCTGGAAGCAGGCGCACCCAGAAGCAGTCGGAATCTTCGTGTCCGCTCTCGCGGACCTGTGGGAGCAACGTCTACGCGAAAACCCAGTCCCCCACCGAAGGCAACTGGCGGAGGCCGCCCAAGCCTGGGCGGTCCACCGCATCTGCTCTTAGGCCCTGACAGGGATTGGGCATGGCCTTCTGCATCAGCGCCTTCGAGGGTGAAGAGTTCGACATCTGTCAGCACGTACCCCGGTTAAGCCCCCCGGGTTGACGCTCCGGGGGCCCTAGTTGCTTGCTTGTCAGCGCCGCGTGTGCTGCACGAACGCCCGCCACGCCTCCGGACCGAACACCAGAGCCGGCCCGGCGGGGTCCTTGCTGTCGCGAACGCCGACGACGCCGGAGAGGTTGTCGGCCACCTCCACGCATTGTCCACCGTTGCCCCCACTGCGGCTGCTCTTGCGCCAGATGGCGCCCATCAGGTCAGTCACCGCCCATGTCCTCCAATGCCGTTTTAATCATCTTCTTAGATGTACGGGGTAGACCCGGGCCGAGGCGCACAGCGAGCTAATCGCCCACGACGTGCTCGCGATACCGCCGGCACCACGAGCCACCAGACCTACACGCCCACCGGCATGCATTCTCCATCATTGATACCTTCACGGAAAGCCATCCACTCTGCCGACGTGAACCGCAGCTCCTGCCCGTCCTTGTAGACGTGGACACCGCTCGGTAGCTGGGTGACCCATGGAGGCTCATGGCCCTTCCCCACCGCATGGATGAGGTCTTCCCACTCGGAGTAGGTGGTGGCCAGCTCCGGCCCAGCCGGGTCTTTGCTGTCGCGATATAGACCATCTGCCCTGTGTGCGCCCATTCGACACAGTTCCCGCCGGAGCCACCGGATCGGGTGCTTTTACGGTAGTTGCGGGGATGGGTCGTGGCTGAAACTCCAGAATCGGAACGGATTGGCGGAGGACGTACCCGAAGATCGCTTCATACCGGGCGAGATCGGTGACCTTTGTAGGTATGCGGCGGAGCTCGAAGAGTCGCGTCAGGCGCCAGCACGATCGATGCCATGCTGGCCGACATAGGCCCCCGGTGCCGCGAACCGGGGGCTTGGACTGCCGCCAGGCAGCGTGCCCTCGTGGGAGTGCGAAAACTCCGTTAGGCGTCCTCCGTCTTGAGCTTGCCGTTTTCGTAGGGCTGGGCTGGCCGCTCGAAGCAGGCCCCCGACACTCGCGAGGAAATCGTGCGGACATGGCGGAATCCCTGCTTGCGGTAGTAGTCGTGTAGCCGCAGGTTGGTTGTCCAGGCGTCCAATCGTAGCCACGTCAGGCCGGCGTCGTAGGCCCGACCACCTGCCCAGTCCAGCATTTCGCCGCCTAGGTGGTCGCCCGAGTGGATCAGCGGGATCATCATTTTCGCGGCATACAGCGCGTCGGCGGGGTCGTCCTCCGGATACCACAGCGCCTCGGGGTTCCGATCCGGCTTCCATAGGCCGTCTACGTCCACGTACGCGGACAGGGTGATCGTGGCCATGGGAGTATCACCGTCCCAGACCACCCATGTCTGTCCGGCTGAGACGGTCGATGCCACGGCGGACCGTGGTAGGGGGATCGACCACTGCTCCTCACCTTGTCCGGCAAGCCATGCCACGCGTTCGCGTCGCCAGCTCATGATGACGTCGACATCGCTCAGCCGGGCAGGGGTGATGATCATTCGTGTGCTTCTTCCGGTCGGAAATGCGCGATGGTGTCGGCGTCGCCGTGAGTACTGACGATCCGGTTTCGGTCGCCGGCAAACGGGGTGACGGACACACGGATTGGCCGGTCAGCGGTGTATCCAGTGCGGATGTAGTGCAGCACCGGCGTGCCAGGTAGTAGCCGTAGCAGCGTGGCCTCCTCCGGCGTGGGCATCCGCGCGGCGTACTCGTCGTAGTAGGCCACCTGCGGGTATCCGCGCTCGGACAACAGCCTGGTGGTGCCCTGCGGGATGTCCCGGGGCGACAGCAACTCCGGTACCGCCTCGACCAAGTCCATGGGGTAGTAGGTGTCCTGCACCGAGGATGGCTCGCCGTTGACGTAACGGACGCATCGGCGCAGCGCTGCGGCGGACTCGGATTCCACCTGGAGACGCCTGGCCAGGTCCGGCGGCAGAACCTCGATGGTCAGCCGGAACTCCTGTGCCGCCTCGTATCCCTGCTGCTTCACCTCCGAGCGCCACGCGTCCGTCTCGGCCCATGGGCTGGGCATCTCCGCGCGGTGCGCGTGGAAGATCAGCGTAACCTTCTCGCGGACCCGCATACCGCCGGTGCGTCCCGGCAGCCGCTCGATCAGCCCCTCATTGACGAGCAGCGCGGTGGCGTCACGGACCGTGTTGCGCGAAACGCCGTACTGCTCCTGAAGTCGGGCCTCGGTCGGGAGCCAATCGCCCACCTCAAGATCTCCGGAGACGATGCGCGCTCGGAAGTCGTCTGCGATCTGACGGTACTTGGGTTTCGCCACGCTCCCCACCCTCCTGGTTTGGTCCCAACCAATTTAACCGGCTGAGCCGGATGGGCTTGACTGCGCTCCACAGTGCTGAAATCGTTGGTATGAAACCAACGTTACAGTTCGTCGGGTGATCGTCACCGAGGGAGCAGGCATGGACGGTGAGGGTAGGCAGGTCACGCCGGCCAACCTCCAGGCGGGAGAGCTCTCCCGGGAGATGGAAGGCGTTAACCGCGTACTCGCCAACGCCGCTGTATTGCTGGCTGGCCTTGACCAGGCCGACAGCGCGCGGGATCTGAGAAATCTGACGTACTCCCCGTTGCGCACCGCAGTCGAACAGGCTGTTGAGTCGGCCGCTCGCGTGACGGAGTTCTTGCGGGCGCAAGCCCGAATGTAGACCGGGCTCAGGTTCGTTCCACCCCTCCGCGAAGCGACAGCCCTACGCCCATCAGTCCGGATGCACTGTCGGACCGCCCACTTCATTGGAACTGGGGGGGCTACCCCTCCAACATCATCAAGGAGACCCAATGCGAATTCGCTGGTTCCGCCGTCGAAGGGGTAACCCGCCGACACCGGCGCGCTGCGCTAACAAATCTCACAACCCTGCGTTGGCGCAGCGCGCTAGGCCGGTCAATCTGCCGGCGTGGATGACCCAACCCACCGTCGCCAACCCCCAGGTAGGCCGCGTCGGCTGGCTCACCCCGGCCCAGCAGTGGCGAGCCAACGGAGGCCGCTGGTGACCGCGCACCAGCCGCCCGCCCAGAGCGCCGACAGGCGAGACTGAGGGGACGTCGATGGTTGTCGTTGCTACTGTCGCAGTCGTTGGGCTCGCCGTTGGCGTGATCCTGGGCCTGGTGACCAAAAGCCGTTCGGGCAGTTGGTGCCCCCGGTGTGGCGACCTCAAGCGCTGCCTACGTGACCACCACACGCGCGGGAGCCGGCCGTGGTGAGAAAGGCACACGAGCCCATGCGCCCGCTCTGGCGGTGCCGGGCCTGCGGCGCCGACTGGCCCTGCCAGCCCGCGCGGCTCGCGTTGCTGGCGGAGTATCGCGGCAGGAGGTCAGCCCTGCTGGCCCACCAAGGCAAGCTCCTGGCCGAGGCAACTGATCAGCTATCCCGACTCAACGGCACCAGGCCGGACCTCAGGGAGAGGTTTGTCAACTGGTGCTGGCGGGCGGGACCCGAACACCCTACTTCCAGCGGAAGTGCACGAAGACCCGGCCGAAATTCTTCGAGTCCTTCTCCACCCGGTGATAGAGCGCCTTGACGTCCTTCTGATCAAGGAACCGCAGCACCCGCTTCTTGAGCTGGCCGGACCCCTTGCCTGGGATGATCTCCACCAGGGTGGCCTTCTTCGCCACCGCCTCGTCCATGATTGCGCGCAGGGCCCGGTCGATGTCGGTGCCCCGGTTGTAGATGTCGTGTAGGTCCAGCTTCAGCTTCACCGCCGGGCCTCCACCGGGTCGATTCCGTTGCCAGCACCATCGTAGGTGGCGGGGCGGGCGACCGGACGCCCGGTGATCGGCGTCGGCGCGCAGTAGCCGGACGACTGAGGGTCAGCGACCGACCCGGGCCTGCACCCGGCGCAACGCCGCCTGATAGTCGGCGTTGCCGTGGTGCATCGCCGCCGCGATCCGCAGATGCCGCAGCGCGTCGACCGGCCGATTCAGCCGCTCCAGTGTCCGGCCCAACACGTGGTGGGCGTAGTGGTCACTCGGGTCCCGATCCACCAGCTCGCGTAGCTGCTCCTCGGCTCGGCGGAGCTGCGCCGAGGAGAAGTACGCCCGGGCCAGCAGTTGGCGCACGGCGGTGTTGCCGGGCTCGGCCGCGAGGACGGGCTCGAGCAGCCGAGCCGCTTCGGACGGGTCCCCAGCTTCGAAGTACCGGGTCGCCCGTCGATACTCGGCCAGCAGATCCATCCGACCCCACCCCCTCATGTCGTGTCGGCACCCCGGCACCGGCACCGGCACGGCGCGGGCACTCCGCGCAACACCGGCGGCAGCCAGCCGGCCTACCGGTCGAGGATAGGTTCACCGGCCGAGGGCGGGAACCCGAAGCGACCCATGGCCGGCCTCCGCCCGCCGAGACAGGGGGCATATTGGGCGGGTTTCCGGGTAACGGGCGGCCGGAGGTGGGCCATGGTCGCGCTGCCAGTGAACCCGCCCTCAGCCCAACGGCTGCGGGCGGTTGACGAGTTCCTCGCCGAGGCCTGGGCAGACCAGGTGCGGCACGACAGCCGGCTGCGGGATCTCGCCGTCGGGGTGGAATTCGACCGGGGAGTAGCCCACCTGACCGGGGAGGTCGACGAGCCGGATGACCTACGCCTGGTACGGGATCAGGTCGGCCGGCTCGCGGGGGTCCTGGCCGTCTGGGCCCGGGTCCGGGTCGGGGCCCGGGATCCGGTCGTGGTGGACCTGGGCTGCGGGGGGACCAAGCAGTGGCCGGACAACCTGGGCCTGGACATCTTCCCCGCGGTCGGGGTGGACGCGGTAGCCGACCTGTCGCGCACCCTGCCCCTGGCCGACAACTCGGTGGACGTCTTCTTCGCCGTCCACATCCTGGAGCATTTGATCGACTTCCTGCCGTTGGTGGACGAGGCGCACCGGGTGCTCCGACCCGGTGGCGTCCTGCACGTCATGAGTCCCTGGTGGGGGCATGTCAACGCGGTCGCCGACCCCACCCACGTACGGCTGCTCGACATCCAGACCATCAAGGGCATCTGCCTGCAACGCCCGCCGGACGCGCCGCGCTGGTACCCCCTGCACGCCGGCTGTGACGGGGCCAGCGTCTTCGCCGACCTGACCCTCCTACCGCACGGTGCGCCCGCCCCCACCCAGGCCCACCTGGCCCGCTTCTTCGCCTGAGCTCAGTCGGGCTCGGGACCGACCCGGCTGGGATCCGGCGTGCTCGGGGCGTGCAGTGGCCGCTCCAAGGGGCTGGTGAGCGCGGCTGGGGCAACGCCAGCGGCGAAACGGGTCGAATCAGCGGCCAGGTCCGGGTGTTCGACGCCGAGGGCAACCGCCGCCGCCTCCCGAATGCCCAACCCCGCGCCCTCGCCGTACGTCCGGTCGAAGCTGACATCGCCCAGCGCCGCCCGCACCTGCGCCTGCCACCGCGCAAGGTAGTCGCCGTTGATGCCCGGCGCCGCGCCCAGGGCGGCCCCCCGCGCCTGCGCCGCGCCGAAGAGACGGGCGGCGGTCAACGGATCGCCCCCCGCGGCACAGCGCACCGCGATCGCCTGCATGGTGTCGCAGGCACGGCGGTGGAAGCCGTGCGCCATCCGGGACCGCAGCGAGGCCAACAGATGCTCGTGCGCGGCGATCAGGTCGCCCCGGGCGAGCGCCACCAGGCCGAGCAGCATGTCCACCGTCCGGCGGCCCCGTTCCACCGGGCGTCCCGCCTCGACCGGGCGGGCCGCGCCGAGCAGCTCCGCCGCCTCGTCCAACGCACCCCGACGCCACAGCAGCTCCGCCAGGCTGAGGACGGCGAAGAGGGCGTCCTCCACCACGTCCTGCCGCTGCGCCCAGTCGATGACCTCCCGGCACACCTGTTCCGCCTCGGCGAACTGCCCCAGGTCGACCAGGGGAGCCGCCCGGCTGGCCAGCACCCGGGCCAGCAGTCCGGCGTCGCCGGCCCGGCGGGCCACCGTCTCCGCCCGCTGCGACAGGCGCAGCTCCGCGCCGAAGTCGCCGTCCGCCCCCGCATGCAAGGAATGCGTGTGCTGCGCCGCCGCCAGCTCCACGTCCGGGATGTGCTCATCGGTCTCGACGCTCCGGTCGTACAGCCGGGACAACCAGAGCCGGCCCTTCCCGGCCAGGCCCCGCTCCCGCCACCACTGGTCCATCCCGACGACGAGCGCGAGCCCCGCCCGGGCGCTACCGCCCGTCGTGCACCACCGAAGCGCGGCCCGCAGCTCCCCGGCGAGCGGGTCGAACGCGTGCAGCGAGAGCGTTACCGGCCGGCCGTCCGTCCCCAAGCCCAACCGCTGTAACGCGTGTGCGGACCAGGCCACGTGTCGATTCCGCGCCGCCTGCTCCTCACCCGCCGCCACCAACCGGCCAGCCGCGTAGGCGCGAATCGGGTCGAGTAACCGATAGGTGCTGCCACCGGCCTCCGGCTCGGCCACCACCATCGACTTCTCCACCAGCACCGACAGCGGATCGAGCTGGTCGCCGCCCAACAACCACTCCACCGCCGCCAGATCCACCGGCCCGGCGAACACCGCCAGCCAGCGCAGCAGCCGGGCCGCCCCCGGGCCCAGCTGCTGGTACGACCAGCGAAGGTTCGCCCGCATGCTGTAATGCCGCACGGCCAGCCCGCTCTCGGAATCACCCCGGCCGGCGTCGAGCGCACCCAGAACGTCGTCGAGACGGTCGGCGAGTTGCCCGACCGAGAGCACCCGCAGCCGGGCAGCGGCCAGTTCGATGGCGAGCGGCAGGCCATCCAACCGCCGTACGACCCGACGCAGGTCCACCCACTCCGCCGGGTCGGGCCGCCGGCCGCCCCGCGCCGCCGTGGCGCGGTCGAGCAGCAGGGCAACCGCGTCGCTCTCCGCTCCGGCCACCGGCGGGTCGACCGAGAGTGGAGGAATGCGCCACACCACCTCGCCGGGAAGTCCGAACGACTCCCGGCTGGTCGCGAGCACCCGCACCCCCACCCCACCGGCGAGCAACTGGGAGATCACCTTGGCGGACGCCGACAGCTGGGCGTCCCCGGTGTCCAGCAGCATCAGCATCCGGCGGGCAGCGGCGTACTCCACCAGGGTGTCCACCATTGAGCGGCCCGGCTCCGGACGGAGGCCAAGCCCGGCGGCGACCGCGTACGCCACCAGGCCCGGCTCTGCCACCGTGGCGAGGTCAACGAACCAGACACCGTCCGGATGGGACTCGACCAGGTCGGCGGCGAGCTCCACCGCCAGCCGGGTCTTGCCGGATCCCCCCGCGCCGACCACCGTGACCAGGCGGTAGCTCTCCACCAACCGGCGCAGCTCGGCCCACTCGGCCTGCCGGCCAACGAACGAGGTGATCGGGGTGGGCAGGTTGTGCGCCACCGCGTCCGCGGTACGCGGACGCGGGAACTGCCGCTCCAGACCTGTGGCGGTCAGCTGGAAGAGCCGTTCCCGGTCGTCGAAGCCACGCAGTCGGTGCAGGCCCAGGTCGACTAGGGAGGTGCCGCCGGGCAACGGGTGGGCGTGCCGCACGGTAGCCGCGGAGCAGAGCACCTGTCCACCGTGCGCGGCGGCGGCGATCCGAGCGGCCCGGTGCACCTCCGCACTCACGTACTCGCCGTCGCGGGGCTCCGCCCACCCGGTGTGCAGCCCCATCCGCACCCGCGGGGTGGCGTCCGGGGTTGGCCAGTCGTGGCTGGTCAGGGCGCGTTGGGCGGCCAGGCAGGCGGTCAGCGCGGCGGACGCGTCGGCAAAGGCCAGGAAGAACGAGTCGCCCTCGGTGAGCAACTCCGCCCCCTTGGTGGCGACGATGGTCCGGCGCAGCAGGCGCCGGTGTTCCCGCAGCACTGGCCGGTAGTCCGGCCCGAGCAGTTGGGCCAGCCGGGTGGAGCCCTCAATGTCGGTGAAGACGAAGGTC
Organism: Salinispora sp. H7-4; assembly: GCF_013416675.1. NCBI lineage: Bacteria > Bacillati > Actinomycetota > Actinomycetes > Micromonosporales > Micromonosporaceae > Salinispora > Salinispora sp. H7-4. Next base: position 45,328 of record NZ_JABZED010000041.1, read on the forward strand.
ACCCACCCGGTCGGGAGGTGGATCCGTGGCGACATGCGTGGAACCTCCGCCCAGGACGTCTGGTTCATGCTGCCTGAACCCAGCCCGTCACATATCGCAAGAATGACGGCCCGGTTCTTGCTCCAACGTGCCACTCCGCGCCGACGTCGGCAAGCGCGGATGAGACGTTGACGAATCGAACCGGTTTAGCAGCCGCAGCCCCCACCGCAGCATCCCCCACCTGCGCTGGGAGCGGTCCCGCCCGATCCGCTACGGCCGATTGTCGCGACTGTGGACAGGAGTTTGACCGTCTCGTCGTGCCCCTGCGGGCAGCGGGCCGGCTCGGCGGCCTGGGCCATGGGTCGATTGACCTCGAAGGTGCCGCCGCAGACGCGGCAACGAAACTCGTACCGGGGCATGCTTCCAGCCTACGACCGCTCCGGACGACCAACCGAACATGGGTAATACTCAACGGGTGGTGGACGGCGAGGAGAACCAGACCATCCCGCCCCTGCGTCCGGCCGCACCGGACGGGGGAGCATCGAGTGGATCCGGCGTGACCGCCGGTCGACGGCCCGGGCCGGTGCCCCGGCCGCGCCGACCGTGGCGGCAACCGCCGACGGACCCGGACGCAGAGCTGACGCGGGTCGACCCCACCGGTACGGCGACAGGTTCCCACGCGCCCTCCCACCCCGACGCCGACCCCGCCAACAAGAACGAGCCGCCCAGCCCCACCGACACCGACACCGACACCGACACCGACACCGACACCGACACCGACACCGACACCGACCCGACCAACGAGAACGAGCCGCCCAGTGCCAGCGAACCGACGGAGCCGGCGCGGGCCGCGACCACCCGGCGCCGCCGAATCCCCTTCGCGCACGCCATCCGGGTCTCGCCCACCCGACTGGCGGTCGGCGCAGCCCGATCGATCCACCGCTGGTCGCGCCGTCCCAGCGGCCAGCTCACGCTCCCTGGCGGTTTCCTGCTGCTCCTGGTCGCGGCGACCGTGGCGGCCGGCGCTCTGCTGTTGCCCGCCGTGGTGCCCTCCGGCCGGGACAACGCTGCCACCACCGCCGGTGCGACGGACTCCGCGCCGGACGGACTGCCATCCGCCGGTGCCCTGCCCCCCGCCGACGCCACGTTGACCGCTCCACCCCCCAACCTCGGCCGACCCGCCGACACGCTCACGAGTTGGGCAGCCCAGACCGGCGCGAAGGTCGACATCGCACCGGTCGCGTTACAGGCATACGGCTACGCCGAGCTGGTCCTCGCCCAGACCACCCCCAGCTGTGGCCTGAGCTGGACCACGCTCGCCGCGATCGGGCACGTCGAGTCGGCGCACGGGCAGGCCAACAACGCCCGGCTCGGCGCGGATGGGCGGGCGGCCCCGGAGATCATCGGCCTGCCACTGGACGGGCAGGGCGGGCGGATGCTGATCCGCGACACCGACCAAGGCACGCTGGACCAGGACACCACCTACGACCGGGCGATCGGGCCGATGCAGTTCATTCCAACGACCTGGGAGGAGATCGGCGCTGACGCGGACAACGATGGCCGCAAGGACCCACACGACATCGACGACGCCGCCCTGGCCGCCGCCAACTACCTGTGCAAGGGCGGCCGGAATCTGACCATCGCCGCCGACTGGTGGAATTCCATCCTGTCGTACAACAACGTACGGCAGTACGCTCAGGACGTCTTCGACAAGGCCAACCAGTACGGGCAGGCAAGCCGGAGCTGACGTTGATCATCCACGTTTCCGGGGATTCCCCTACTTCCCCCGAGCAGCGGTAGGCGGCAAGCTAGACGGGTGATGATGCGCGAATGGGACCTTAAGGCCGCGTCGTCCGCCGAGATGGTGTCCCTGCTGGACACGTTGAACGCGGTCCTCGCCGCCGATCTGCCGCAGGACCCGCCCTGGCAGGGGAGCTTCCTGCGGGAGTATCTGACCGAGATGATGCCGGGCGAACGACGAATCGCCTGGGTGGCCGAGGCCAACCCGGTCGAGCCCGGCGGGGTGGCCATCCCGGGGATGGTCAACGTGCTGCTGCTCGGCAGCATCGGCGTGCTCGAGGTGCTGGTGCACCCGTCGGCCCGCCGCAGCGGCCTCGGCCGCGAGTTGGTCCTGGCCGCTGCCCGCCGGGTCTACCAGGAGGGGTTTCAGACGATCGGCGTGGAGGTGGTCGGCGACACCCCGGCCGTTGCCTTCTTTCAGACGCTCGGTTTCACCCGAGAGTTTGTCGAAACCCGCAGCGTGCTCGACCTGGTCGGAGTGGACTGGGCGGAGTTGGGCAGGACCGCCGACGGGATCAGCCCGGGGTACGAGATCCAGTTCCACCCCGGTGGGCTGCCCGACCAGCTCATCGACGCGTACGCGCGGGCCAAGGCGGAGGCGCGCGATGTCGAGGAGGGCGAGCTCCGCCCCAGCTCCTACGACCCGCAGCGGCTCCGGGACAGCCTCGACTGCCTGCACCGACGGGGGATGACCCCGTACATCGTCCTCGCGCTGCACAAGCAGACCGGGGAGGTGGCCGGCCTGACCGAGGTGGTGGTGCCGGCGCAGCATCCGACCCGGGCCGACCAGTACGACACGATCGTCGTACCGGCGCACCGCGGGCACGACATCGACCGGGCGACGAAGGCCCGGATGCTGTTGGAGCTACGCTCGGCCGAGCCGACGCTCACCGAGGTGCAGACCTGGAACGCGCAGGACAACGAGGCGATGCTGAAGGTCAATGCCGAGCTGGGCTACCGCCCCGACCGGGAGTGGTACGAGTACAGCGTTGACGTGGCCGAGTTGGTGCACCAGCGCGACGCCACGCACCAATAGTTCACCATCGGGACCTTCAGGGGATAGAGCGAGGTAGGGCGCACCCTCTACCCTTCGCTCGTTCCCATCCACCCACCGTGGAGGCTCCATGCGCCCGCGTAGCGCACTCGCCGTCTTCGCCACCGTCACCGTTACCGCGAGCCTCGCGGCCGTCGGGGTCACGCCCCACGCCGCCAGCGCCGCCCCAACCGACCTGTTCATCTCCGAGTACGTCGAAGGCTCGTCCAACAACAAGGCGATCGAGCTCTTCAACGGCACCGGCGCCCCGGTCGACCTCGCCACCGGCGGCTATCAACTGCTGCTCTACTTCAACGGCTCCACCACGCCGTCCACCTTCACCCTGACCGGCACGGTTGCGGCGGGAGACGTCTTCGTCTTCGCCCACTCCTCGGCGAACGCGGCGATCCTCGCCCAGGCCGACCAGGTCACCGGTGCCGGACTCTTCAACGGCGACGACGCGGTCGTGCTGCGCCGCGACAGCACCGTGCTCGACGCGATCGGCCAGGTGGGCGTTGATCCGGGCAGCGGATGGGGCACCGGCCTGACCAGCACCGCCAACCACACCCTCCGCCGGCTGGGCAGCATCGCCTCCGGTGACACCGACCCCGGCGACAGCTTCGACCCGGCCACCGAGTGGGCCGGCTTCGACACCGACACGGTGGACGGGCTCGGCGCGCACCGCCTCGGCGGTGATCCAGGGGACACCCCCGCCACGATCACCTGCGGCGACCCCCTGGTCACGCCGGCGGGCACCGCGGCGTCCCGGGAGGTCACCGCGACCGACCCGGACGATGAGATCGTCGACCTGGCGGTCACGTCAGTCACCCCGACACCGGCCACCGGCACGATCAGCCGGACGGCGTTCACCCCGGCCGGAGCGGTCGGTGGCACCGCCCGGGCCACCGTCAGCGCGAGCGCCGACCTGGCCGCCGGGGCGTACTCGGTGGTCCTGACAGCGACCGACACCGACGGCAGCACCGCGACCTGCACGCTGCCGGTGCAGGCCACCCGGGAGCTGACGGTCGGCGAGGTGCAGGGCCCGACCACCGACGCCGAGGAGGGTGACACCGACCGCTCGCCGCTCGCGCCGGCCAGCGGCAATGGTTCCAGCAGCGCGCGGTACGACGTCCGCGGAGTGGTCACCCAGCGCACCCTGGCCCGCGACTCCGCTGGCCGGGACCAGCACGGGTTCTTCCTCCAGAGCCGCGCCGACGCGACCGACGGCGACCCCACCAGCTCCGACGGCATCTTCGTCTTCATGGGCTCGAACACCTCGCTCATCGGCGGTTACGTGCCGACCGTCGGCGACGAGGTGGTGCTCCACGCCCGGGTCTCCGAGTACTACCACATGACGCAGCTCTCCAGCGCCTCGCTGGTCCGGCGGATCTCCACCGGGCTGGACATGGACCGGGTGGTCGCGGTGACCGACGCGGTACCCCCGGCCGACCTGGCCGACGCGCAGCGCTTCTGGGAACGGCACGAGGGGGCCCGGCTGCGGGTTCGCGCGGACAGCCAGACCGTGAGCGGGCGCACCGTCTTCGCCTCCAGCGCCGACGCCGAGACCTGGCTGGTCGACCGGGATGACCCGCTCCTGGACCGGAGCGACCCGGACACCCGCCGGGTGTTCCGCGACGCCCACCCGCTGGACAACGACCCCACCCGGCTCTTCGACGACGGCAACGGCCAGCGGATCATGCTGGGCAGCCTGGGCGTCAAGGCCGCCAGCGGCGACAACACCACCCTGCTCGCACCGGCACGCACCTTCGACACGCTGACCGCCGACGCGGTGGGCGGCCTCTACTACTCGTTCCAGAAGTACGGCGTTCAGGTCGAGTCCGCGGCGTTCGCGGCCGGAACCGACCCGGCGACGAACCACCCGCCGCAGCCGGCCCAGCGGTCGACGGAGTACGCGGTCGCCGCGTACAACGTGGAGAACCTCTACGACTTCCGCGACGACCCCTTCGACGGCTGCGACTTCGCCGGAAACGACGGCTGCACCGGCGTACGACCGCCGTTCGACTACGTGCCGGGCAGCGAGCAGGAGTACCGGGACCAACTCGCCGCGCTCGCCGACCAGATCACCAACGACCTGCACTCCCCCGACCTGATCCTGGTCCAGGAGACCGAGGACCAGGACATCTGTGTGGTGGACGGCGGCACGCTGGCCTGCGGTGACACCGACGACGCCGATGGCGCTCCGGACTCGCTCCAGGAGCTCGCGCTGACCATCGCCGACAACGGTGGCCCGGCCTACGCGGCCGCCTACGACCGCAGCGGCGCCGACAACCGGGGCATCACCTCGGCCTTCCTCTACCGCACCGACCGGGTCGCGCTGGCCGCGGCGACCGCCGACGATCCGCTGCTCGGCGCCGCACCGACCGTCGAGTACCGCGCGCCCGGGCTGCCGTCCAACGCCGACGTGCAGAACCCCAAGGCGCTCAACGCGGTCCTGCCGCCCGACGTGGACACCAGCACCGGCAAGGACGGCGACAACGTCTTCACCCGCGCGCCGCAGCTCGGCCGGTTCACCATCGAAGCCGCCCCCGGTTCGGGAGAACGGCTGACGCTCTGGGCGGCCAGCAACCACTACTCGTCCGGCCCCGACCGCCGGGTGGGACAGCGCCGGGAGCAGGCCGCGTACGGCGCGGCGATCGTCTCCGCGGTCACGGCGGCGGACCCGGACGCCCGAGTGGTGTTCGGTGGGGACCTGAACGTCTTCCCCCGTCCCGACGATCCGATCGCGACTGCCGCGGACCCAACCCCGTCGGACCAGCTCGCTCCCCTGTACGAGGCGGGGCTGCGCAACCTCTGGGATGATCTGCTCGCCGACGCGCCGTCGTCCGCCTACTCGTACAGCTTCGCCGGCCAGGCCCAGACGCTGGACCACCTCTTCGTCACCGCGGCGCTCCACGCTGATCTGGTGCAGATGCGGGCCGCGCACATCAACGCCGACTGGCCGGCGGAGTACGCGGGGGACGGCTCGCGCGGCGCCAGCGACCACGACCCGCAGGTGGCCCGGTTCCGGTCCCGCGCGACCCTGACCGTCGCCGACGCCTCGGTGGTCGAGGGCGATCGGGGCCGCAGCGAGCTGGCCTTCACCGTCACCGTCTCGCGTCCCCGCTCCGAGCCGACCCTGGTCTGCGCCCTGACCCTGGGCCGAAGCGCACGGCCGGGCGTTGACTACCGGTCGTACGCCGGTTGCCAGACGCTGCCGGCGGGCCAGACGACGCTGACCTTCCCGGTGTCGGTGTACGGCGACCGGCAACGAGAGACCGACGAGAGGTTGACGCTGCTGGTGGTGGGGGGCCCGGGGCTCCAGATCGCCGATCGGTTCGGCACCGGAACCATCGTCAACGACGACTGACCGCCCACCGGCGACCTTGGAAGCGTCACGGCCCGCCGGCCCGGTACTCGACCGGGCCGGCGGGCCGTTGCGGTGCTGCGGGCCCGGCTGCCGGCGGCGGGCCGGCCGGGCGCGGCGGCGTCAGCAGCGCTGACGCAGCAGCTGCGCGGCCTCGACCGCCCAGTAGGTGAGGATGAGCTGCGCTCCGGCCCGACGGATCGAGGTGAGCGTCTCCAGCATCGTCTGCTCGCGGTCGATCCAGCCGTTCGCGGCAGCCGCCTCGACCATCGCGTACTCGCCGGAGACCTGGTAGGCGGCGACCGGCACGTCAACGGCGGCCCGGACCGCGGCGACCACGTCGAGGTACGGCAGCGCCGGCTTGACCATCACCATGTCGGCGCCCTCGGCCACGTCCAGCGCCACCTCGCGCAGGGACTCCCGCAGGTTCGCCGGATCCTGCTGGTAGGTCCGACGGTCGCCGTCCAGCGTCGACTCCACCGCGTCCCGGAACGGGCCGAAGAACGCGGACGCGTACTTCGCCGCGTAGGCGAGGATGGTCACGTCCTGGTGGCCGGCGGCGTCCAACGCCCGCCGGACCGCGCCGACCTGGCCGTCCATCATTCCGGACGGCCCGACCACGTGCACCCCGGCCTGCGCCTGCGCCACCGCCATCTCGGCGTACGCGGCGAGGGTGGCGTCGTTCGCCACCGACCCGTCGGGCGCCAGCACACCGCAGTGCCCGTGCGAGGTGAACTCGTCCAGGCAGAGGTCGCTCATCACCACGGTGGCGTCGCCCACCTCGGAGACGACGTCCCGGATGGCGGCGTTCAGGATGCCGTTCGGCTTGGCCCCGCCGGAGCCGAGCTCGTCCCGGTCAGCCGGTACCCCGAAGAGCATGATCCCGCCAACCCCGGCCTGGACCGCCGCGACCGCCGCCTTGCGCAGCGACTCCCGGGAGTGCTGGAGCACCCCCGGCAGGGACGGCACGGACCGGGGCTCGGTCAACCCCTCCTTGACGAACAGCGGCACGACCAGCTCGGCCGGGGCAACCCGGGTCTCGGCGACCAGCCGCCGCAGGGCCGGGCTGCGACGCAGCCGCCGGGGTCGATGCTCGGGATACGGCACGGGTCCTCCAGGGTCAGCGGAACCGGAGGGCGGTCGGCCCCTGCACCTTCGAGCCGCGCCGCTGCTTCGCCGGCATCGCGGCGAGCTTCTCGCGCAGCTCGACGGCGTAGCCGGCCAGCGCCTCCACCAGGTCGGGGACCGAGGCGTGCGGTGGCTGCACATCAACCCGAAGGCCGAACTCGGTAGCCGTCTCCGCCGTCTTGGGCCCAATAACCGCAACAACGGTACGCGCGTGGGGCTTCCCGGCGATGCCAACCAGATTCCGGACCGTGGACGAGGAGGTGAAGAGCACCGCGTCGAACCCACCCGACTTGATCGCGTCGCGGATCTCGGCCGCCGGCGGCGCCGCCCGAACCGTCCGGTAGGCGGTCACGTCATCAACCTCCCAGCCGCGCTCGGTGAGCCCGGCGGCGAGCGTCTCGGTGGCGATGTCGGCGCGCGGCAACAGCACCCGACCGACCGGGTCGAGCACCTCGTCGTGCGGCGAGAACTCGGCCAGCAGCCCCTCCGAGGACTGCTCCCCGGCGGGGACCAACTCCGGCCGGATCCCGAAGGCGCGCACCGCGTCGGCGGTCGCGTCGCCGATGCAGGCGATCTTCACGCCGCCGAAGTGCCGGGCGTCGAGGCCATGCTCGGCGAACTTCTCCCAGACCGCGCGGACCGCGTTCACCGATGTGAAGATCACCCAGGCGTACCGGCCGTCGACCAGTCCCTTGACCGCCCGCTCCATCTGCGCGGGGGTACGCGGCGGCTCGACCGCGATGGTCGGCACCTCGCAGGGGATCGCGCCGTACGCGCGCAGTCGGGCGCTCATCACCCCCGCCTGCTCCTTGGTCCGCGGGACGAGCACCTTCCAGCCGTACAGCGGGCGGTTCTCCCACCAGCTGAGCTTGTCCCGCTGGTCGACGCCCTCGCCGAGGGTGAGCACCACCCGGCCGGTGAACCCGAGTGCCGCCGCGACGAAGGAGTCCACCGTTGACGTGGTCGTGTACTGGGTCTCGCCGGTGCCGTCCCCGGTCACACCGACCACGGTCGCGTCATCGACTCCGGCGGCGAGCAACCCGTCCCGGATCGCGGCGAGGTCCCCGGCGTCCACCGCGAGGGCCAACGGCCCCCGGGTGACGGCGGCGGCCAGCGCCTCGAAGTCGAGCGTGGTGACGTCCTCGACGTCGGCCGCCGTCCGGACCCCGGGCAGCGGCACCCCCGCGTAGGTCGCCACTCCCTCGGCCTGGCCGACGCCCGGGACCACCTCGAACTGGCCGGCGGTCCGGGCGACCGCCTGCACCTCCCGGACCACCGCCTCGTGGCCGAACGGGTCACCGGCGACCAGGTGCACCGCATTCAGCCCGGAGCGGGCCGCCGAGATCAGGGCCTTCGCCACGTCGCCCGATCCGCCCTCGGCCAGGGTCAGCTGAGCCTCCTGCTTCGCCTGGGCGCGGACGACGTCGAGCAACGCCTCGGGGACTCCCCGGTCGTATACCACCTGGTCGGCGCTGACCAGGGCGTCGTATCCCCGGCGGGTCAGCAGGCCCGGATCGCCGGGGCCGGCCCCGACGAACGCGATGCGGCCTACGGGCTTACGGGTGCGGGTCATACTGTGCTCCCAAATTGCTGGGTCCCCGGGCCAAGGTTCCGTTGCTGGCCGAGGATCGAGTCGGCGCCGAGGTCGAGCAGATCAGTGGCGAGGGCCTTACCGATCTCCACCGCATCGGCGGGCGTTCCGGTGCGGGACAGCCGGAGGTCACGAGTGCCGTCCGGACTGATCACCGCCCCGCGCAGGTAGATCTCTTCACCGACGTCGCCTTCGGCGAGTTCGGCGTGGGCGGCGACCGGGGCACTGCACCCGGCCTCCAGGGTGGCGAGCAGCGCCCGCTCCGCGACGACCGTGGCGCGGGACGGTGCATGGTCGAGTACCGCGAGCAGCTCGACCAGAGCCGAATCGTCGGACCGACACTCCACCGCCAGCGCTCCCTGGGCGGGAGCGGGCAGCATCAGCATCGGGTCGAGCGTCTCGGTGATCGTGTCGGCGCGATCCAGGCGGGCCAGCCCGGCCCGCGCCAGGACCACCGCGTCCAGGTCGGCCTCCGGCCCGAGCACCCGCGCCAGCCGGGTACCGACGTTACCCCGGATCGGCTGGACCTCGAGCTGAAGCCCGAGCGCGTGCAGCTGGGCGATGCGACGCAACGCACCGGTGCCGACCCGGGCGCCGGGCGGCAGCTCGGCGAGGGTACGACCGCCGGTGGCCACCAGCGCGTCCCGGGGGTCCTGCCGGGGTGGGACGGCGGCGACGTACAGGCCGGGGGCCGCCGCGGTCGGCAGGTCCTTGTACGAGTGCACCGCGAAGTCGATGGTGCCCGCGGCGAGGGCGTCCCGCAGCGCGGAGACGAACACGCCGACACCGAGCTGGTGCACCGGGGCCGCAGAGCGGTCGCCGGTGGTCACCACCTCGACCAGCTCCACCGGGGTGCCGGTGGCCGCGGTGAGGGCCGCTGCGACCTGCCCGGACTGGGCCATCGCCAGGGCGCTGCCCCGAGTACCGAGGCGTAGGGGGACCTTCATCACTCACCTCCGGTGGGGAGCGGATCGGCGTCGCCGCCGAGTTGGGGGTCAACGTCGGGCGCCATCACTTCGGGGACGGTGCCGACCGGGGAGGTCTGCGGCACCTCCAGGTCGAAGAGCTCACGCAGCAGCGCCGCGTACTGGTCGCCGCCGGGCTCGGCAGCGAGCTGGCGGACCCGTACGGTCGGCTGGTGCAGCAGCCGCTGAACGACCCGGTGTACCGTCCGGGCGACCTCGGCCCGCTGGTCGTCGGTCAGGTCCGGACAACGCTGGGCGAGCCGGCCCAACTCGGCCGTGACCACGTCGTCAGCACGGCCCCGCAGGGCGGCCACGGTCGGCGCGACGTCAGCTCCCCGCAGCCAGGTGAGGAAGGCGTTGACCTCGGCGGCGACGATCTGCTCCACCGCGGCGACGTCGGCGGCGACGGGGCCGTCGGCCACCAGTGCCGCCATCCGGTCGATGTCGATCACCCGGACGCCGGGCAGGTCGGCCACGCCGGGCTCCACGTCCCGCGGGACAGCCAGGTCCAGCAGGACCAGCGGCCCCCGGGACGGGTCCCGACCAGCGAGTGCCGGAGCCACCACCGCGCGGGTGAGGACCGCCTCGGGGGCGGCCGTGGCAGCCACTACGATATCCACTGTGGAAAGCGTCTCGGTGAGGTCGGCGATCGGTGCGGCGCGACCGCCGTACGAATCGGCCAGCCGGGCGGCCCGGTCGGCGCCCCGGTTGGTCACGGTGACCGGCCCGGCACCCAACCGGGTGAGGGTGGCCACGCCCAGCGAGCCCATCGCTCCCGCCCCCACGACCAGCGCGGGTCGGCCGGCCAGGTCACTGTCGAGCAGCTCGGTGGCGAGGCCGAGCGCGGCCGTGACGACGCTCTGCCCGGCCCGGTCGATGCCGGTCTCGGAGCGGGCCCGCTTCCCCACCCGGAGCGTCTGCTGCATCAGCTCGTGCAGCAGACGGTCAACGGTGTCGGCCTCAGCTGCCCGGTGGTACGCGTCGCGGAGCTGGCCGAGGATCTGGGCCTCACCCACAACCATGGAGTCCAGCCCGGTGACGACCCGGAAGACGTGGTTGACCGCCGCGACGTCGAAGTGCACGTACAGGTGGTCGGCGAGGGCCGCCGGCTGGCAGCCGGTCGACTCGGCCAGGACAGCGCAGATGTCACCCAGGCCACCGTGGAAACCGGAGACGACGGCGTACACCTCCACCCGGTTACAGGTGGAGACAAGCACCGCCTCACTCACGTACGGCTGCGCTACCAGTCGGGTCAGGACACGGGGAAGGTCGGCGGGGTCGACCGCGAGTCGCTCCAGGGCAGCGACCGGGGCGGTGCGGTAAGACGCGCCGACGACGAGCAGTTTCACGTGCCGATCGCCTCCTGGGGGTTGGTGGCGGCGAGGCTACCCGGCAATGGGGGGAGGGCGGCCTCGCCGGCGGCGGGGAGTGCGGTCCGGGACGCCTTGCGGTGCTCGTGGAAGGACAGGATCTGCAGCTCGATGGCGAGGTCGACCTTACGGACGTCAACCCCGTCCGGCACGGTCAGCACGCAGGGCGCGAAGTTCAGGATGCTGGTCACTCCGCCGGCGACCAGTCGGTCGGCGACCCGCTGCGCGGCGGCGGCCGGGGTGGCGATCACGCCGATCGCGATCGACTCCTCGGTAGCGACCCGGGACAGCTCGTCCACATGCCGGACGACCAGACCGTTGATCTCCTCACCGACCCGTACGGGGTCGGCGTCGAAGAGCGCGGCGATGCGGAAGCCACGGGTGGCGAAACCGTCGTAGCCAGCGAGGGCATGACCGAGATTACCCACCCCGACCAGGGCGACCGACCGGCGCTGAGTGAGCCCCAGGACGTACTCGATCTGATCGATCAGCAGGGCTACGTCGTAGCCGACACCCCGGGTGCCATAGGAACCAAGGTGCGACAGATCCTTGCGGAGCTTGGCGGAGTTGACTCCCGCGGCCGTGGCCAACCACTCGCTGGAAACCGTCTCGTGACCGTTTTCGGCCAGGTTGTGCAGGGCGCGGAGGTACTCGGGAAGCCGGGCGACGGTCGCCTCCGGCAGGTCCGGCAACGCCGGCACGGCGACCGGGCGTTCGGGCGCGCCGGGCGGACGGTGCTGACTCATGAAACTCCGTGCAGTGGGATCCTGGGCCAACTCCGCCGGGCCGGGTCGGGACTCCCGCTGGCCACCGAGGAGACCGGCTGTGCTAGCGGGGCGGGTCGGAACTACAGAGTAAGCGCTTGTGAAGACACGCACAAATCGCGATCTTGGTCGCCCACGACGCGACTCCACCCGTCCCCCTGTTCCACAAGATCAATGCCTCGACTCCGCCCACGCCGTCCGGCGATTATTGCTCAATTACGACTTCTCTGACCAATCACACGGGGGCGCGTCGCCCACTTCCCGACCGGCGTGACAGCACCCGCGCCCTCCCCCGGCACAGCAGCACCCACGCCCTCCCCCGGCGTGGTAGCGCCAGCACCTCCGGACATTCGGCGGCGTGCAGGATGGGCGGGTTCGGTCCCACTGCCTAGCCTCGGGGCATGACCGCTGCACGCGTGGCCGCCACCCCCACCTCCAGCCCGCCGCGCACCCTGCTCCGCCAGCTCCTGCGCGACGTCGGCTACGTCCTCTCCGGCCTGCCCCTCGCCCTGGTCGGCATCGTGCTGGCCACCACCGGGATCTCCCTCAGCCTCGGCCTGCTGGTGACCACGCTGGGCCTGCCGATCCTGACCGGAACGCTCTACGCCGTACGGGTCCTGGCCGATCTCGAACGACTCTGGCTGCCCTCGGTGCTGAGGATGCCGCGGATCCGCCCGGTCTACCGGAGCCCCGATCCGAATGCCGGCTTCTGGGGTCGGGCCCTGGCGCCGGTACGCGATCCGCAGTCCTGGCTCGATCTACTCCACGCGTTCACCAAGCTGCTGGTGGCGGCTCCGGCCTTCGTCATCCTGGTCACCTGGTGGGCCTTGGCGCTCGCCGGCGTGTCCTACGCGGTATATGACCGTTATCTTCCGCACGGTCCGGACAGTATGGCCCTCAGCGAGCTCCTCGGGATGGGCGACGGCACCGGCGCCCGAATCCTGCTGAACACCGCCATTGGTCTCTTCGCCCTGCTCACCCTGCCGCTGGTAGCCCGAGCCTGCGCGCAGACCGAGGGTGGCCTGGCCCGCGCCCTACTCACCGGCGTGGCCGAGTTACGCAACCGGATCACCACCCTCGAAGAACAGAAACGCGCATTCGCCTCCGCTGAGGCGACTGCCCTGCGCAAGCTGGAGCGCGACATCCACGACGGGCCACAGCAACGACTGGTCCGACTCGCGATGGATCTCAGCCGGGCCCGCGAGCAGCTCACCAGTAACCCGGTAGCGGCCGGGCACACCCTCGACGAGGCGGTTGGCCAAACCCGGGAGACCCTCACCGAGCTGCGTGCGCTGTCCCGGGGCATCGCACCGCCCATCCTGGTTGACCGCGGGCTACCGAGCGCCCTCGCGGCGCTGGCCGGACGCGGACTGATCCCGATCGAGCTACAGGTGGACGCCGGGCTCGGCGAACCCGGCGGCCGGCTCGACCCAGCCGTGGAGAGCACCGCGTACTTCGTGATCGCCGAGGCGCTCACCAACGTCGCCAAACACAGCCGGGCCACCGAGTGCCGGGTATTCGTGGAACGGGCCGGACGGCGGCTTCGGGTCGGCATCGACGACGACGGCCAGGGCGGCGCGCACCTGGCCAAGGGGCACGGGCTGGTCGGCATCGCGGATCGGGTCCGGGCCGCCGGCGGGCAACTCCACGTGACCAGCCCCGGCGGCGGCCCCACCGAGATCCGCGCCGAACTCCCCGCGACGACCAGAAAATGGTAGGAACGCAGCCATGCGGATCGTGATCGCTGATGACGCAGTCCTGCTCCGAGAAGGGCTGATCCGGCTCCTCACCGAACGCGGCCACCAGGTGGTGGCCGCCGTCGGTGACGGCGACGCCCTGGTGCAGGCGGTGGTCACCCACCGGCCCGACGTGTCGATCGTTGACGTACGAATGCCGCCGTCCCACACCGACGAAGGGCTCCGCGCCGCCGTGCAGGCACGTGCGCTGGTGCCAGCGACACCGATCCTGGTGCTCTCCCAGTACGTCGAGGTCTCCTACGCCGACGACCTGCTGGCCACCGGGGTCGGGGTCGGCTACCTACTCAAGGACCGGGTGGCCGCGATCGGCGAGTTCCTCGACGCACTGGACCGGGTCACCGCCGGGGGCACCGTCCTCGACCCCGAGGTGATCACCCAGCTCTTCGCCCGCCGCCGCCGCGACGATCCACTGCGGGACCTGACCCCGCGCGAACGCGAGGTACTGAGTTTGATGGCCGAGGGCCACTCCAACACCGCGATCGCCCGCACGCTGGTGGTGACCGACGGCGCGGTCGAGAAGCACGTCCGCAACATCTTCACCAAGCTCGACCTCCCACCGGACGTCGAGCAGCACCGCCGGGTCCGCGCTGTGCTCGCCTACCTCCGCGGCTGAGGCGAGCGCATGATCAGTGCGGGCGGCCGCGCGAGCGCATGATCAGTGCGGGCGGGCCAGCGCGACCGCCTCGGTGAGGGTCTCCGCGACCGGATGGCCGGAAGCCCGCAGCCGGGTGGGGTCGGTGAGACCCCCGGCGTAGAGGACCGCGCGGCCGCCGACCGATCGGGCCGCTTCGGCGTCGTCGAGCGAGTCGCCGATCAGCACCACGTCCCGGCCGTCCAGCCCCAGCTCGGCCAGGTGCCGGGTCAGTGACTCGGCCTTCCGGTCCCCACCGACCTCGGTCCGGAGCCCGTCCACCCGCAGGAAGTGCCGGGTCAGTCCGTAGGTCTGCACGGTCGGCACCAGATCCTCGTGGAACCACATGGACAACAACGACTGGTTTCCGGGCCACGACGAAATCGCGTCCACCGCGTCATGCGCCAGCCCGCAGGTGGTCAGCCCGTCCAGGTACGCCTCGTGGAAGATCTTGTCCAGCTGGCCGAACGCCGCCTCGTCCACGGCCTGCCCGAGCACCTCGGCGTAGTAGTCGGCGATCGGTCGACGAAACCGAACCCGATGCTCGTCGGCGGTCACCGCCGGCCCACCGACGCTGGCGAAGGCGACATTGGTCGACGCCACGATCAGGTCCAGATCGTTGAGCAGGGTTCCGTTCCAGTCCCAGACCAGGTGCGGGTGCGCAGAACTCATCGCCGCACCCTACCTGGCAGCCTCAGAGCTGAGGAGTGGTCAGATCCCGGAGCAACCGCTCCTCCTCGACCCGCCAGTAGCCGTGCTCCTTGCCGTCGAGCAGCACCACCGGCAGCCGGTCCCCGTACTCGCGCTCCAGCTCCACATCGTCGGTGACGTCCTTCTCCACCCACCGGTCGTTGGTGACCGACACCACCCGTTCCAGCGCCGCCTTCGCGTCTTCGCAGAGGTGGCAACCAGGCCGGGTTAGCAGGGTGAGGCGGGGTTCACGCATCGGTCTCCTCCGTGGGGACGGCCCCGGCCCGACGGCCGGAGCAGGGTCTTGCGGCGCGTACGCGTGGACAGTTTCGCCGTTGGCGGGATGCGGCACACCCAGTACCGCCCTGCGCCACACCTCGGTGACCCGGCAAGCACCAGCAGCACCGCACGCGGGGAAGCGTTCGCACCGGCGCCGGCCACCTCCTGCACAGCCGTCGAGTGTGGCACAGCGGGCAAGGACCGCCCGCACCGGCGCCGAAGAGCGCGGCACGGGGCGGCCACCCGGCAGCGCGCCGGGCGTCACGATCGCCCTCGGTCCGTCCTACCCATGGGACTGAACCGTCACGTGCTGTGAATGCAACCGTCACCTGCCGTGAGCAGTGGCAGCCTCCGCCTGCCACCACGGGCGACCGCTGCCGCACATCTCGTCTCCTCCGGCCGGCCGGCACCCACCTTTGCCACGATCATCCACACCCCGAACCACCTGGACGTCTCCCTCAAACACCGGGGAATCCGAAAGTCAACCGCACACGACGGACAACTGGTCCGGCAGCAGTGCGACGCGACCGGAAATACTTTGGCCCTGTGTAACGGACTTGCCACGCGCGGGTGACGTTGACCCCTATCATCACTCGGGTCGACTCACCCCGTTTTCCGTGAGTCGACAACCCCTCAGCCCGAGGAGGCCCCCGTGCCCGACAGCGCATTGGACCAGCACCTCAAGGGGAGCTGCCGCGCGCCGGCAAACCCCCTACCCACACCATGCGTGCCCGACCGGCCCCACCTCACCGGGGACCCGGGCCGCGGGACGGAGGTGCCCCGATGACGACCTTCGGCTACGCGCAGCGGCCAATCGGCCTGGGCGACCCGCCCGCCCGACCCGCGACGAATGAACGGCTGACACCCCGCGGGCCCCGGGATGACGGCCGGCTCGCCGCCTGGAGCGACAACGGGGTCCGCAGTCGTCCGCATCCCAACGAAACCCCCGTTCGGAGCGGGACACCGGGCGCGAACGCCAAACCGATCGAGGCCCGCGTCGCCTCGCCAGCCCGGCCGGCCATGCCCGTACAGGGGCGGCGGAGTACCGACCCGCCCGCCAGCACCGACTCCGCCGGCACCGACACGGCGGTGCTGCCCGCACTGCCCGCCAGCACACCCGCCACCGGCCATCCGAGCCGTCCCGACCCGTCCGACCCGGCGATCGAGATCTGGACGCTGGTCGAGCGCGCACAGGCCGGGGAGGCCGAAGCCTTCGGCCTGATCTACGACCGGTACGTGGACACCGTCTTCCGGTTCGTCTACTTCCGGGTCGGCAACCGCCAGCTGGCCGAGGACCTCACCTCCGACACCTTCCTCCGGGCGCTGAAGCGAATCGGTAGCTTCACCTGGCAGGGCCGAGACCTCGGGGCGTGGCTGGTGACGATCGCCCGCAACCTGGTGGCGGACCACTTCAAGTCCGGCCGCTACCGGCTCGAGGTGACCACCGGCGACGTCCTCGACGCCGAACGCGAAGACCGGGGGCCGGAAGGCAGCCCCGAGGCGGCCGTGGTCGAGCACATCACCAACGTCACCCTGCTCGGCGCGGTCAAGCAGCTCAACCCGGAGCAGCAGGAGTGCATCGTGCTGCGCTTCCTCCAAGGCTTCTCGGTGGCGGAGACGGCACGGGCCATGGGTAAGAACGAGGGCGCGATCAAGGCCCTGCAGTACCGGGCGGTTCGCGCCCTCGCCCGGCTACTCCCGGACGGCTTCCGGGCGTAACCACGCTGGCAGCGGCGGTGACGCCCGGGCAGATCGAGCGCCAATGACATCGATCACTTGCCGTGCTTTCTCCACCACTGGCCCCGTAACCCCGACCCGGCGCGGCGCGTTCATCCGGGTGCGACCGATACAGTCCCGGCGTCCCCCGGGTTCTCGGTTCCGGCCCCGCTGCCGGCCCCGAGCCTCCCGCGACGCCCACCTGTCCTCGGTCGTCGGTGACGATCGCGGCCAACCGGCCGCGCCCAGCGAGGGAGGTGCCAGCGGTGAACAGCGACCTCTTTGTCTCCCGTCGGCGCGCCAGGCGTTTCGCGCAACTACTCGACGAAGCGAACGGCGGCCGACGACACCACGTCCGATCCCGGCTTGACGAAAAGCTCACCGACCTCGTCGCGGTCGGGCACCAACTCGGTGACACTGCCCCGACGGTCGAGGTCAGTGCCGAGTTCCGGACCGGCCTACGGGCGATGCTGCTGGCCACCGCCGAACGCGAGGGCCTCGGCCGACCCGCCCCGGCGGCCACCACCGACCAGACGGAAGACCGCCAGGGGCCGAACCGCTCCTTCCCCCTGCCCGCCGTCACCGCACGGCGAGTCCGGGCCCGCGGCGCGATCCTGATCGGCGTCGCGACCGGCGCCGTCGCCCTCTCCGGCATCTCCGCGGCCAGCGAGAACGCGGTACCGGGCGACGCACTGTACGGGATGAAGCGGTCGACCGAGCGCGCGCAGCTCGCGTTGACCGGCTCGGACCACAGCCGGGGGCAGCTCTTCCTGGACTTCGCGCGGACCCGCCTGAGCGAGGCGGCCCAGCTGCGCGACGACCGGGCCGGCTACAGCGGGGTTCTGGACGATATGGACGCCGACACCCGCCAGGGCGTACGGCTGCTCACCACCGCCGCGGTGCAGGCTTCCGACCGGACCGCGCTGGACGTGGTTGACGCCTTCGTCTCCGCGCAGCGTACGGCGGTCAGCGAGCTCGTGGGCGACCGACCCCGCGCGGACCACGAACGCACCGAGCACTCACTCATACTCCTCGATGATGCCCTTGCGCGCTCGGGCGCGCTGCGTGCCGCCATCGACTGTGGCCTGCCCGCGCCGAACGGCAGCGACGCGCTCGGTCCCACTCCGGCGAGTTGCCCCGCCAACCGCTGACGCCAGCCGAGTTCCCCGCCAACCGCTGACGCCGGCCGAGGCGGGCCGACCCCGCTCCAGCCAAGGAGCCGACGACCGGCACCGGCCCACCGCACACCTGGGTCGATTGCCTGCTTGCGGGCCCGCCCCGGTACGCCCCCCGGCTACCCTCGCCAGGTGGCGCACGGTGCGCCGGTCGTACGGAGGGGGAGCGCGTGGCCAGCCGAAAGGTGCCGGTGAGCACCGACACCCGCAGTCCCAGCTCCGAGGGAGGTTCGGCCGCCGGTGCACCGACCCCGCCGCCGGATCGGGCCGCGGCTGCCTTCTTCGACGTGGACAACACCCTGATGCAAGGAGCCTCGATCTACTGGTTCGCCCGCGGACTCGCCGCGCGCAACTACGTCACCACCAGCGACCTACTCCGATTCGCCTGGCAGCAGCTGCGGTTCCGGGTACTCGCCACCGAGCATGTCGGCGACATGTCGCAGGTCAAGGAGGCCGCGCTCGCGTTCGTCGAGGGCTGGCAGGTGGAGGAGGTGGAGCGTCTCGCCGAGGAGATTTTCGACGAGCTGATGGCGCCTCGGATCTGGTCCGGCGCGCGGCGACTCGCCCAGGGCCACCTCGACGCCGGGCAACGGGTTTGGCTGGTCAGCGCCGCGCCGGTGGAGATCGGCCGCGTGATCGCCGCCCGGCTGGGGCTCACCGGTGCCATCGGAACGGTGGCCGAGGTGGTGGACGGCGCGTACACGGGGCGGCTGGTCGGTGACCTGATGCACGGGCCCGCGAAGGCGGAGGCGGTGACCCGACTCGCCGCGGCGGAAGGGCTGGACCTGTCCCGCTGCACCGCCTACAGTGACTCCGCCAATGATCTGCCGATGCTCGCCGCGGCCGGCCGCGGGGTCGCCGTCAACCCGGATTCGGCGCTGCTGCGGGAGGCCCGCCGACGCGGATGGGAGGTACGGGACTTCCGTACCGGGCGCCGCGCGGTCAAGATCGCCGTTCCGTCCACCGCCGCCGTCGGGCTGGTCGCCGGAGCGGTCACCGCGGGGCTGGCGCGGCACCGCCGCCGTTCGTCCGTCCGAACGTGAGCACCCCGCCAACCCGCTCGCGCCGCCGTCAGTGGGTGGCTGACCCGGCCGGAACCGGCGTTGGCGTCGGATCCTCGGTGTGGGCGAGGTGGCCGAACTGGCGCCACAGTACCGCGACGAGCAGCGCCGAGCCGGCGAAGGCGAACCAGAATGGACCGGTCATCCCGAGCAGGGCGACCAGCGGGCCGCCGAGCGCCGCGCCGACAACCAGCCCGCCGTACGCGCTGATGCCGTAGATGCTGTTGACCCGGCCCTGAAAGTAGATCGGAACCGCCCGCTGCCGGATGGTCAGGGCGGTGGTGCCCCAGGCGAACGCGTGCGCCCCGAAGCCGAAGAGGATGGCCGCGGCGACCCAGGGCGAGGTGGTGACGGCGAGACCGAGGTGGGTGAGGGTCTCGATGATCAGCCCGGCCCGCATGATGCCCCCGAGGCTCACCCGACGGGTGAGCCAGCCGTACCCGACGGTGGCGAGCAGCCCGCCGGCCGCCATCGCCGTACTGATCAGGCCGAAGCCGACGGCACCGAGGCCGAGCCGCGCCTCGGCGTAAAGCACCAGGATGGACCAGGCGGCGCCGTAGGTGATGTTGAAGAACAGGGCGGTCAGGCAGAGCGTCCGAACGGCCGGATGACGGACGGCCCAGTGGAACCCCGCCCCGATGTCACCGCGCAGATCACGGTGCTGACCCGCCGATTCCCGCTCCCGCGGCGGCAGCGACACCCGGGACACCAACAGCAGCCCGGCCGCGAGGAGAACCGTGTTGGTGGCGAAGGGCCAGGACCGGCCGGCCGCGAAGAGCACGGCCCCGAGCGCCGGGCCGGCCAGCTTGTTCAGCGTGATGACCCCGGCCAGGACGCGGGCGTTGGCGATCGCCAGGTCCTCCCGACGCACCAGCATCGGCGTCAGCGTCTCCGTCGTGTTGTCCACGAACACCTCGGCGGTGGCGAGCAGCGCCAGCGTCAGCAGCACCACCGGCACCGACACCCGGTCGGTCACCAACGCCCCGAACAGCACGCCCAGCGCGCCGACCCGGACCGCGTTCGCCACCAGCACGATGCGCCGCCGGTCGAGGCGATCGGAGAGCAGCCCGGCCCAGAGGCCGAACGCCAGCTGCGGCGCCCAGCGCAGCAGGGCCGCCAACGCGACCAGGAGCGGGTTGGTGGTCAGCGACGCCACCAGCAGCGGCCCGGCCGCCACCGCGATCCCGTCGCTCAGGTTCGTCGCCCACGACGACGCCAGCAGCCAACGGAACCCATTACCCAACCGAGCTGGTACGACCGCCTCGACGACTCTGCGCACAACGAGCACCGTACGAGGGCACCAGTCGATCGCAACCGAATTTGCCCGCCCGCGGGCTCGCCGCTGGTGGCGCCCCCGGTCAGGGGCCGAACGGGTCCGGCCGCTGCTCCAGCAGCCGGTGCAGGGTCTGCTGAATGGTCTCCCGCACCTGGTCGGCGAGGTTGAACACGACCAGCGGGTCATCGGCCGAGTCGGTCAGGTGCTCGGTGGCGATCGGCGGGCAGAACTCGATCAGCCATTTGCTCGGCAGCGGCACCATGCCCAGCGGGCCGAGCCAGGGGAAGGTCGGCGTGACGGGGAAGTACGGCAGCTTCAGCAGCCGGGCGAGCGGCTTCACATCGGCGAGCATCGGGTAGGTCTCCTCGCCACCGACTATCGCCACCGGCACGATCGGGGTTCCCGTCCGCAACGCCGCGGAGACGAAGCCGCCCCGACCGAACCGTTGTAGCTTGTAGCGCTCCGCGTACAGCTTGCCGGTGCCCTTGAAGCCCTCGGGGAAGACGCCGACCAGCTCACCGGAGTCGAGCAGCCGCTCGGCGTCCGGGTTGCAGGCGACCGTGCCGCCGCCCTTGCGGGCGACCGCCGACACCACCGGCATCCGGAAGACGAGGTCCGCGCCGAGCAGGCGGAGAAACCGGCGCTGCGGGTGCTGGTCGTGGATTATCGCCGAGAGGATCAGCGCGTCCAGGGCCACCGTGCCGGAGTGGTTGGCCACCACGAGGCCAGCTCCCACGTCGGGCACCTGCTCCAGCCCGGTGACCTCGGTGCGGAACCAGTCGCGGTAGAGCAGCCGCACCAGCGGATGAAACACGGAGCTGGTGAGCTGCGGGTCGAAGCCGAACTCGTCGATCTCGTAGTCGCCGGCGAGGCGGCCGCGCAGAAACGCCAGGCCGCTCGCCACCTTCCGGTCCCAGTGATCGCCGGGCTGTTCGGAGATCATCCCGCCGGTCACGACCGCTCCCCAGCGGCAGCGGAGCGGACCTGCCGGACCCCGTCGAGCACCAGCTGCTCGGCGGCGGCGAGGCGTTCCCGGGTCACCACGATCCCGTTCCGGTGGGCGCGGATGAAGTCGTCGAAGGCGGCGGCGGTCGATCGTGGGGTGAAGCCGTACTCCCGCTGGAGCCGGCTGGTGTCCACGACCCGACCGTGCACGAAGAGGTCGACCTGGTCCAACCCGTAGCGGCCGAAGCCGAGCGAACGGGCCAGCGCGGCCGCCCCGGACAGACCGGGCTCCAGCACCGGCACCCCGACCCGGCCGGCCCGTCGAATGGCCTGGGAGAGCGCCAGCACCCCGGAGCCGGCGACGTTGTAGGTGCCGGGATGGTCCCGCACGACCGAGCGGTGCAGCACCTCCAGCGCGTCCTCGAAGTGCAGGAACTGCAGCCGCGGGTCGCGGCCGAACACGGTGGGCACCAGCGGTTGGGCGAAGTAGCGGGTGAGCGTGGTGTCGGCGGTCGAGCCGATGAACGGCGCGAACCGCAGCACGGTGGCGGTGACGTCGGGGCGGCGGCGGCGAAAACCTCGCACGTAGCCCTCGATGTCCAGGATGTCCCGTCCGAAGCCACCGCGCGGCACCTCCCGCGGCTCGGTCTCCTCGGTGAAGACCGCCGGGTCACGGAAGGACGCGCCGTAGGCGGCGGTCGAGGAACGGACGACGAGCTTGCGCAACCGGGGCGCGTGCTGCGCGGCGGCCAGCAGCTGCATCGTACCGATGATGTTCTGCTCCTTCATGGCCGCGCGGCCCCCGTGCTGTGGATCGGGAGCGCTGACCAGGGCCAGGTGCACGACGGCGTCAACGTCGAGGTCGGCGAGGAGGCCACCGATGGAACCAGCGTCCACCCGGACCCGCTCGACCCCGTTGAGCAGGTCGGTGAGCTCCCCACCCGCCGCGGGTGGATCGACTCCGACAACCCGCCCGACCCGCGGGTCGGCGGCGAGCCGCGCGGCGACGTGGGCGCCGAGGTAGCGGCTGACCCCGGTCACGACAACGACCCCCGGGGCGCCGGAGGGGCCACCGGGGGTCATGCCGTACACCGTCCCCGGCAGGCGGGATCGAGCCGGAACATCCGTGGCTTGATCACCTGAGCCTCCGAGGGTCGACAGCTGGCAAGTGATAACGGCGCCGGGACCAGCCCGGCACCGGATCACTTGCCGAGACGGCGACGCTGGACGCGGGTCTTGCGCAGCAGCTTGCGGTGCTTCTTCTTAGCCATGCGCTTGCGGCGCTTCTTGACCACCGAGCCCATACGACAGCCTTTCGATGCAATGTGCGGGGCGGACCGGATGACACCGGCGTCCGCTTGCGGACAACGGACCGGACCTGCGGGACGGGCGGCGGAGCGCATCTGTGGTCACGGTCGGGTCCAGGGTAGCCGGGAAGCATCAGCAGGACCAACGCGGCCCCTCGATGCCGGTCAGCACGGCCGCTTCCCGCCCGCGAACGCCCTCAGGCGGTTTCCTGGAAGGCGCCGCGCAGGTACTCGTGCACCGCGTGCTCGGGGACGCGAAATGACCGGCCGACCCGGACTGCGGCGAGCTCGCCGCTGTGCACCAGGCGGTAGACCGTCATCTTCGACACCCGCATCACCGTCGCCACCTCGGCGACGGTGAGGAACCTGACCCCCGACAGCTGACCGTCGGACCGCAACCCGGCCATGGCTCACCGACCCATCCCATGCCCGGCGCGTGCAATCCCGACGGGGCTTCCGCCGGACCGGCGACGCGCGTGATATCAGTACGGTAACGGGGCCGATGTGACCGGCGCGATCCCTTCGGACAAACCGTGCTGATTCACACCAGCGGAGTCCCGGTGGGCCCGCCTCAGCCGCCTGGCGGGCCACTCGGCCCCCACGGAGCCCGGTGGCGCCGGTGGCGCCACCGGTGCCACCGGACGAGCGCCCCGAGCCGCTTCCGGACGCGGACCGGGGCTCCGTGCTGGGAGCGGGCACCAGTGTGTCAGGGCGCTTGTCGGGACCCGACACCGGTAGATCATGACCGCCACCGCGGGCTCGGCTACCGGCCCGGCGGGCTCAGCGACCGGCCCGGCGGGCGAGGCTACCGGCCCATCAGGGCGTGGGCGAGAAACCCGAGATTGGCGGGGCGCTCGGCCAGGCGACGCATGAGATAGCCGAACCACTCCTCGCCGTACGGCACATACGTGCGCACGGTGTATCCGTCACCGATCAGGCGGGCCTGATCGGTGGAGCGGATGCCGTAGAGCATCTGGAACTCGAACTGGTCCGGCCCGCGGTCGAACCAGCGGGCCCGATCCTCGCCGATCGCGATCAGGCGGGGGTCGTGCGTGGCGAGCATCGGGTAGCCGGTCCCGGCCAGCAGAATGCTCAGGCAGCGTACGTAGGACCGGTCCACGTCCCGAGCGGACTGGTAGGCCACCGACTCGGGCTCCCGGTACGCGCCCTTACAGAGCCGAACCCGGGAACCGGCGCCGGCCAGCTGCCGGCAGTCGGACTCGGTCCGGCGCAGGTACGCCTGGAGCACTGCCCCGGTGGACGGATAGTCCGCGCGCAGCTTGTCGAGGATGTCCAGGGTGGAATCGGTGGTGGTGTGGTCCTCCATGTCGAGGGTGACCGTGGTGCCCCCGGCCTCGGCCGCCGCGCAGATCGCCCGGGCGTTGTCGTAGGCGAGCTGCTCGTCGAAGGTCTGCCCGAGCGCGGAGAGCTTGACACTCACCTCCGCGGCGGGGGTGAGCCCGTCGGCGGCGAGCGCCGCCAGCAGGTCCACATACTCGTCGCGAACGGCGCTGGCCTGCTCGGGGGTGACCGTGTCCTCACCGAGGTTGTCGAGGGTGACCGTGAGCCCGCCGGCAACGAGGGCGTGGGTGACCCGCAACGCGTCCTCGGGCCGGGGGCCGGCGACGAACCGGTGCACCACGTTCCGAGTGAAAGGGGATGTCGCGACGAGCCGCTCGCACCGCGATGACCGGGCCGCAGCGAGAATGACGGTACGAAGCATGGGTCGAAGAGTAGCGCTCATAGCAGCAGAACGGCGGTGCCGTCACATCGCGCTACATCGACACGCCGGATGCCCAGGAAGTCGTCTACGGTGGGTGACGTGAACTTCGACGCGTACGCCCGGACCGGAGTTGATTTGATCAATATCCGGCTGGACGACCTCGACGCCCTCCGTTCGCTCTTCCCCGACGACATCTCGTGGATGCGGGACGCGGTGTCGGAGCGGGATCTCACCATCTTTCGACGGGCACAGAAGCGACTCCGCGACGTCTTCGAATACGGCACGTCCGGACGGGATGTCCACGCGGTCGCCGAGCTGAACGCCCTGCTGGAGGCGTACCCGGTGCAGCCGCGCATCTCCGGGCATGACTCCAGTAACTGGCACATGCACGTCACCAGCCGCGGCGCCTCGGTGAGTGCGGAGTACCTGGCCGGTGCGGTCTGGGGGCTGTCGGTGTGGCTCTGTGAATACGGCAGCGCCCGCTTCGGGGTCTGTGCGGACGAGCGGTGCGGCAACGTCTATCTGGACACCTCGTCGAACTGCTGCCGGCGGTTCTGTTCGGAGCGCTGCGCCACCCGCTCCCACGTGGCGGCGCACCGGGCCCGCAAGCGGGCGGCGATCCGCGACCGGGTCACGGTGGCGGCGCAGTCCGCCGCCCCGGCCGACAACCTGACCGCGATCAGCTGAGCGTCGGCCTTCCGCGACGCTCCGCCGGCTAGGCTTCGGCTTCCTGGTCGTCCCGCCGTACCGGTTCCGGCCCGGCCTGGGTCGCGGCCGGCAGGTCGTCGAGGTGCTGACGGGCGAAGGCCAACGCCGCCCGTAGGTCCGCCTCCCGGACCACGCGGCCCTTCGCCCGCCGGGTTGACACCTCCACCGCCACCGAGCCGGTGAAGCCTCGGCCGGCGAGCGAGCGCAGTAGCTCGGCGCAGGGCTGGGTCCCTCGCCCGGGGACGAGATGCTCGTCGCGCCCCTCACCGGTGCCATCGCCCAGGTGCACGTGGGCCAGGCCGGCGCCCATCCGGTCGGCCAGCTCCAGCGCGTCGGTGTGGGAGGCGGCGCAGTGCGACAGGTCAAGGGTGTAGGTGGGGTATCCCGTCCCGGTCGGGTCCCACCCTGGGGCGTACGGGACGAACTGCCGCCCCGCCATCCGCACCGGATACATGTTCTCAACCGGGAAGCTGATGCCACTGAACCGCCCGGTGACCTCGGCCAGGCCCTCGGCGAAGTTGCGGGCGTAGTCCCGCTGCCAGGTGAACGGGGGGTGCACCACCACGGTCGGCGCGCCCAGCGTCTCGGCCAACTCACCGGACCGGCGCAACCGCTCCCACGGGTCGGCGCTCCACACCCGCTGGGTTACCAGCAGGCACGGGGCGTGCACGGCGAGCACCGGCACGCCGTAGTGCGTGGCGAGTCCGGCGAGCGCGTCAGCATCCTGGCTGACGGCATCGGTCCAGACCATCACCTCGACACCGTCGTAGCCGAGCGTCGCGGCCAGCTGAAAAGCCGCCGCGGTCCGCTCGGGGAAGACCGACGAGGTGGACAGGAGAACCGGAACTCGGGAGGGCACAGTATCGAGGGTAGCGGGCACCGATGGGGATCTTCAGGACGAACCCTGGCAAATACCGCGGATGCCGAGAAGGTGTCACAGCGGTGCGAGCTGATCCAGGCGGCGCAGGATCACCCCCTCCCGCAACGCCCACGGGCAGATCTCCAGGGTGCTGATGTCCAGCCGGCGCATCGCCGCCTCGGCGACCACCGCACCGGCCAACAGCTGATGCGCCCGGCCGGCGCTGACCCCGCCCAGCTCGACCAGCTGCGCCGGGGGAATGTGCCGGATGAACCCGAGCACCTGCCGCAGCCCGGACCGGGTGAGCCGACGGCGGGCCCAGACGCCCGCCCCGGAGGGGGCCGCCCCCGCGAGGCGGGCCAGGGTCCGGAAGGTCTTCGAGGTGGCGACCGGGCGCTCCCAGCCCACCTTGTTCAGCTCCCCGGCCACCGTGTCGAGCTGGCCGTCCACGTACGCCCGCAGCCGCTCCACCTGCTCGGCCCCGGGCGGAGTGGAACTACCCGCAGCGACCCGGAGCTGGCGGCGGGTGAGTCGGCCAGCGCCCAGCGGCAACGACACCGCCGCGTCCGGATCCTCGTCGATGCCCGCCGCGATCTCCAGCGAGCCCCCGCCGATGTCGAGCACCAGCAGCCGTCCGGCCGACCAGCCGAACCAGCGGCGCACCGCGAGAAAGGTCATCCGGGCCTCGTCAGCGCCGGTGAGGACCTCCAGCCGAACCCCGGTCTCCGCCTGGACCCGGGCCAACACCGCCACCGAGTTGGTGGCGTCCCGAACCGCGGAGGTGGCGAACGCGATCAGATCGTCGGTGCCCAGCCCGAACGCGGACTCCTTCGCGGACGCGACCGCCCGCACCAGGGAATCCGCACCGGCGGTGGTGAGCGCGCCATCCGGGCCGATCTGCTCGGCCAGTCGTAGCACCGCCTTCTCGGAGTGCGCCGGCCAGGGATGTGCGCCCCGGTGCGCGTCCACCACCAGCAGGTGCACCGTGTTGGATCCAACATCTAGGACGCCCAGCCGCATGGGGCAAACCCTAGACGATCTATTCCGAGGGATCAGTGGTCGTAAGCGATGAGGGAGCGCATGACGGGTTGGC
>NZ_JABZED010000042.1:0-241 GCF_013416675.1 Salinispora sp. H7-4
ACACGGTCATTCCTTCAGGACCCAACAGGGTGTTCATCGCCAACCCCAGCCGCATCATCAACCCCTTCCAACCACCCCCCGAAGAGAGCGTGTACAAGAGCATCAAACCGCTGCCAAAACTGACTAGCCAGTGTCTCCGACCAATGAGCACCCCATCACCCAACACAGGCAACCGAGGCTCCATACCGCCCTTCGACGGATGGCGCTCCTTAGAAAGGAGGTGATCCAGCCGCACCTTCCG
>NZ_JABZED010000043.1:0-4405 GCF_013416675.1 Salinispora sp. H7-4
CAACACCATCACCCACCTCCCCACCCACCACCACACCCCGATACTCCAAACCCGCCCGACCCACACCCAACGAAAACCCCACATCCACCGCACGCTCCTCGGTGTCGGCGGAGAACGCCGCGATGCGACCCGCCTGCCGGGCGAGCCCTTCAGGCGAGCGTCCCGACACCGGCCAGAGGGTGACCGGTGGGGTCGGTCCCGGCTCCGGCTCCTCGACGGGTGCTGCCTGCTCGATGATGAGGTGCACGTTGGTGCCGCTGATGCCGAACGACGACACCCCAGCCCGCCGCGGCCGGTCCACCGCCGGCCACTCGACCGACTCGGTAAGCAGCCGGACCTCACCGGCCGACCAATCGACCTGCCGCGACGGCGTCCCGACGTGCAGGGTGCGCGGCAGCACCCCATGCCGCATCGCCATCACCATCTTGATCACACCAGCCACACCCGCCGCTGCCTGGGCATGCCCAATGTTCGACTTCACCGAGCCCAGCCACAGCGGCCGATCCCGGTCACCCCCATACGTCGCCAGGATCGCCTGCGCCTCGATCGGATCACCCAACGCCGTACCCGTACCATGCGCCTCCACCACATCCACATCAGAGGTAGCAAGCCGCGCGTTCGCCAACGCGGCACGAATCACCCGCTGCTGCGCCGGCCCATTCGGAGCCGTCAACCCATTCGACGCACCATCCTGATTCACCGCCGAACCCCGCACCACCCCCAACACCCGATGACCATTACGACGAGCATCCGACAACCGCTCCAACACCAGCACGCCGACACCCTCGGACCAGGCCGCGCCGTCGGCGGCGTCGCCGAAGGACCGACACCGGCCGTCCGGGGACAGCGCGCGCTGTCGGCTGAACTCCACGAAGAGCTGCGGAGTGGCCATCACCGCCACGCCACCAGCCAGCGCCAGGCCGCACTCCTCCTTGCGCAGCGACTGGCAGGCCAGGTGCACCGCGACCGACGACGACGAGCAGGCGGTGTCCACGGTGATGGCGGGCCCCTCCAGGCCCAGGGTGTAGGCGACCCGGCCGGAGACGAGGCTGCCGGAGGTGGTGCTGTCGACGTAGTCGTGGTGCATCATGCCGACGAAGACACCGGTGGCGCTGCCCTTCAAGCCGACCGGGTCGATGCCACCGTGCTCGAACGCCTCCCAGGATGCTTCCAACACCAGCCGCTGCTGTGGGTCCGTCTCCACCGCCTCCCGGGGGCTCATCCCGAAGAAGCCCGGGTCGAAGTTGGCGGCGTCGTAGAGGAAGCCGCCGTGCCGGGTGTAGCTCTTGCCGGGCTTGCCGGGTTCCGGGTCGTAGACGCCGTAGACGTCCCAGCCCCGGTCGGTGGGAAAGTCGGAGATGGCGTCGGTGCCGTCGAGGACGAGCTGCCAGAGGTCCTCCGGCGACCGGACACCCCCGGGGTAGCGGCAGCCCATACCGACGATCGCGATCGGCTCCTGGTCCCGGACCTCCACCTCACGCAGTCGCCGGTTGGCCTGTTGCAGTTCAGCCGTGGCGCGCTTGAGGAAGGTCCGGAGCTTGTCGTCGTTCGCCATCGTTTCACACCAATCTTCCGGCGCCGGAGGGGTCCTCGGAGTCGGACTGCTGTCAGGAGATGCCGAGCTCGTTCTCCAGGACGTCGAACAGTTCCTCGTCGGTGGCGGACTCGTAGTCGTGCCGGGTGTTGTCGGGGTTGCCGCTCCGGTCCTGCCAGCCGCGTAGCACCGCCTCCAGCCGTGCGGTGACCCGGCCGTACTCGTCGGCGGGTACGCCGGTCAGGGTCTTTTCCAGACGGTCAAGGTCGGCGAGGACGGCGTCGGCCGGGTCGGCATCGGGCACCACCAGTTCGGCCTTCAACGCCCGGGCGAGGGCGGCGGGTTCGGGGTGGTCGAAGACGAGCGTGGCGGGCAGCCGCAGACCGGTGACGGTACTGAGCACGTTGCGGAACTCGACGGCGGCGAGGGAGTCGAAGCCGAGGTCCTTGAAGGCACGACCGGGTTCCACCGACGCCGGGCCCGGGAAGCCGAGCACAGCGGCGGCGTGCGTACGAACCAGGTCCAGCAGCAGGGTGTCCCGGTCAGCGTCGGAGAGACCGGCGAGTTGTTGCGCCAATCCCCGGTCGGCGGCCGTCGGTTCGCCGGTGGCCACGGGCCGGGCCGGGCTGCGGACCAGGCCGCGCAGGACGGCGGGCAGCGTGTCGGTCCGCCGCCGCAGGGCGTCCAGGTCGACCCGCACCGGTACGACGGTGGCCCGGTCGGCGGCGACGGCCGCATCGAAGAGGCCCAGCCCCTCGTCAGTGGTCATGGCGGGCATGCCGAGCCGGCGCATCCGGTGCAGGCCGGCCTCGTCGAGCTGACCACCCATTCCGGTGCTGGCGGCCCAGAGGCCGAAGGCCAGCGAGGTGGCCGGCAGCCCGTTCGCGCGGCGGTGCTGGGCGAGCGCATCGAGGAAGAGGTTGGCGGCGGCGTAGTTGCCCTGGCCGGCGCCGGCCACCCAGCCGGCCGAGGAGGAGACCAGCACGAACGCGGCCAGGTCGAGGTCGCGGGTGAGGTCGTGCAGGTGCCAGGCGGCGTCCACCTTGGGCCGTAGCACCCGGTGCAGTTGTTCGGGGGTGAGGGTGTCAACCAGCGCGTTCTCGGCGGTACCGGCGGCGTGCACGACAGCGGTGAGCGGGTGGGCGGCGGGAAGGTCGGCGAGCAGCGCGGCGAGCGCGTCCCGGTCGGCGACGTCGCAGGCGGCGACCGTCACCTCGGCGCCGGCGGCGGTGAGGCCCGCGACCAGGTCCGCCGCGCCGGGTGCGCTGGCGCCGCTGCGGCTGGTCAGCAGCAGCCGGCGGACGCCGTGCCGGGTTACCAGGTGCCGGGCGATGAGGCTGCCCAGCCCGCCGAGCCCGCCGGTGATCAGGACGGTGCCGTCGGCGGGCCACGGGGTGCCGTCGCCGGATGCCTCGGCGGGCACCCGGCTCAGTCGGGGCACCAGCAGTTGACCGTCTCGGACGGCCACTTCCGGTTCGCCGGTGGCCAGCACCGCCGCGAGGTGGTCGGTGCCGGTGCCGTCCGTGTCGACCAGGACAAACCGGCCGGGGTGCTCGGCCTCGGCGGCTCGGACCAGCCCCCACAGAGCCGCCCGGACGGGGTCGACCGGGGTGTCGCCGGTACCGACCGCGCCGCGGGTGAGCAGCACCAGCTTCGCCGCGGCGCACCCCGGCTCGGTGAGCCATCGGCGCAACAGCGCCAGCAGTCGTTCGGCGGCCCCGTGTACGGCGGCCGGCGGCGTACTGGACGAATCGAGGGTGACCACGACGGTGCCGGGTACCGGGTCGGGCAGTTCCGCCTCGGCGTCGATGGAGATCCAGTCGTCGGCGACGACGTCCGGGGTGGGGACGGGCCGCCAGGCCACCTCGAACAGGTTGCGCTGATGGCGGCGGACGGCGGTGCCGAGCACGTCGGCGGCCACCGGTCGGACCACCATCTGGTCGATGGTGGCGACGGGATTGCCGTTACCGTCGGCGACGGTGACGGCCAGCTTGTCGGCGGTGGCCGGGGAGATCCGGATCCGCAGGGTGGCGGCGTGCGCCGCGTGCAGGGTCACGCCGCGCCAGGAGAACGGCAACGGCGTGTCGCCTGCGCCTTCGGCTACGAGGTTGGCGTGCAGCGCCGCGTCGAGCAGCGCCGGGTGCAGCAGGAACCGGGGCGCGTCTGCGGCGGCCACCTCGGGAAGCGCCGCCTCGGCCCAGACCTCGGCGGTGTCGCCGTTGCCGCGCCGCCACACCGCGCGCAGTCCCTGGAACGCCGGCCCGTAGCCGTATCCGTGGTCACGTAGCCGGTCGTAGAGGCCGGTGAGGTCGACCGGCTCGGCGCCGGGGGGTGGCCACTCGGACAGGTCGGCGGCGGCCGGGGCGGCTCCGGCCCGGAGGGCCAGGATCCCTTCGGCGTGCCGGGTCCAGCCGGCGCCGTCGGCTGCGTCGTCGGGCCGGGTCCAGATGCCGAGGGTACGGGCGCCGCTGTCGTCGGCGGCGGCGACCGTGACGCGCAGCGCCAGGCCGCCCTCGGCGGGCAGCACCAGCGGTGCGCCGATGGTCAGTTCATCCAGGACCGGACAGCCGACCTGGTCTCCGGCGTGGAGGGCGAGCTCGACCAGCCCGGTGCCGGGGACGAGGACGGTGTCGAACACCGCGTGGTCGGCCAGCCACGGCTGGGCCGTGCGGGAGATCCGGCCGGTGAGCACCACACCGCCGGCGCCGGGCACATCCACCACCGCGCCGAGCAGCGGGTGGTCGGCGGAGTCCAGACCCATCGCGGTGACATCACCAGGATCAGCCGGAGCATCGATCCAATAGTGCTGATGTTGGAAGGCATACGTCGGCAAATCCACCCGACGCCCACCCCCACACACCACACCCCAAT
>NZ_JABZED010000044.1:0-140192 GCF_013416675.1 Salinispora sp. H7-4
CCACCTGCGCTGGTCACGATGGCGACGCCACCACCAGGCACGAGCCAGACGAGCCCACTACGCCCGGCGACTCACCCTCGAACTCCAGCCATGATCACGAATGGCGGCTGCCGTACTAGCCAGTGGTACCACTAACATGACCGACCTGCTCGACCGGGTGCAGCAGACCGGGGACGAGCGCGTCCACGGCGCGCCCCAGCAGACGCCGGCTGTCCGGAGCCGTCTCCAGGCCGGAGACCAGGGCGACACAGATCTCGGCCGCCGCGTCCGCGTCCGCCGCACCCGCCTCGGCGAAGAGATCCGCCAGCAGCTTCCGTAGCTCCATGGTGAACTCGGTGCAGATCTCCCCGAACAGCCGGGCCTTGCTGTCCATGAGCTCGGCGGTGTGCGGCGAGTCCCCGATCAGGTGCAGGGACAGGTCGAGCTTGGCGGCCAGGACGCCCCGGATGCGCTGGGCGTAGGGGGCGTCCTGGCCGGCGGCCTGCCGGGCACGTGCCAGCGCCTGGGTGTGCAGGCGTCCGGCGAGTTGCCGGAACGCGTCGTCCTTGCCCCGAACGTACTGGTAGACGGCGGACCGAGAGACCCCCATCGCGGCGGCGATGTCATCCATCGTCGTCCGCCGTACGCCGTACCTGGTCAAGCAGGTGTAGGTGGCGTCGAGGACGTCGGAAAGCCGACTATTGTCCATATCAGCTCAGTTTACCCAGCAGCTCCGTGGCGACCTGCGCGGAGGACGCCGGGTTCTGCCCGGTGACCAGGTTGCCGTCGACGACCACGTTCGGCGCCCACGGCTCACCTTCCTGGACCTGCACGCCGATGTCGACCAGGCGGTCCTGAAGCAGCCACTTGGCCTTGTCGGCCAAGCCGGCCTGGGCCTCCTCCGCGTTGGTGAAGGCAGCCACCCGGCGTCCGGTGAAGGGGTTGCTGCCGTCGGCGTTCACCGCGGCGAGCATCGCGGCTGGCCCGTGGCAGACGATGCCGACCGGCTTCTTCGCCCGCATGGCGGCCACCAGCAACTGGCCGGAGTCCTGGTCGACCGCCAGGTCCTCCATCGGCCCGTGACCACCCGGGTAGAAGACAGCCTGATAGTCGTCGAGGTTGACCTCCGCCAGGGTCAGCGGCTTGCGCAGACCTTCGATGCTCTCCACGGCCTTGGTCATCTGGGCGGCCCCCTCGGGACCGCCGGTGGCCTCCGGCTGCAGGCTGCTCTGGTCCACCCGCGGCACCACTCCCCCCGGGGTGGCGATGCTGACCTCGTGGCCGGCGCTGGTCAACATCTCGTGGGGAACCACGAGCTCCTCGGCCCAGAGACCGGTGGGGTGCATGGTGCCGTCGGCGAGCTCCCAGTGGTGAGCGCCGGTAACCACGAACAGGATCTTTGACATTGATCAAACCCTCCGTAGCTGGGCGGGCCAGAGCAGTCCGCCTCGGGACCCACCCTACATACTGACGTTCTGAATACAAAATGACAGTTCGATTCTTGTCGTGCCGGCTCCGGCCGATACCGGAGCCTCAGCGGCGCCGATACCGGGGCCTCAACAGCCCGGCGGAGGTAACTCCGGGCGGACAACCACCCGGCTGCCTATCCTTGGCGACGACATGCCGAACGAAGTCGCCTCCACCCCGCCCGATGTCACCCGCGAGCTGCACCGCCGGCTACGCCCGCTGATGCTCCGTGACCAGCACCGTCTCCGACGGCGGCTGGACGGCGCCCAACGGATACCCGACCCCCAACGTCGGGAAACAGCCCTGGCCGAAATCACGACGGATCTGGTCCGCGCCGAAACCCGGCTGGCGGGCCGGCAAGCCGCCGTACCCACAATCACCTATCCGGCGATGCTGCCGGTCAGCGAGCGCCGGGACGAGATCGCCGCGGCGATCCGCGACCACCAGGTCGTGATCGTCGCCGGCGAGACCGGCTCCGGCAAGACCACCCAGCTACCCAAGATCTGCCTGGAGCTGGGCCGTGGCGTCCACGGGCTGATCGGGCACACCCAGCCCCGCCGGCTCGCCGCCCGGACGGTCGCCGACCGCATCGCCGAAGAGCTCGGCACCGAACTGGGCGAGGTGGTCGGCTACCAGGTGCGCTTCGCCGACCAGGTCAGCGACCGAAGCCTGGTCAAGTTGATGACCGACGGCATCCTGCTCGCCGAGCTACAGCACGACCGGATGCTTCGCCAGTACGACACGATCATCGTTGACGAGGCGCACGAGCGCAGCCTCAACATCGACTTCATCCTCGGTTACCTACGGCAGCTCCTCCCCCGCCGCCGGGACCTCAAGGTGATCATCACCTCGGCCACCATCGAGACCGACCGGTTCGCACGGCACTTCGCCGACGCCGACGGCAACCCGGCACCGGTCGTCGAGGTGTCGGGGCGGACCTACCCGGTCGAGGTGCGATACCGACCGCTGGTCGAGGTGGGCGAGGACGAGGACGACACCGACGAGGAGCAGGTTCGCGACCAGGTCCAGGCGATCGGGGACGCGGTGCAGGAACTCGCCGCCGAAGGCCCCGGCGACATCCTGGTCTTCCTCTCCGGCGAGCGGGAGATCCGGGACACCGCCGACGCGCTCGGCAAGCTCGTCACGCACCGACCAGCGTTACGCCACACCGAGATCCTGCCGCTGTACGCCCGGCTGAGCACCGCCGAGCAGCACCGCGTCTTCGCCCCGCACACCGGCCGGCGGGTGGTGCTGGCCACCAACGTCGCGGAGACGTCGCTCACCGTGCCCGGCATCCGGTACGTGGTGGACCCCGGCACCGCGCGTATCTCCCGCTACTCGAACCGGCTCAAGGTGCAGCGGCTGCCGATCGAGCCGGTCTCGCAGGCCTCGGCCAACCAGCGCAAGGGCCGGTGCGGGCGCACCTCGGACGGCATCTGCATCCGCCTCTACGACGAGCCGGACTTCCAGTCCCGACCCGAGTTCACCGACCCGGAGATCCTGCGGACCAACCTCGCCTCGGTCATCCTCCAGATGACCGCGATCGGGCTCGGCGACATCGCCGCGTTCCCCTTCATCGACCCACCGGACCGGCGCACCATCACCGACGGCGCCAACCTGCTGCACGAGTTGGGCGCGTTGGACCCGGCCGAGACCAACCCGGCGAAACGGCTCACCCCGCTCGGCCGGCGGCTCGCCCAGCTGCCGGTCGACCCCCGGCTGGCCCGGATGGTGCTCGAGGGGGAGCGCAACGGCACCGCCACCGAGGTGGTCGTGATCGCGGCGGCGTTGTCGATCCAGGACCCCCGCGAACGGCCGGTCGACAAGCAGGCCCAGGCCGACCAGGCGCACGCCCGCTTCGCCGACCAGGAGTCGGACTTCGTGGCGTACCTCAACCTGTGGCGCTACCTGCGCGAGCAGCAGCGGGCCCGGTCGTCCAGTGGATTCCGACGGATGTGCCGGTCGGAGTACCTGAACTACCTGCGGGTGCGGGAGTGGCAGGACATCGTCAGCCAGCTCCGACAGGCACTGCGGACTCCGGAGCAAAGCCGGCGACGGGGCGGGCCGGACGGCGGCGGGCCGGCCGCTGACGGCGGCGGCGGGCGACGCGGCGGCGGGGCGGACCTGCCGGAGGAGATCGACACTCCGAAGGTGCACCAGTCGCTGCTCGCCGGCCTCCTCTCCCACGTCGGCCTGAAGGACACCCAGCGGTACGAGTACCTGGGTGCGCGGGGGGCGAAGTTCGCCCTCTTCCCCGGCTCCGCCCTGGCGAAGAAGCCGCCGCGCTGGGTGATGGTCGCCGAGCTGGTGGAGACCAGCCGGCTCTGGGGCCGGGTGAACGGTCGGATCGAACCGGAGTGGGTCGAGCCGCTCGCCCAGCACCTGGTGAAACGCAGCTACAGCGAACCGCACTGGGAGAAGCGGCAGGCGGCGGTCATGGCCGTCGAGAAGGTGACGCTGTACGGCGTTCCGATCGTCACCTCCCGCAAGGTCAATTTCGGCCGGATCGACCCGGTGACCAGCCGCGAACTGTTCATCCGACATGCGCTGGTCGAGGGGGACTGGCAGACCCACCACCAGTTCTGGCGGGACAACCAGTGCCTGCTCGACAAGGTGACCGAGCTGGAGAACCGGGTTCGACGGCGGGACATCCTGGTCGACGACGAGACGATCTTCCAGTTCTACGACGAGCGGATCCCGGCCGAGGTGGTCTCCGGTCGGCACTTCGACTCCTGGTGGAAGCGGGAGCGCCGGCAACGACCGGAGCTGCTGACCTTCACCCGGGAGCTGCTGGTCAACGCCGGCCGCGGTGGCGTGGACGGGGTCGGTTTCCCCGACGAGTGGCGAGCCGACGGGGTGCTCCTGCCCCTGACGTACCGCTTCGACCCGGGCACCTCCGCCGACGGGGTCACGGTGGACATCCCGCTGCCGCTGCTCAACCAGGTGCCGGCGGAGAGCTTCCAGTGGCAGGTGCCGGGGCTCCGCGAGGAGTTGGTCATCGCGCTGATCCGCTCGCTGCCCAAGGCGGTCCGGCGCAACTTCGTCCCGGTGCCCGACTACGCCCGGGCCGTGCTCGCCGAGCTTCCGACCGGCGAGGACGACCTGCTGGACGCCCTCACCCGACAGCTGCGCCGGATGACCGGGGTCACCGTCCCCCGGGACGCCTGGGAGCCTGCGAAGCTACCGCCGCACCTGCGGGTCACCTTCCGGGTACTCGGCGAGGACG
The DNA here is from genome assembly GCF_013416675.1 of Salinispora sp. H7-4. Taxonomy (NCBI): domain Bacteria; kingdom Bacillati; phylum Actinomycetota; class Actinomycetes; order Micromonosporales; family Micromonosporaceae; genus Salinispora; species Salinispora sp. H7-4. The sequence goes on from NZ_JABZED010000044.1 coordinate 4,673, forward strand.
ACCGCCCGGTCGCCGAGAGCAAGGACCTGCCGGCGCTGCAACGCCAGCTCACCGCGGAGGTACGTCAGGTGGTGGCCGCCGCCGCGCCGGACGTGGCCCGCACCGGGCTGACCGACTGGGAGATCGGCGCCCTGCCGCGCACCGTCGAGCAGGTCCGGGCCGGGTACGCGGTCACCGCGTACCCGGCGCTGGTGGACGAGGGCGCCACGGTCGGGGTACGGGTCTTCGACTCCCCCGCCGAGCAGGAGGCCGCGCACTGGGCGGGAACCCGACGCCTGCTCCGGCTGGCCGCGCCATCCCCGGCGAAGTTTCTCCAGGGGCGGCTCTCCAACGAGGCGAAGCTGGCGCTCAGCCGCAATCCGCACGGGGGCGTACCGGCGCTGATCGAGGACGCGGCCGGCGCGGCGCTCGACAAACTGATCGCCGACGCGGGCGGCCCAGCCTGGGACGCCGACGGTTTCGCCGCGCTGCGCGGTGCGGTCCGCGCCGGTCTGGTGGAGACCGTCGTCGAGGTGATGGAGCGGGTCCGCGGGGTACTCGCCGCCGGGTACGCGATCGAGCAACGTCTCGGCGCGACCCGAAATCTGGCGGTGGTGGCCGCGCTCGCCGATGTCCGCAGCCAGCTCACCGGCCTGATCCACCCGGGCTTCATCACCGAGGCCGGCTACGCACGGCTACCGGATCTGCGGCGCTACCTGACCGCGATCGAACGCCGGTTGGACCGGCTCCCCGGCAACCCGGCCCGGGACAAGCAGCAGCAGGACCGGATCGCCGTCGTGCAGCGGGAGTACGCGGACCTGCTCGCCGCGCTGCCGCCCGCGAAGCAGCGGACGGCGGCCGTCCGACAGATCCGGTGGATGATCGAGGAGCTGCGGGTGAACGTCTTCGCCCAGGCGCTGGGGACCCCGTACCCGGTCAGCGAGCAGCGCATCTACAAGGCCATGGACGCCGCGGAGGTGGCCTAGCGGGGCTCGAGGCCGGATGGCAGGGCGTCGGCGGCGATCGCGTCGTCCACGTACTCGAGCAGGATGCGACGCAGCTCCCGGCCGGCGTGGGTGGGGACGACATCCCGGCGGCGGGCGACCGCGATGGTCCGGCGAACGCCGGGCGCGGCGAGTCGGGTGACGTGGATTCCGGGCCGGCTGGCGACGACGCTGCCGGGCACCAGGGCGACCCCCAGCCCGGCGGCGACGAAGCTGAGCACGGAGTCCATCTCCCCGCCGTCCACCGCGATCCACGGCTCGAAGCCGGACTCCCGGCACGCCTGCAGGGTGGCGTCCCGCAGGTCGTACCCCTCCCGGAACATCACCAGCGGCTGGCCGCGCAGGTCGGCGACGCGGATCGGGTGTGCCGGCAGGGAGTCCGGCAGGGGCCCGACGCTGGCGACCACCAGGCTCTCGGTGAGGATCGCGTCGGTGCGCAGCCCCGGGTCGGTGCCCTGGGCCGGTGCGATGATCAACGCCAGGTCCAGGTCACCGCGGAGCAGGTGCCGGACCAGATCCTGGGAGCCGCCCTCCTCGACCCACAGGTCAACGGTCGGGTGCGCGTCGCGGAAGCGGCGCAGCACGGGTGGGGCCAGTGCGGTGGCCAGGCTGGGGGTTGCACCGAGGCGTACCCGGCCCCGCCGCAGACCGACCAGCTCCTGTACCTCGCGCGTGGCGATCTCCACATCGGTGAGGATCCGTTTGGCGAACGGCAGCAGCACCTCACCCGCGGCGGTGAGCGCGATCTTTCCCCTTACCCGCTCGAAGAGCGGGGTGCCGAGTTCCGTCTCCAGAGCGTGAATTTGCTTACTCAACGAGGGCTGCGTTATGCCGACATGATCGGCAGCTTGGGTGAAATGTCGTACTTCTGCGACCGCTGCGAAGTACCGAAGCTGATGGAGTTGCATCTTCATAGCCTATGGCTATGAAGACTGCGGAGTCGATGCATTGGACGACTGATCCGACTGCTCTTAGCGTCAGCCGTGTGGTAGTCATGTCACGAACTCGGTCGCCCATCCGCTCCACTGTCGGCCTCAAAGCCGTCATGGCGGTGACGGGCCTTGTCTTGGTGCTGTTCCTCGTCGCACACATGCTCGGCAACCTGAAGATCTTCACCGGTGCTGAGGATTTCGACCACTACGCCCACTGGCTGCGTGATCTCGGCACGCCGCTGCTCCCGTACGGCTGGTACCTGTGGTTGCAGCGGTGCGCACTCCTGGTCGCGCTGGCCGGCCACATCTGGGCCGCGACCATGCTGGCGCTGCGCGCCCGCTCCGCCCGCCCGGTCCGCTACGCCCACCGCAAGAAGGTCCAGGGCAGCTACGCCGCCCGCACCATGCGCTGGGGTGGCGTGATCATCGCCCTCTTCGTGATCTACCACATCCTGGACCTCACCACCGGGCACCTGAACCCGGTCGGCGACCCGACCCGGCCACAGGCCAACGTGGTCGCCGACTTCGCCCCGGAACGCTGGTACGTGACGCTGTTCTACACGCTCGCGGTCGTCGCTCTCGGCTTCCACCTACGGCACGGCGTCTACAGCGCGCTCCGCAGCCTCGGCCAGCAGACGCCGCAGGGCGAACGACGCGCCCGGGGCCTCGCACTGGTCTTCGCCGTCGCGCTCAGCGTCGGCTACCTGGTGGTCCCGTTCGCCGTACTCCTCGGATTGGTGCGTTGATCATGGATCTCTACACCGAAGGTAACCCGGTCGCCGACACCCGGGCCCCGGACGGGCCGATCGAAGGCCGCTGGGACAGTCGCCGGTTCAACGCCAAGCTGGTCAACCCGGCCAACCGCCGCAAGCTGACGGTGATCGTCGTCGGCACCGGCCTGGCCGGAGGTTCGGCCGCCGCCACCCTCGCCGAGCAGGGCTACCGGGTCCGGTCCTACTGCTACCAGGACAGCCCACGCCGGGCCCACTCGATCGCCGCGCAGGGCGGCATCAACGCGGCGAAGAACTACCGCAACGACGGCGACTCGGTGCACCGCCTCTTCTACGACACCGTCAAGGGCGGTGACTTCCGCTCCCGCGAGTCGAACGTGCACCGACTGGCCGAGGTCTCGGTCAACATCATTGACCAGTGCGTCGCCCAGGGCGTCCCGTTCGCCCGCGAGTACGGCGGCCTGCTCGACACCCGCTCCTTTGGCGGCGCGCAGGTACAGCGCACCTTCTACGCCCGGGGCCAGACGGGTCAGCAGCTGCTGCTCGGGGCGTACCAGGCGCTGGAACGTCAGGTCGGCCTCGGCAACGTGGAGATGAACACCCGGCACGAGATGCTGGAGCTGATCGTCGTTGACGGGCGGGCCCGGGGGATCGTCGTCCGGGACCTGGTCACCGGCGAGATCACCACCGAGTTCGCCGACGCGGTCGTGCTCGCCTCCGGCGGCTACGGCAACGTCTTCTACCTCTCCACCAACGCCAAGGGCTGCAACGTCACCGCCACCTGGCGGGCGCACCGCCAGGGGGCGTACTTCGCCAACCCCTGCTACACGCAGATCCACCCGACCTGCATTCCGGTCTCCGGCGACCACCAGTCGAAGCTGACGCTGATGAGCGAGTCGCTGCGCAACGACGGCCGGGTCTGGGTGCCCAAGGCCGAGGGCGACGACCGCGATCCCCGCGAGATCCCCGAGGACGAGCGGGACTACTACCTGGAGCGGATCTACCCCTCGTTCGGCAACCTGGTGCCCCGGGACATCGCCTCCCGCGCCGCGAAGAACGTCTGCGACGAGGGGCGCGGCGTCGGCCCGACCCGGCTCGGCGTCTACCTGGACTTCGCCGACGCGATCCAGCGGCTGGGCCGCAAGTCCATCGAGGCCAAGTACGGCAACCTCTTCGAGATGTACGAGCGGATCACCGGCGAGGACCCGTACGAGGTTCCGATGCGGATCTACCCGGCCGTGCACTACACGATGGGTGGGCTCTGGGTCGACTACGACCTCCAGGCGACCATCCCCGGCCTCTTCGTGATCGGCGAGGCGAACTTCTCCGACCACGGCGCGAACCGACTGGGCGCCTCCGCGCTCATGCAGGGGCTCGCCGACGGCTACTTCGTGCTGCCGAACACCATCGCCAACTACCTCGCGGCCGGCCCGTTCGAGAAGCTCGAACCGAGCCATCCGGCGGCAGTCGAGGCCCGGCGTACCGTCGAGGATCGGATCCACCGGCTCCTCGCCGTGGACGGCGACCGGACCGTGGACTCGTTCCACCGGGAGCTGGGCCAGGTCATGTGGGAACACTGCGGCATGGAGCGTTCCGCCGCCGGTCTGCGCAAGGCGGTCGACGAGATCCGCGCGCTGCGGGAGGAGTTCTGGCAGCGGGTCCGGATCGTCGGCGACGCCGACGGACTCAACCAGTCCCTGGAAAAGGCCGGCCGGGTGGCCGACTTCTTCGAGCTGGCCGAGCTGATGTGCATCGACGCCCTGCACCGTGAGGAGTCCTGCGGCGGCCACTTCCGGGCCGAGCACCAGAGCCCGGACGGCGAGGCCCAGCGCGACGACGAGCGGTTCGCGTACGTGGCGGCCTGGGAGTACGGCATCGAGCAGCCGGTGCTACACAAGGAAGACCTCAAGTTCGAGTACGTCCACCCCACGCAGCGGAGTTACAAGTGAACCTGACCCTACGCATCTGGCGCCAAACGGGCCCCGAGGACAAGGGTCGGATGGTGACCTACCCGGTCGAGGATATTTCTCCGGACATGTCGTTCCTGGAGATGCTCGACGTGCTCAACGAGCGCCTGACCCTCGCCGGTGAGGAGCCGGTGGCGTTCGACCACGACTGCCGCGAGGGCATCTGCGGCATGTGCGGCATGATGATCAACGGCAACGCGCACGGGCCGCAGCGCGGCACCACCGCCTGCCAGCTGCACATGCGGCAGTTCACCGACGGCGAGACGATCGACATCGAGCCGTGGCGGGCCCGGGCGTTCCCGGTCGTCAAGGATCTGGTGGTCAACCGCAACGCCTTCGACCAGATCATCGCCGGGGGTGGCTTCGTCACCGCTCCGACCGGCAGCGCGCCCGAGGCACACGCGGCACCGGTGGCGAAGGCCGACGCGGACGCCGCCTTCGAGTCGGCCGCCTGCATCGGCTGCGGCGCCTGCGTGGCGGCCTGCCCGAACGGCTCTGGCATGCTCTTCACCGCCGCCAAGGTCACCCAGCTCTCGCTGCTGCCGCAGGGCCAGCCGGAGCGGTACACCCGCGTGATCGGCATGGTGGACTCGCACGACGACGCCGGCTTCGGCGGCTGCACCAACGCCGGGGAGTGCACCGTGGTCTGCCCCAAGGGCATCCCACTGCACACCATCGGTCGGCTCAACCGCGACTACCTCGCGGCCACCGCCAAGCACACCGGGCACTCCTGACCGCGACACCGTCGGTTCAACCCCTCCGTTGCGGGTAGCCCCCTTCTCGAAAGCGAGAGGGGGGCGGAGCCGACGGCGCTGATTCGATAGGGCCGACGGGTACGGCGGAATCCACTCGGAGGGACGGCGATGGGGGCACCAACAGAGCGGGGCCGTCAGCGCAGGACGGGTGGGCGGCGACTGGGCGGGGCCGTCAGCGCAGGACGGGTGGGCGGCGCGGTCGGGATGGCCGCGCTGGCCGGCCTCGCCTGGGCGGTACGGGATGTTCCGCTGGCCCTCGGCGGCCGGCTGGCCGGCGCGCGGGCCGAGCGTGCCCGGCACTCGCCGCAGTTCCGGGCCGGCGCCTTCCGGAACCCGGCGAGCAGCCGTCCCGCCGCCAGCCCCGCGACCGGCTCCACGGACCGGAACCTGCTCCGCGAGCTCCTCTTCGGCAAGCAGCAACGCCACCCGCGTTTGCCGGTGCCGTTGGTGCGCCCAGCACCAACGGCGCCGGAGTCATCCCCGCACTCGCCCGAGTTGAACGTGGTCTGGTACGGCCACGCCTCCACGCTGGTCGAGATCGAGGCCCGCCGGGTGCTGATCGATCCGGTGTGGAGTCATCGCTGTTCCCCGTCGACCCGGGTCGGGCCCAGGCGGCTCCACCCGCCACCGGTCGGCCTCGACGAGTTGCCCGCGGTCGACGCGATCCTGATCTCCCACGACCACTACGACCACCTCGACCTCGCGACCGTGCAGGGGCTGACAGCAAAACAGGACGCGCCGTTCGTGGTGCCGCTCGGGATCGGTGCCCACCTTCAGCGGTGGGGGGTTCCGGAGCACCGGATCGTGGAGCTGGACTGGTCGGAGAGTCACGACGTCACCGGGTTACGGCTCACCGCCACCCCGGCCCAGCACTTCTCCGGACGCGGCCTGCGCCGGGATGCCACCCTCTGGAGTTCCTGGGTGATCGCCGGGGCGCACCGCAGCGTCTTCTACACCGGCGATTCCGGGTACTTCGCGGGATACGCTGCCATTGGCGCCGGATATGGGCCCTTTGATGTGACGCTGATGCAGATCGGCGCCTACGACCGGGCCTGGCAGGACATTCACATGTTCCCGGAGGAGGCGGTCGCCGCCCACCTCGACCTGCGCGGCGGACTGCTGGTCCCGGTGCACTGGGCGACCTTCAACCTCGCCGTGCACGACTGGTCGGAGCCGGTGAACCGGCTCTGGGCCGAGACGAAGGCCCGGGACGTGCGGCTGGCGGTGCCCCGGCCGGGCCAGCGGGTGGTGGTTGACGACCCGCCGCCGGTGGACGGCTGGTGGCAGGCGGTTGCCTGATTCCACCACCGCGTCGGTGGCCCGGCAGAATGCATGGGAAACCACTCCCGAAGGCGGATCGAGATCGTGACCCTCTCTGTTTCTCAGCGGATCGCCGAGGAGCTCGGCGTCGCCGAGCGTCAGGTACACGCAGCCGTGGATCTACTCGACGGCGGCGCGACCGTGCCGTTCATCGCCCGGTACCGCAAGGAGGCCACCGGCCTGCTCGACGACACCCAACTGCGCACCCTCGAGGAGAGACTGCGCTACCTGCGCGAGTTGGCCCAGCGGCGGGACGCCATCCTGGAGTCGATCCGCAGCCAGGGCAAGCTCGACGAAGCCCTGACCGCACAGATCATGGCCGCCGACTCGAAGTCTCGGCTGGAGGACATCTACCTGCCGTACAAGCCCAAGCGGCGAACCCGCGCGCAGATCGCCCGCGAGGCCGGCCTGGAACCCCTCGCCGACACCCTGCTCGACGCGCCGGCCCAGGAGCCGCGGGCGACGGCCGCCGGGTTCGTCGACCCGGACCGGGGCATCGCCGACGCCGCCGCCGCGCTCGACGGCGCCCGGGCCATCCTCGTCGAACGGTTCGCCGAGGACGCCGACCTGATCGGCACGCTGCGCGAGCAGATGTGGTCGCGGGGCCGGCTGGTGTCCCGGGTCCGCGACGGCCAGGCCACGACGGGCGCCAAGTTCGCCGACTACTTCGACTTCGCCGAGCCGTACCCGAAGCTGCCCGCACACCGGGTCCTCGCCGTGCTCCGCGGCGAGAAGGAGGGCGTGCTCGACCTGACGATGGAGCCGGAGTCGGAGGAGGCCCCGGATTCGGCGGTCACCGGCCCGACCCGGTACGAGACGGCCATCGCCGCCCGGTTCGGGGTCAGCGACCAGGGACGGCCGGCCGACCGCTGGCTCTGCGACACGGTTCGCTGGGCCTGGCGTACCCGAATCCTCATCCACCTCGGCGCGGACCTGCGGCTGCGGTTGTGGCAGACCGCCGAGGCGGAGGCGGTACGGGTCTTCGCCACGAACCTGCGGGACCTGCTGCTGGCCGCCCCGGCCGGGACCCGGGCGACGATGGGGCTGGACCCCGGCCTGCGCACCGGAGTGAAGGTCGCCGTCGTTGACGCCACCGGCAAGGTGGTCGCCACCGACACCATCTACCCGCACGAACCGCGCCGCCAGTGGGACGCCTCGATCGAGACCCTCGCCCGACTGGCCGCCGCACACCAGGTGGAGTTGGTGGCGATCGGTAACGGCACCGCGAGTCGGGAGACCGACCGGCTCGCCGGAGAGCTGATCCGGCGCCACCCCCAGCTGAACCTCACCAAGCTCGTCGTCTCCGAGGCCGGAGCCTCGGTCTACTCGGCGTCCGCGTACGCGGCGCAGGAGCTGCCGGGCCTGGACGTGTCGCTGCGGGGAGCAGTCTCGATCGCCCGTCGCCTCCAGGACCCGCTCGCCGAGCTGGTCAAGATCGACCCGCGTTCGATCGGAGTCGGGCAGTACCAGCACGACCTGTCCGAGGTGGCCTTGTCCCGGTCCCTCGACGCGGTCGTCGAAGACTGCGTCAACGCGGTCGGGGTCGATGTCAACACCGCCTCCGCACCGCTGCTGACCCGAGTCTCCGGGATCGGCGCCGGGCTGGCGGAGAACATCGTGCTGCACCGGGACGCCAACGGGCCATTCCGAAGCCGACGCGACCTGCGGCAGGTCCCCCGGCTCGGCCCGAAGGCGTTCGAACAGTGCGCCGGCTTCCTGCGCATCCCCGGCGGTGCCGACCCGCTGGACTCGTCCAGCGTGCATCCGGAGGCGTACCCGGTGGTGCGGCGGATCCTCGCCGCCGTCAAGCAGGAACTACCGGCGGTGATCGGCCGGAGTGCGATCCTGCGCGGGCTGCGGGCCACCGACTTCGTCGATGACACCTTCGGGCTACCGACGGTAACCGACATCCTCGCCGAGTTGGAGAAGCCCGGCCGGGACCCGCGGCCGGAGTTCCGCACCGCCACCTTCGCCGAGGGCGTGGAGACGATCGCCGACCTGGTGCCCGGCCTGATCCTGGAGGGAGTGGTCACCAACGTGGCCGCCTTCGGCGCGTTCGTGGACATCGGCGTGCACCAGGACGGCCTGGTGCACGTCTCGGCGATGTCCCGCGCCTTCGTCCGGGACCCGCACGAGGTGGTGAAGTCCGGTGACGTGGTGAAGGTCAGGGTCCTCGACGTGGACGTACCGCGCAAGCGCATCTCGCTGACCCTGCGCCTGGACGACACCGAGGCCGCCCGTACCGACGGCCGGGGGCAGCAGGGGGGCCGCGGCGGCGACCGGGAAGCCGGCGCCCGTTCCCAGGGCCGCGGCGGGCAGGGCGGTCGCGGCGGGCAGCGCGAGCGCTCCCAAGGTCGCGGCGGGCAGGGCGATCGCGGCGGGCAGGGCGAGCGCTCCCAAGGTCGCGGCGGGCAGGGCGATCGCGGCGGGCAGCCACGATCGGGACGTGGGGGCGGGGCCCCGGCGAACGACGCGATGGCGGATGCCCTACGTCGCGCGGGTCTCGCCTGAGCGCCGGCGCTGTCCGACCCGACCCTCGGCCGGGTCGGACAGCGCCGCGCACGTCAGCGGGAGGGCGTCCTGGCGGCTGCGCGGGGCGCGCGAGGAGGACGCGCACCCGCCGGTGAGTCGGCGGCGCTGGACTCCTTGATTCAGTGCGTCCGGCGGTAGTGCATGGCCACCACGCCGCTGCGGAGCGGCTCCGCCGAGAGCAGCTCGAGCTGACGCGTGCCGGGCAGCCCGCCCTGGTACAGCGTCGGGCCGTGGCCGGCGATCCGGGGATGGACGAGCAGCTTGTACTCGTCGATCAGGTCCAGCCGGTCGAGCGCGGTCGCGAGCCTGCCGCTGCCGAGGAGAACCCCGGCGGCGGTCGCGTCCTTGAGCTTCTGCACGCCCTCGCGCAGATCGCCGCCGATGTGGTGACTGTTGGTCCACGGAAAGTCCGTACGCGTCGACGACACCACGTACTTGGGTTTGGCCTCCAGCTTGACCGCCCACTCGCGCATGGCCGACGGCGCCTCCTGCTCGCCGCGGGCAACGGCCGGCCAGTAGCTCTCCAACATCTCGTAGGTGACGCGACCCCACAGCATCGCCCCGGCTGCGTCCATGAGACGGGTGAAGAAGGCGTGCGTCTCGTCGTCAGCGATCCCCTCCCGGTGGTCAACGCAACCGTCCAGGGTGAGGTTGAGGGTGAAGGTGAGCGCTCCCATAGCCAGCCAGCCTAACCGCCACTGCCGCAGCGGCGCCCCAGGCGAGCGTCACGGGTGGGGGGCGTAGCGTCACAGACGTGGGCGTGGAGGAGAGCCGGGACTGGCGGGAGCAGCGACGACGCGCGGTAGCGGCGCACGCCGCGGCCGAGGAGCACCGGCGACTCGCCGAGCAGGCGGAGGCCGCCGAGTTGGTCGCGGAGTTCGTGGCCGAGGCCCGCCGTCGCGGCCTGCCACCCGAGCAGCTCACGGCGACCGGGCACGGGGGCCGGGGGCGTTACCGGACCCGGCTGCGGGGCTGGTACGTGGACCGGGCCCGCAGCCGCGCGGTGGACGTGGACGGCCGGTTCCACCTCCTGGTCGTACCCGGCGGCCTGCGCGCCCGGCTCTTCGGCGCGAACCCGCAGCCCAGCCCCGCGCCGCTGGTCGTCGGCGCGGGTGGGCGCGACGGCGAGTCGGTGCCACTGCGGTTGCTGCTGCGTCGGCGGTTGGACGACGCCGGCTGACCCTGGGTGGGCTGAGCAGCAGGGCGCCACAACGGCCGCGCCGCACGTCAGTATTCCTTCACCCTCCATCGTGAAGAGCCACCCAGACGTTTGATTGACAGCCGTTGACGGATGGCGAAAGCTCGCGGCACAGGCCCTTCCATCCCAGGAGGCGCGATGAGGCGCACACGGCTGGCGATTGCCGGCGTGTTTACCCTGGTCGGCGCGTTGGCGCTGACCACACCGGCAACCGCACAACCGGGGTCCGACCCGGGCAGCCGAGACAGTCTGGAGGTGTATGTCGGCACGGTCGGCCCGGAGCAGTTGGAGAAGCTGCGGCAGGCCGGGGCGGACCTCGGCCACGAGCACACCGAGACGGACCGGTCCGGCGACGTCCAGGTCGAGACGGTGCTGAGCAAACGGCAGGCGGCCCGGTTGGCCAGCCAGGGCGTGCAGCTGGAGGTCAAGAAGGTACGGGGCAAGCCGGCCAGCGAGGCGCTGCGGGAGCAGGCCGCCACCGGATGGTCCGCCTTCCGGTCCTACAGCGAGCCGGGCGGCATCCGCGACGAGATCACCGCCACCGCCGCCCGCTACCCGGAGCTGACAAAGGTGACGACGATCGGCCGCAGCCACCAGGGCCAGCCGATCCTCGCCGTCAAGGTCACCAAGAACGCGGACCGGACCCGCGACGGCAAGCGGCCGGCGGTGCTGTACGCCAGCGCGCAGCACGCCCGAGAGTGGATCACGCCGGAGATGACCCGGCGACTGATGCACCACGTCCTGGACAACTACGGCACGGACCAGGAGATCACCCGGCTGGTGGACACCACCGAGCTGTGGTTCCTGCCCGTCGCCAACCCGGACGGCTACGACCACACCTTCACGCCCGGCAACCGGCTCTGGCGCAAGAACCTACGGGACAACGACGGCGACGGGCAGGTCACCACCGCCGACGGCGTCGACCTGAACCGCAACTGGGGCTACAAGTGGGGCTACGACAACGAAGGCTCCTCCCCCGACCCGAACAGCAACACCTACCGGGGCCCCGGCCCGCACTCGGAGCCCGAGACCCGGGCGCTGGACCAGCTGTTCCGACGGGTCGGCTTCGAGTTCTTCGTGAACTACCACTCCGCCGCCCAACTGCTGCTCTACGGCGTGGGCTGGCAGGTCGCCACCCCCACCCCGGACGACATCATCTACGAGGCGATGGTCGGTGACGACGAGAACCCGGCCGTGCCCGGCTACGACCCGGACATCTCGGCCGAGCTGTACACCACCAACGGCGACACCGACACCCACGCCACGGTCCGCTACGGCACCCTCGGCTTCACCCCGGAGATGTCGACCTGTCAGGCCGCAGCGGCGTCCGACCCGGACGACGAGTGGCTACCGGAGGACTGCGTCAGCGGCTTCATCTTCCCCGACGACGAGAAACTGATCTCCGCGGAGGTGGCGAAGAACCTGCCATTCGCCCTGGCCGTGGCGCAGTCGGCACACGACCCGGACGAGCCGGTGTCGGTCGTCGGCCGCAGCACCCCGGACTTCGTGGTGGACACCTTCGACACGTCGTACGGCCGCAAGCAACAGGTCGCCTCGATCACCCGACGGGCGCTCCGCAACGTCCGGATGCACTACACGATCAACGACGGCCGGACCAAGACGGTCAGCGTCCGGGAGTGGCGGGGCGGTGAGCGCTACGGCGACACCCACGACGACTACTACGCCGAGTTGCGGGGCACGGTGCAGGGGGCCAGACCCGGCGACCAGGTCGAGGTCTGGTTCAGCGGCAAGAAGCCCAAAGCGGGGAAGGTGACCAGCGAGCGCTTCACCTACCAGGTGCACGACGACGTCGGCGGCGATGTCCTGGTGCTGGCGATGGAGGATGTCAACGGGCCGGTCCCGGACCAGGACGCCACCAGCGCGAAGTACGCCGACGAGATGGCCGACGCGCTGACCGCGGCCGGGCGCACCAGCGACGTGTACGACTTTGACACGATGGGCCGGCAGGCTCCGCACCACCTGGGTGTGCTGTCGCACTACCAGATGGTGCTCTGGGAGACCGGTGACGACATCATCCCGCGTGCTCCGGGACAGGTACCGGGCACCATCGCCCGGGCGGGGGTGGAGACCGAGCTGGCCGTCCGGGACTACCTGAACGAGGGGGGCAAGCTCCTCCTCAGCGGTGAGTACGCGCTCTACGCCCAAGCCGCCAACGGCGGTTACCGCTACCAGCCGAACGGGCCGGCGGAGTGCACCGACTCGAACGACGAGACGTGTCTGCCGGTGCTCAACGACTTCCAGCAGTACTGGCTGGGTGCCTTCACCTACGTCAGTGACGGTGGCACCGGCGAGACCGGGCCGTACCCGGTGACCGGCACCGACGACCGGTTCACCGGCTTCGCCGGCGCGCTCAACGCACCGGGTTCGGCCGCTAACCAGGAGCACACGGCGTCGTTCCTGACCACGTCGGGCTTCCTGCCACCGGAGCAGTTCCCGCAGTTCGACAGCGCGGCGCCGCTCGGCTGGGAGCGGCCGGGGGGTGCGCCGTTCGACCCGCGTACCGGTGACTGGTATCTGTGGAGCGGCCAGACCAACGATTCGTACAAGCGGCTCACCCAGACCGTTGACCTCACCGGTGCCAACGACGCCGAACTGCGCCTCTTCACCTCGTACGACATCGAGACGAACTGGGACTACCTGATCGTCGAGGCGCACGAGGTGGGCAGCGACAGCTGGACGACCCTGCCGGACGCCAACGGCCGGACCACCACCGACACCGGGGACAGCTGCGAGTCGGGCTGGGTCGAGGCGCTACACCCGTGGCTCGCCCGATACCAGGGCGAGGACTGCTCGCCGACGGGCACCACCGGCAGTTGGAACGCCATCACCGGCGCCTCCAACGGCTGGCAGGAGCTCGTGGTCGACCTCTCCGGGTACGCCGGTACGGAGGTCGAGCTGTCGATCTCCTACATCTCGGACTGGGGCACCCAGGGTCTGGGGGTCTTCCTGGACGACGCCCGGGTGATCGTGGACGGCGCCACGGTCAGCGACACCTCGTTCGAGACGGATCTGGGTGACTGGGCTCCGGCTGGCCCGCCGCCCGGCTCGGCCGAGACCACGGAGAACTGGGGGCGCAGCCAGCAGGCCTTCGCGGAGGGGTCGGCGGTGGTCACCGCGGACACCGTCTACCTCGGCTTCGGCCTGGAAGGGTTGGCTCCGGAGGCCCGGGCTGACCTGGTCCAGCGGACGATAGACCATCTGTTCGCGGCGGATCGTCGCTAACCGGCTCGTGGCGCCGGCGGCCTGCGGAGGCCGCCGGCGCCCGCGCAGCTACGGGCGGGGCGTCCGGGCCAACCGCACCGTCGGCGGCCGACGAAGTCCCGCCGGGCCAGCCCGAATGTGGTGAGCTGGGCAGATGGATCAGATCCGGCTCGGACTGGTGCTGCACCCGACCCGGGACGTATCCGAGGTGGTCGACCTCATCGTCGATTGGGCGACCCGGCACCGGATAACGCTGGCCGTGCAGGGGCCGGACCGGCACCGGGTACCGGCGACGGTGGAACCGCTGCCCACCGAGCAGGTGGCCCCGACCAGCGACGTGCTGATCAGCATCGGCGGCGACGGCACCATGCTCGGCGCGTTGCGCTCGACGGTCCGCGACCCGAAACCGGTGCTTGGGGTGCACCTGGGCCAGTTTGGCTTCCTGGTCGAGGTCGAGCCACCGGACCTGCCGACCGCGTTGGCCCGGCTGGCCAACCGGGACTTCACCGTGGAACGGCACAGCTGCCTGGCCTGCGCGGTCTGCGGTGATGATGTGGTCGCGTTCAACGATGTCGCGTTGGTTCGCCGGCCCGGCGCGGGCTTCGTCACCGCCACCCTCGCCGTGGATGGGCAGCGGTACGGCTACTACCGGTGCGACGCGCTGGTGGTGAGCACACCGACCGGGTCCACGGCGTACGGCTACGCCGCCGGCGGACCGCTGGTCTCCCCGGCGAGCGACGTGGTGGTGGTGACCCCGTCCGCGCCGATGGCAGGGATCTCCCGCTCGGTGGTCCTCTCCCCCGACGAACAGATCCGGCTGGAGCTGGCCCCGGGCTCCGCGCCGATGGCGGTGGAGATGGACGGGCAGGTGATCCAGGACGCGGTGACCGAGGGCGCGGTGGAGGTGAGATACCACCGCGACGCCGGCCTGGTGGTCCGCCTCGACCCACGTCGCTACCGGGAGCGCAACCAGCTCAAGCTGGGCCTGCTGGACCTACCGCTCCTGCCCGAGCAGCTTCGCGAACTCCTCCCCGATGGCCTCCGCGAGGAGATGAGCCGACGGTGGCACCCCCCGCACCGTTGACTCACCCGCCCGAAGCCGCCGCCAGCACCGACGAGACCAGTTCCTTCGCCTCCGCCTGGATACGCGCCAGCTGCTCGGGCCCCTGGAACGACTCGGCGTAGATCTTGTAGACGTCCTCGGTGCCGGAGGGGCGGGCGGCGAACCAACCGCTCTCGGTGGTGACCTTCAAGCCACCGATCGGGGCCCCGTTACCCGGTGCGCGGGTGAGCGTGGCCGTGATCGGTTCACCGGCCAACTCGGTGGCCGTCACCTGTGCTGGCGAGAGTCGACCGAGCACCGCCTTCTCCGCCCGGCTGGCGGGAGCGTCGATCCGGGCGTACGCGGGTGCGCCGAACCGACCGGCCAGCTCCGCCCAGTGCTCGCTCGGGCTCCGGCCGGTGGTGCCGATGATCTCGGATGCCAGCAGGCAGAGCAGGATGCCGTCCTTGTCGGTGGTCCAGGTACTGCCGTCGCAACGCAGGAAGGAGGCGCCGGCGCTCTCCTCGCCACCGAAGCCGACTGCGCCGTCGAGCAGGCCCGGCACGAACCACTTGAAGCCGACCGGCACCTCCAACAACGGGCGCCCCAGGTCGGCGGCGACCCGGTCGATCATGGACGAGGAGACCAGGGTTTTGCCGATGGCGGCGTCCGGCCCCCACCGGGTCCGGGTGCGGAACAGGTGGGCGATGGCCACCGTCAGGTAGTGGTTCGGGTTCAGCAAACCGCCGTCCGGTGTGACGATGCCGTGCCGGTCGGCGTCGGCGTCGTTACCGGTCGAGACCGCGAACCGGTCCCGGGCGGCGATCAGCGACGCCATCGCGTTCGGAGACGAGCAGTCCATTCGGATCCGGCCGTCCCCATCCAGGGTCATGAACCGCCACGTCGGATCGACGGTCGGGTTGACCACGGTGAGGTCCAGCCGATGCCGCTCCGCGATCTCGCCCCAGTAGGCGACACTGGCCCCGCCGAGCGGATCAGCCCCGATCCGGACGCCGGCTGACCGGACCGCGTCGAGGTCGAGCACGGACGGCAGGTCGGTCACGTAGCGGCCGAGGAAGTCGTACCGGCCGGTGGTGTCGGCGGTGCGCGCCCGCGCGTACGGGATGCGGCGCACCTCCTTTAGCCCGGCGGCGAGGATCGCGTTCGCCCGCTCCTGAATCCACCTCGTGACATCGGTGTCCGCCGGGCCCCCGTGGGTCGGGTTGTACTTGAACCCGCCGTCCTCCGGCGGATTGTGCGACGGGGTGATCACGATGCCGTCGGCGAGCCCGCTGCTCCGCCCCCGGTTGTGGGCCAGGATGGCGTGGGAGACCGCCGGCGTCGGAACGTATCCGTCCCGGCTGTCCAACAGGACCGAGACCTCGTTGGCGGCGAGCACCTCCAGCGCGTCCACCGCCGCCGGGGCAGAGAGCGCGTGGGTGTCCCGGCCGAGGAAGAGCGGGCCGTCGAGGCCGCGCTCCCGCCGGTAGTCACAGAGCGCCTGGGTGATCGCGACGATGTGATCGGAGTTGAACGCGTTCCGCAGCGAGGACCCCCGGTGCCCGGAGGTGCCGAAGGAGACCTGCTGCCCCGGGTCCGCCGGGTCCGGGTGCTCCGCGTAGTACGCGGTGACCAGCCTCGCCACGTCCACCAGGTCGGATGGCTGGGCCGGCTGGCCCGCTCGGGGGTGCGTGCCCACCACGTGACCTCCTGATCCCGGCCCACCTCGGCCGTGTCTCGAGGCTATCAAGATCCGGTGGACCCGCGGCTCAGACCAGACCCGCCTCCCGCAGCAGGTGCCACAGCCCGGCCCCGTCCGGCGCCGAGAGCCACTCCTGCCCCACCGGCGGAGTCGAGGCGCTGTCGCTGGCGGAGTACGGCAACGCGCCGGCGAGCATCGCCTGGGTCGGGGAGAGCCGGCGAATCGCGATCCCGGCGACGTTGTCCGGGTGGGACACCGCGAACTCCCGGTAAATCTCCTGGTCGTGCTGACCATCATCGCCGACCAGTAGCCAGCGCACGTCCGGGAACTCCGTGGCGAGCCGGGTCAGGGTGGCCCGCTTGTGCTCCCGGCCGCTGCGGAACCACCGGTCCGCCGTCGGGCCCCAGTCGGTGAGCAGCAACGGCCCGGCCGGATAGAGGTGCCGAGACAGAAACCGGGTCAGGGTCGGCGCCACATTCCAGGCGCCGGTGGACAGGTAGAACACCGGAGCGCCGGGGTGGGCGGTGACCAGCCGCTCGTACAGCACGGCCATCCCGGGCACCGCAGCCCGGGCGTGCTCGTCCAGGACGAACGTGTTCCAGGCGGCCAGCAGGGGCCGCGGCAGCGTGGTGACCATGACCGTGTCGTCAACATCGGAGATCACCCCAAAGCGCACCCGGGGGTCAAGAATCCGCACCGGCGCCTGGACCGGCTCTGCCTCCGGGACCCGGATCCGCACCGACCCCCAACCCGGGGGCAGGTCCACCGGCACGATCGTGTCCACGAAGCCGCTGCGGTCGGTTCGCGTCTCGTGCCGCTCGCCCCCCGACTCGATGTCCACCTGGACGTGCTTGGCCGGCAGGGTGGCGAAGCTACGCCAGCCCCGAACCTTCTCCGGCCGGCCTCGCTGCCGGTTGTCCGGCCGCCGCAACAGCACCCGACACGTCACCCGGACCCAGCCCGGGGCCCCGTAGCCCGGGTAGGCCACGGTGTGGATCCGCCAACCGGTGCGCCGGAGCCGCCGCTCGAGCAGACGGTGTACGGCGTCCTCCATCCGCGCGGCCCGATGTAGTTGAGGTACGGCCAGTTGGCCGGCGGAAGTCGGTGGCACACGGCCACCCTGCCACAACCGACCTACCGCGACCACGCCAGGCGAACGGGCCGGCAGCGAACCGCCCCGCCCCGCCGAGCGCCTGTGACAGACTCCGGTGAGGGGATGACGGGGGCCTGATCGTGTCGCAACCTCTACCGCGCCGTGGGCGATGGCGCCGGCGGCTGGACCCGCCGGCACTCGTCGCGCTGGTGCTCGGGGTGGCCGGTGTCGGATACCGGCTGCTCCTCACCCTGGCCACGGTCCCGCCGTCAAACAGCGACGAGGCGACGTTCGGACTCGCCGCCCTCCACATCGCCGCTGGCCAGGAGCAGCCCGTGTTCCTGTACGGGCAGCACTACATGGGGGTGCTGGAGTCGTACCTCGCCGCGCCCCTACTCGCGCTCTTCGGGCCGAGCTGGCCGGTGCTCCGGCTGCCGCTGCTGGCCCTCTACGCACTCTTCCTCTGGCTGATCCATCGGCTGACCCGCCGGATCGGCTCCCCCTGGTTCGCCACCCTGATCGTCGGCCTACTCGCGCTCGGTTCAGAGCGGGTGATCCGGGACCAGCTGACCGCGGTGGGCGGGCGCCCGGAGGGGAAGGTGGCGGTGCTGCTGATGCTGCTGGTCGTGGTGGGGCTGGCCCGGGGGACGCTCCGGCTCCGCCGGCTGGCTGTCGGCCTGTTCGGCCTGCTCGCCGGGGTGGCCGTCTGGTCCGACTGGCTGCTCCTGCCCTACGTCGGGGCCGCCACTCTGGCGTTGCTGTGGGCGGCCCGCCGCGACCTGCTCGGCTGGGCGGGCGTGCTGCTGGTCGCCGGATTCGCGCTCGGCGTCTCGCCGATGATCGCGTACTACCGCACCGCCGGCCCGGGTACGGACCCGCTGTCGGTGCTCCAACAGGTCCACGACGATCTGGACCCACCGCTGGCCCAGCGGTTCGCCGGCGCCGTACTGGAGGGGGTGCCGCTGGCCACCGGGCTCTGCCCCGTCAACGGGTGCAGCCGCTGGCTGGAGGGGTTCGGCCTGCTCTACCCGGTGCTGCTGGTGATCGCGACCGTGGTCGCGGTCGTCGCGTATCTGCGGGCCACCGGACGGGCCGCGCGGGTCGCCCCGGTCGTGCACCTCGCGCTGGTCGTCGGCGCGGCGCTGACCCTCCTGTCGTACATACGCACTTCGGTCGCCGCCACGGATCCCCTGGCCAACGCCCGCTACCTGGCGCTGCTGCAGCTGTCCCTACCCGCGGTGCTGTGGCCGCTCTGGCAGGCGGCGGTCGCGGCCCTACAGGGCACCGCCGGTGTGTTTGGTCGGCTGGCGGGCACGCTCGCCGCGGCGTTCCTCGCCGCCCTCGCCGTCACCGCCTCGCTGATCACGGTTTTGTTCATCACCACCGGCACCGCCGCTTCTCGAGCCAACGAACGCGCCGCCCGGGAGTTGGCGGACACCCTGCGCGCAACCGGTCCCCACGAGGTCTACGGGACCTACTGGACCTGCAACCGCCTGATCTTCAACACGGACGAGGAGGTGGCCTGCGGGGTCCTCGACGACGAGCTCAACCCGGGAAATAACCGCTACCCCGCCTACTGGGACCGGGTGGCGGTGGCGAGCCGGCCCGGCTATGTGGTGGAGACCGGATCGCCCCAGGAACAACGCCTGCGCCAACTGCTCGGCGAACGAGCTGACGCCTCCCTCATCTCCGACGCCGGGGAGTATCGGGTGTATCACCCGGAGACACCGCTCCGGCCCTGGCAGTAGGGCGACCGTCAGCAACCGCCACCACACTCGCAAGATTTCCTCAAGGCTTGGCCCAATCGGTTCCCTACGCTTGTGACAGCCGTCACCGTAGGGGAAATCCGACGCCGCTAAGGAGTCCCACGGTGAACCCGACCCTGCTGGACCGTCCCCGGTCAGCGTCGACCCCACCGCCGCTGGACTGGCGGACCCTGACCGCCGCGTTCGAGGCCGCCTGTCTCCTGCGCTGCGCGACCGTGCCGACGGCGGCCCGACGCCAGCGCGGCGCCCCCGTCCACGCGCCCGGGCGGGTGGAGTTCAACCGCGAGGACGCGGCGCAGCGACTCCGTCACCTACTCCACCAGCTCGAGGTTCCGGTCACGCACGAACGCGCCGTCGGCGGGCTGCGCCGCCGCTACGAGCTGCACCGGCTGACCATCGCCCCAGCCCAACAAGCCGGGTACGCCGCCATCCTGGGTGCCAGCTGGCGCCGCGGACGCGGGGAACTCATCGGCGCCCCGGTGCGCGACGCGTCGCTCCCCCGACGGGTGGGGCGGACCCGGCTGGCCGCAGCGGCCTGGCGAGCCGCGCTGTTGGCCGGTGGCCGGCACATCAGACGGCACATCCTCGGGATCCGGGTGACCGACCGGGACCTGGCGGCGATCCTCGTCCGGAGCGCCGCTCTGCTGGACGCGCCGGCGATACTGCGCCCTGGCACCGGCTGCTATCTGGTGAGTGTGCCGCACGGGCCGGCCCGCGTACGGATCATGCAGGCCACGGAGCTGGGGCCGCCACCCCCGAGCTGAGGAACGGCTGATCTTATCGGTGGGTGGGCGGGTCGAGCGCCGGGACCGGATCGGCGCACGATCCGGGTTGCGCCCGACCACGCGTACGGCGCACAGTGCAGCGCGTGATCAGAATCCCAGGTCGCCGCCGCGACGCGGTGCTGGCCGTACTGCTTCTGGCGATGGCGCTGCCGGGTCTCACCGGATGCCAGCACGGCCCGCCACCAACCGTGCAGATCCGAATCGCCACCGGCAGTCCCACCGCCGTCTACTACGCCTTCGGGCAGTCACTGGCCACCATCCTCAATCGGGAACTACCGAACGTCGAGGCGGAGGTGCTGGTGACCGCCGCGTCGGCGGAGAACATCCGGCTGGTGAACGCTGGCGAAGCGGAACTCGGCTTCACCCAGGCCGACGCGCTCCCCGCCGTGCCGGCCACGCCGCCGACGATGGCCGCCGTGGCCCGCGTCTACGACGACCTCCTACACCTCGTCACCACCCCGACCAGTGGCGTCCGCACCCTCGCCGACCTGCGGGGCCAGCGGGTCTCGGTGGGGGCATCCGGCTCCGGCACCGAGATCACCACGTCCCGGCTGCTCGACGTGGCCCAGCTCGGCGGGGATGCGGTACGCCGGGAGCGGCTCGGCCTGGACGACTCGGTCGAGGCGCTGCACGCCGGCCAGATCGACGCGTTCTTCTTCTCCGGGGGCCTACCGGTGGGGGCGGTGGCGACGCTGGCCGCACAACGGCGCGTCCACCTGGTCGACCTGGGCGAGTGGAGCACGCCGCTACGCGCCCAGTACCCCGGCTTCTACGTCTCCCGGGACGTTCCCCGCTCGGTGTACGGGGTGGACCCGGTGACCACCGTTGCCAACCCGAACTACCTGATCGTCCGGGCCGACCTGCCAGCGGGACTGGTCCGGGACCTGACCCGGCTACTGATGGAGCGACGCCAGGAGCTGGCGTCGGCGCACCCCGCAGCCGGCCAGCTGAGTCCGCGCTCGGCCATCAACACCACGCCCCTACCACTGCACCCTGGGGCGGTGGCCTGGTACAACGCGGTCAAGCCGTAGCCACCGGTCAGCACCGAGCAGCAGGGCGGGGCGCGTCCTGCTCCCCGTCGTCGGCGGTGCTGGGCGGCGACGCGGGAAACCAGAGGGCAGCGACCAGGCCATGTGGCTGGTTCGGACGCATACTTAGCCGCCCCGCGGAGGCGTCCACCAGGACGGCGACGATGGCCAGACCCAGCCCGGCACCGTCAATGTTCTGCGCCTCCGGCGCCCGCCAGAACCGTTCGGTCGCCTTGTCGAGTTGGCTGGCCGTCATACCCGGGCCGGTGTCGCGTACCTGCAGGGTCGTCCCGTCCGCCCGACCCCGAACCGCCACCGTCACCTCACCCCCCGCGACGCTGAACTTCACCGCGTTGTCGATCAACGCGTCAAGCGCCTGGTCAACGGCGGTCGGCACGGTTCTCGCATACGCCGGAGCAGCATCGGTGTCCAGTCGCAGGGTGATCGCCCGGCGGCGCGCGAGCGGCTCCCACGCCGCCACCCGGCTCGCGGCGACCGCTGCCGCGTCAACGGTCACGCGCAGGTTCTCCGTCCGCTCGGCCCGAGCCAGGGTGAGCAGCGCATCCAGCACCAGCGCCAGCCGGTCGGTCTCGGCCAGGGCAAGCTGGTGCTCGGCCGCGCCCTGCGGGTCGCCCAGGCTGGATCCCAGCTCCTCGACCCGCAGCCGCAGTGCCGTCAACGGATTGCGGAGTTGGTGGCTGGCGTGCGCCACGAACGCCCGCTGCCGATCCATCACGTCGGAGACGGCGTCGGCCATGTGGTTGAAGCTCGCCGCCAGGCGGCGTAGTTCGGGTGGACCCTGCCGATCCTGCACGCGGGCGTTCCGGTCGCCCTCGGCGATCTCGTGGGTCACCGCGTCCAGCTCGGTGACCGGTCGCAGCACCCATCCGGCCAGGGCGAACGCGGTCGAGACACAGGCCAGCACCGCGAGCAGGCCGGCACCGGCGAGCAGCAGCCACCAGGTGGTGACGGCCCCCCGGATCCGATCGGTGGGGGTGGTGGTGACCACCGCGCCGAGGACCTCGCCGCCGTCGTTGATTGGCACCGCGACGACGATCGGCGCGTCCACCCACGGCAGCACCGAGTCGGGCCCGCTGGCCTGCTGACCGGAGAGGGCCACGTCGAGCGCCCCCCGGGTGCCCGAGGCGGGTTGCCAGGTCGGCGACGCGACCACCGTCCGCCGGTCCCGGTCGACGACCGCGGCGCCGATGCCGTACAGCTCGTCGTACCGGTCCAACTCACTGCCGATCGGGCCGGTGCTGCCGCCGCGCAGCGCCGCGTCGGCCAACGACGCGAAGCGGGTCGCGTCGGCGAGCCGGTCGGCGCGGACCCGCTCGGTCTCCCGACTGGCCAGCGTGGCCGCGAGCGGGGTCTCCAGGGCAACCAGGACCAGCACCATCAGCAGCAGATAGCTGATCACCAGGCGACGGCGCACCGCACCTCACCCGTTCCGCAGCCGGTAGCCGATCCCGCGTACGGTCTCCACCAGGCGGGGGTCACCCAGCTTGCCGCGGAGCGAGCCGACGTGCACCTCGACGGTGTGCCCGTCGGCGAAGGTGGTGCCCCAGGCGTCGAGCAGAATCCGATCGCGGGGCACGGCGGCTCCGGGCTGGCGGGCCAGGGAGAGGAGCACGTCGAACTCCTTACGGGTCAGCGCCACCTCCTGGGTGTGGATGCGGACCGTCCGGGCCGCCACATCGATCTGGACCGGACCGACCTCGATCAGGTTGCGCTCTGGCGCGGCCTGGGCGGCGCGGCGCAGCACCGCCTCGATCCGGGCCTGCAACTCCACCATCGAGAACGGCTTGACCACGTAGTCGTCCGCACCGATCCGCAGCCCGAGCACCCGGTCGCGCTCCTCCCCCCGCGCGGTCACCGCGATGATCCCGAGTTGGTTACTGCGCCGCCGCAGCTCCCGACACAGGTCGGTGCCGTCTCCGTCGGGCAGGGTGAGATCCAGCAGGGCCAGGTCGCACGGAGCTGCGCAGAGCGCGGCGGCGACCGTCGCCGCGTGCTCCACCTGGTAACCGCGCCGGGTCAGGGCCGCGGTGAGCGCGGCGGCCACCCGATGGTCGTCCTCGACAAGCAGGATCCGCACCCGGTGCCCCCAACTCTCGCCTTCGTTGACCACGAATGGTCGCAGACATCGGCGATTGACGGGAGGGGCGGATTCCATCTCGGCATCGGTCGCGCCGATGGCCGACACGGCGGGCCTGCGGGCCGGCTCGTTCGGGTGGCTATGCTACAACGCGATTGGGACCCGAGACGATGTGAGTTGACATGGCTGACACCAACGACCGGACGCCGGTCTTTGTCCACCCCACCGCCGATGTGGAAGCCGGCGCCTGGGTCGGTGACGGCACGAAGATCTGGCACCTGGCCCACATCCGCTCTACCTCGCGGATCGGCGCGGGCTGCGTCATCGGGCGCAACGTGTACGTGGACACAGAGGTCACCGTCGGTAACCTAGTCAAGATCCAGAACAATGTCTCGGTGTACCAGGGCGTGACCCTTGAGGACGAGGTCTTCGTCGGCCCCTGCGCGGTCTTCACCAACGACTTCCGGCCCCGGGCCCAAAACCCCGACTGGACGATCACCGAGACGACGGTCCGCCGCGGGGCTTCCATCGGCGCCAACGCCACCCTGATCTGCGGGATCGAGGTCGGCGAGTACGCCATGATCGCCGCCGGCTCCGTGGTGACGAAGGACGTCAAGCCGTACCAGTTGGTAATGGGGAACCCGGCCCGCCCGAGGGGCTGGGTGAACGCCAAGGGCGAGGTCGTCTCCCGCAACGCCAAGACCTCGCCTCAGCAGAGCTGATATCCATCGATGACGGAGGAGATACCCCGGCGGATTTCGTCAGGCCGAGACGGAAACGTGAGGTGTAGCTGGTAGGGATCTACTCACGGAGCATGGCGAACAGGACGTCGCGGCGGCCTCGGGCGAGGCAGCTGAGGTCGGCGTTGTGACGTTTGCCCCGGCTCGAACGGCAGTCGCCGATCTGGTTGGCGTCCGACTCGCCGCAGGGCGGCGGCGACGCGAACCGGGACGACGTCCTTGATCAACAATGATGGTCAGACCGGGGCAACGTGAGTTCTTTCGAGCTCGCCAGCGACTTGGACGCGTTGTCGCAGGATGCCGCAAAGGCTGTCTGGCGAGGCGGAGCGCGTGGACGGCGGCGATCAAGACCAGTTTCCGAAGACTGCCTTGCGTAGGCCGACTGTGCCCCTGCGGCGATGGTAGCGGGCAGCTCCAGGGCTGCCCCTATGACTGATTTTCGGGCCGAGGACCCGTTCAGACCTGAGTTCGGTCATTTCGTTAGTGCCTGAGGTCCGCCCATGGTGAGTGCGTCGATGATGGCTTGTCGTTCGGGGTCGATCTGGGGTGGGAACGTCTGCGTGGCGTTGTTGATCGCGAGGGTGGCGGAGCGTAGCGGGCGTAGCTGACGCAGGACGTTGCGGATCGCGAGTCCGGTGCGGGTCTGCACTTCGCGGGTCACGGCCAGGGCGGTGAACACGATGGTCAGGTGTGCCTCGATGGCGTCTTTCGTGTGGTGGAACATGGGTCGGGCGGCGAGGTCGGTCTTGGACATGCGGAAGGACTGCTCGACGTGCCACAGGTCGTGGTAGTTGGAGATCACCTCGGCCGGGCTCATCACGTTGTGGGTGATGTTGGTTACGTAGCCCTTGAGTCCGACGAGTTTGCGTGCCCTGGCCAGCGACGTTTCGTCGAGGGTGCGGGCGGTGCCGTTGATGGTGACGAATCTCGGGGTCCTGGTCGTCTTCTCCCCGGCGATGACGGCCCGTGCTTTTGCCTCTTGGGCGTTGAGGGTCTTGTTGTCCCGGACGGCGCGTGCGGTGGAGTAGGCCCACACCGCCCGCCACGCCGAGGTGTGTGTTCGTGGGTTCCACACCGGCTCGGCCTTGAGGGCGGGATCGTTGTCCCGGTTGGCGCCGGTGCGGGGGGTGATGGTGTCGATGATCTGTCCGTGGGTGAAGTAGTCCCCGTGCCAGCGGTAGTGCGACTCCAGATCGATCGGCGCCTTGGTGGTGCGTGAACCGACGATGAAGCCGAGGCCGGCGGCGTCGAGTTCGCGGAGGTTGGTCGCCGACAGCATGCCGGCGTCGGCGACGATGACCATGCCCGCGATGTGGTGGCGGGCCTGGAACTGGCGGATGACTGGCGGCAATGTCAATGTCTCGGCCTTGTTGCCCTCGAAGCAGCTGATCTCCAACGGGAACCCGTGTCGGTCGACCAGCAGGCCGACGATGATCTGCGGGTCCACACGTCGTTCCTTGGAGTATCCGACCTTGCGTAGGTCGTTTTCCTTGTCGGCCTCGAAGTACAACGTGGTCACGTCGTACAAGCAGAGGCTGACATCGCCGCTGCCCGTGGCGTGGGCGAAGCACAGTCGTGCGACCTGATCGCGGTAACCGCCCTCGTGTGCGCGGATCAGGGTGCGGCGCATCGTCTTCTCGCTGGACGGCTTACGACCCAGGTCGATCAGCACGCGACCGGTGTCGCGGATCGAGGTCGGCTCCACGATCCGCGCGATCACCAGATCCCGAAAGACCTTGTCGCCCACCGCGTCGAATCCCAAGTGGTGAACACCGCGGCCAGCACGTCGTAGAGCACCCGCGACGCCGTCGACACCACCCGCGGCGCGGCGACCACCGCCGGCCCATGCACCGATGAACCCTCGACCTGGAACAACGCCGCGTCACCGACCGGGCCGACCAAGGCCGCCTTCGGCGCGACCGGCTCGACACCCAGCTCAAGCTCACCCTGCCCAGGATCGGCAAGAAGCTCGCGGGCCCGCGCGATCAGCAACCCCAACTCGGCCTCGGTATGCGCCGAGCCCACATGAGCAATGATCCGCCGCCGCCCACCGACGGACTCGGCGATCTGCACCGCCGTCGCGCCCGAGGCCGTCCGCACCCGCCGAATCCACGCCACGAACCCGAGCGTAAGACACCAATTAGTGCCTCAGAAACAACCCACCAGCACCCAACACCCCAGGTCAGCGCCCTACACCCCATCGCCCCGCAAGCCGGTGACCAAACTCAGGTCAGAGCGGGTAATCTGAACGACCACGGATCGGTCGGACACGCGGGTGGCTTCGCCAGCGAGGTCGTTAGGCAGTAGCCGCGGCCGGAAGCAGCCTGACCAACCTACCCGGCATCGGTATGGCGGCGAAGACCCTCGGTACCCGAGATCATCCGAACGACCGAGGCGGCCAAGTCCCACCGGGCTGGGCGACCGAGGAGTCCCGGCTGGGGACGATCAAAGGTTTCGGGAAAGGGTCGTTGGCGCCGCTCACCCGTCCCGGCCGCTACATCAACTCAGTCGCAGAGTCGAGCGATCTCGGCCTGGAACCGAACCATGGCGTTAGGCTCGCCCGGACCGAGCAGGTAAGTCTTCAGCTCCCGCCGCGCCTCGGCCATCGGGTCGTCGCCGGCCCGGGTCAGTCCCAGGATCTTCTCCAACTCGCCACAATCGCTGGAGAGCAGGTACGCGGCCCGGGCGGTTGGGTTCTCCTGACGGAATTCGTCGTCCGGCAATCCACCGGGATTCGCCACAACATATGGTCGCTGGCTCTGCACGAAGTCGGACACCACGCTGGACACATCGCTGATCAACAGGTCGGTCTGGTTAAAACAGTCATACAGCGCCGGCACCCGGCCGGTCACTACGAGGTGGCGGGATCCGTCCAACGAGGTCGCCGCCGGGTCGCCGCCGGCCGCGCGGATCAACCCCACCATCCGCTTGTGTACAGCCTCGGCCTCTTTGGAGCGGGAGCCGGTAAGCGGGTGGGGCTTGTAGATCAACCGGACCGCAGGCCGGATCTCCAGCAGATCCCTGACGATCCGCTCACCCATCAGCATAAGGGAGGTGTGGTACGGGTCGTCGTCGAGCCAGCCCTCCCAGGTTGGAGCGTAGAGCACAGTGAACAGCCGATCGACGGCTTCCGAACCGAAGGTTTGTACGCCAGCCAGCTGCGGTCGCCCTATCTCAACAATGGCCTCGTCACGTACGCCGACCGCGGCCCGTTCGTACCGCTCCCGGCCGGCCATACCGGCCACCCAGACCTCGTCGTACACCTTGCTGTACGGGTTAACGCTGGCCTGTTTATCGCTATCACCGTGTCCGACGAAGACGTGTTTCGTTCCCGGCTCGCGGAGCATGTGGATGTTCGCACCGACATTCGCCGCGTAGAGGGTGGCCCGGATGCTACTGAGGTCGAGGTTCATGAAATTGACCCCGGCTGGCACACAGATCACCGGTAGCCGGGTATCGGCCAACGCGTCGATCGCCTCGCGGCTACGCATCAGCACCACCGCCGGACGCTCCAACGCCTCGGTCGGGGCCAACCACATATTCGCCTGGTAGACGTCCTTAGCTGGACCAGCGAAGTACAGCGCCACCTCTGGCTGGTGGACGTCCAGCCAGTGCTGAACTTTCGGCAGCGGGCTCGGCTGGCCCGTGCTGCGACCGCGTAGCCAGGTCGCCGCCACTGCCAAGCCGACCACAGCGGCGACCGATACGGCGACTCCCGCGACGATCAGTACGGGGGCGACGTCATCGGTAGCGGCGGCGACAAGGGCACCAGGGACCAGCACGATGTTGAGCAGAGTTAGACGCCCACCAGCGATATCGGCAGCCCAGGACGGAGGACGCGGCGCCAAACGCACCGGACCGAAGTCGATGTTGCGCACAAGCACCGATATCGCATTGCGTCGGTCGATAATCGAATTCAAGGCGCCGGCAAGGACAGCAATCACCCATACTGAGGCCACCAGCACCATCAGCCAGGCTACCGACACCGAATCCGGGCGCACCGCGGCGACGACCAGCAGCACGCTGGCGAGGTCACGGGTGAGCTGTCGGTACGGCCCAGTCAGACCGACCTTTGTCAACAATACCTCAGATGGTGCCGACCACTTCACCATGGCGAACTCGCCGCACACCGCCAGCGTGCCGGCCACCGCGAAGAAAGCGGGTTGGCCGAGCGCACCGGCCAGTAGCATCGCCAGGTAGCAGAGCACAACCACCATGCCCCGGGCAGCACCGCCTCCCGGCCCCATCAACTTGCCGAACAACGCGTCCACTCCCTAGAAGGTCGACAATCTGGTGTGGTCGACGTGACCTAAACCACTTTCTGGCCAGCCCGTTCGTGACGCTGGTGAACAGTACAGGGCCCGACCTTACCGCGACACCACGCGGCGCACCGGGCCACGCCGAGGCCAGCGGGCCAGCGCCGCGTTCGCAGATCTTCTCAGTGCAAGTGGCAGCATTAACGTGGAGAACACCACGGGTAGCCGAAGTGTCTCCTGCTGTGGATGTGGTGGAAGGGTCGGGTGGTGGTGATCAGATTTGCCAGCAGACGGCGGAATCTCCGAGGGTGAGGGGAACGAGGCCGCCATCGGATTCGGTGCCCCCTCTTGGGGTGGGCGGTGGTGACGGCGGGGTAGGCGTGGACGCACAGTACGTACGTTGTTTGTCGGTGCCCGGCGCCGTATCGGCGCACTTGGTAGTGCTCCAGACCGCCCTCGGTTTTGGCTGTTGGAAGCACCGCTGGATGGCCCACCGTGCCCCGGCGATGTGGATCAGGCCCTCATCCCGGGTATTGGCAGGGCCGAAGCATAGGTAGTAGGCTAGGTCGGTGGGTCGATGATGCTGCGGCGGATCGGCAGCAGGTGCCGTAGCCGTCACCGGCGGTGACACGCTCGCCACGGCCCAGTCGTAGAGTCGTGGCCCTTGGCCCCGTCGCCGCAGCTGCAGCGTTTCCATGCCAAGAGGCGCGTTGACGGCCGGGCATAGCCGATGCGCTGCTGCTGTAGCCAGGTCCGGAATTTTGAGTCCTTCCCGTATGCCTCATCCGGAGTAACCCCACATCGCCGGCGGTCCGGCAATCAGGGCTCGTGGACCATGGGCAGGCCCTATCCACCTGGCCAGTATGTTCCCGTACCTGCCGCAGCGACCCGGCTACAACAAGCGCCTACACGCCGCGCTACCGTTGATCAAGAAGACCATCCGGGACTTGGCCCGCGACAGTGACTTCTGGCTCGACAGCCACTGGATCGTCGACTCCACCCCTATCCCGTGCGGCATGTGCCGCCCCACGGTCCAACGCTCGGACCTGGCCGGCTGGGCCAGCTACGGGTACTGCGCCTCCCACTCCCGGTTCTTCTGGGACTACGGCTGTACCTGGTGTGCGCCCCGACCGGGATGCCGATCCTGTGGGCCCTGGCCAGCCCGAAGATCGGCGAACGGGAAGTTCTCGCCTCGATGCTGCAGGTCGAGGCAGGCGTGGTTGCCGGGCATGACGGGATCCTGCTGATCTCGGACAAGGGCTTCGCCTCCCAGCCGTTCGAGAAGCGACTGGCCGAACAGGGCATCGAGCTGCTGCGTCCGTCACGCAAACCGGAGAGGGCCCGCCACGGCGAGGCGATACTCACGAAGATCCGGCAGTTGATCGAGTCGGTCAACGACATAGCCAGCTTTCCCACCGACGACGCCCACCACGCTGACCTGTGGCAGTGGGTCGCCGGGTTCGGGCAGCTCGCCCAAGCTGGCGTGGAGGGCACCGGAAGCTACGGCTACCGGCTTGCCCAGTTCCTGACCGGCCGCGGTATCACCGTGTTCGAGGTCAACTGACCCGACCGCGCTGCCCGGCGTCGCCGAGGCAAGTCCGACCCCGTCGACGCCGAGAACGCCGCCCGCGCGGTTCTCTCCGGCGACGCAACCGCCACCCCCAAGACTCGCACCGGACCAGCCGGGCAGCTGCGGGCTCTCCTGGTTGCCCGGCGCAGCGCGACCAAATCACGCACCCAAGCCGAGCTGCAGCTACGTAGCCTCATCCTCGAACTCGACGATGACCAGCGCGCCCAGCTGGACCGCCGGCGCACCGACCACCTCGCCGCCGCTTGCGCCACGCTGACCGGCGCCGACGGCATCAGCCTCGCCCTGGCCTCGCTGGCCCGCCGCTGGCAGTTCCTCGACACCGAGGTCCGCGCGAACACCGCCCAGGTCGAGGCGATCGTCCGCCAGACCGCTCCCCGGCTGCTAAACCAGCCCGGCATCGGGCCGATCACCGCAGCCCAACTCCTCGCGACCGCTGGCGACAACCCCGACCGGCTGAGCAGCGAAGCCGCATTCGCCGCGCTCTGCGGCGTCAGCCCGGTCGCGCACTCCAGCGGCAAGACCCGACGCCACCGGCTCAACCTCGGTGGTGACCGCGCCGCCAACAGCGCACTATGGACGATTGCCAACAACCGCCTCATGCATGATCCGCGCACCCGCGAGTACGCAGCACGCCGCACAGCGCTCGGTTCCAGCCGCAAAGAGATCCTGCGCCTGCTTAAGCGCTACATCGCCCGCCAAGTCTTCACCGAGATCCGCCGCGCCCTCACCCCGCCGAAGATCAACCAAGCTCAAAACTTGACATAGGGGCATCAACGCGTTGATGGAGAATTTCTGGTCAACGTTGAAGATCGAACTCGTCTACCGCACCTCGTGGCGGACCCGCGACGAGGCCGAGAACGCGATCTTCGCCTATATCGACGGCTGGTACAACACCCGCCGCATCCAAAAAGAGTTGAGCTACCTCAGCCTCGATGAAGGCCGGGTCGGCGGGAGTCCGAAGATAGAAGGTGCCCTCTGAGCTGGAAGGATAGGAGTTGCGACGCTTCTATCGTTCGGCTCGAAAGGGCACCTCGCAGGTGAGATTACGCCATGACGCGCCGGTGGTGCGCGCGACGTTTGACGACCCGAATCTGGTGTCGTGTGCCGGCTTGGTGCCGGTGATGCGCCTGGCCGAGCAGGCCGGTCTGCACGACGCGGTCACCGACCGGGTGCGGCTGCCCACGGACAAGGGCGCGAACCCTGCCGGGAAGGTCGCCACGATCGTGGCGGGGATGCTCGCGGGCGCGGACAGTATCGACGACCTCGACGTGGCCCGCCACGGCGGCATGCGGTCGCTGTTCACCAGCGTGTATGCGCCGTCGACACTCGGCTCGTTCCTGCGCACCTTCACCCACGGACACGTGCGCCAGTTGCAGGCCGCCGCCCGCGACGCCCTGATCGGCCTGGCTCGGCGGACGCCGCTGCTGGCCGGCGCCGACACGCTGTGCTTTGTGGACATCGACTCGATGTTGCGTCGGGTCTACGGCAAGCAGAAGCAGGGCATTGGGTTCGGCCACGCCAAGGTCGGCGGCTACAACGTCTGGCTGCGCGGCTACAACCCCCTGGTTGCCACGTTGTCCACGCCGTTGTCGGCGCCGGTGATCGCCGCCACGAGGTTGCGCGCCGGCAACGCCGGCTCCGCCCGCGGCGCCGCGAGCATGATCACTGAAGCGATCACCACTGCCCGCACGTGCGGCGCGACGGGCGAGATCGTGGTGCGCGCGGACTCGGCGTTCTACGCCAAGACCGTCATCGCCGCGTGCCGCCGCCGCGGCGTGCGGTTCTCGCTCACCGCCCGGATCGACGCAAAGATCCGCGCCGCGTGCGAGGGCATCGGCGACGAGCAGTGGGTCGACATCAAGTACCCGCAGGCCGTATGGGACGACGACGCCGGGCGGTGGATCTCCGACGCCCAGATCGCCGAAACCACCTACACCGCGTTCGCCGGCACCCGCCACCAGGTGACCGCCCGGCTGATCGTGCGCCGCATCCGCCGCGACGACCCCGCCCAGGCCCCCGGCCAGGAAGAACTCATGCCGGCCTACCGCTACCACGCGGTATTCACCGACAGCCCCTACACCCTGATGCAGGCCGAGGCCCAACACCGCGGCCACGCGATCATCGAGCAGATCAACGCCGACCTGATCGCCGGACCCCTGGCGCACCTGCCCTCCGGACGGTTCGCCGCCAACGACGCCTGGCTCGCGTGCGCCGGCATCGCGCACAACCTCACCCGCGCCGCCGGACACCTGGCCGCCGGGGCCTGGAAGACCGCCCGGCCCGCCACCATCCGCACCCGGATCATCAACGTCGCCGCCCGCCTCGCGCACCGGGCCCGCACCATCCGCCTGCACCTACCCGAGCACTGGCCCTGGCAAGCGGCGTTCGACAACCTCTACACCGCCGTGCAGCCGGCACCCGGCTGACCACGGCCCACCAGCCGAAAACCAGGCGGCCCGACCACAGGCCACAACCCCGTTCCAGCCCGAACCACGCAACCGGAGCAAGCCGATCACGTAATCGGCCGCCCCACGCACCCGCCGAATCAGCAACAACCAAAACGATCAACTACCGTTCAGCGGCAACCGCGTCGGTGGATCGAGGCTCAGCCCGAACGAATACGAAACCGCCTGGCACACCCGCCAGACGCAACCAGCCGAACCACCTATCGCCACCCCGGCACCAGCCGGGAGCAGGTAACCACCGCTCCATCAAAGCGGGGGGAACTCAACCAGAGCCCGTAGGTCATCACGCACGGCGCCAGCGTCCCGGACCGCCCGGTACAACAGCCGTGGCATCGCATCCGGCAGGCCGGGCCCGGCGCCTGCTCCGCCAACCGCCAATACGTCTTGGCCTCAAGGTCAGACCGCAACCCGGTCACGAACGCTGCCGCTGCCCGCTGCGGCTTCATGCGCCCGAACCGGCCCGCGAAGCACCCGAGCACCCGGCCACGACCCGCTCCCACGCTGCAGGGTCTACGCTGTGGCCTGCGGCCACCACGAGATCCGAAGTAATGTCCACAACGTACAGAGGGTCATACGGTGGCCGCGGGACGTTCGCCCCACCTCACCAGCAAGGTCCCAGACGGCGGCTGCCGTACTAGCGGGCACAAACGCCCCCTCATCCCGGTGACCTGGGCTCACCTTGGAAGGACACACGGCTTTGATCACACTCGTCGCGCTCGCCGTCGCCCTCGTGCCGGGCGCGCTACTCGGTTTTACCCTCCCCCCGGGGCGCTACCGGTGGGCAATCTGGGCCGCGGCACCCGCACTCACCCTGGGCCTGATCAGCCTGGCCATGTCGTGGCTGCCGAAGCTCGGCCTACCTGACAGCGCCCTGGCGGTACTCGTCGCCGAATTACTCCTCGCCGGCTTTGCCGTACTTGGGTCCCGACTGGTCGCCCGCGGGATCACTCAGCCGGACAGAACGAACACCCGGCAATCCCGACCAGTCCTCCGAAAGCGGCTGCGACTATCGTCCGTCCGAGCGTATTGGTCCGACCTGGTCGGGGTTACAGTGCCGGCGCTAATCAGCGTTGCGTTCGGTTGGCTGATCCTCGGGCGGCTCAACGCACCGCCCGGGTGGGACGCGATGAACCACGGATTCCTAACCCGCCGGATCATGGACACCGATAGTGTTCTAATCTCCTCCACGTGCGCTACTGGAGCCACGGACGCCGCGGTGTCCTGTTCCTTCTACCCCCTGGCGGCGAACGTCTCCTGGGCACAGGCTGCCGAGCTTTCCGGCGGCCGGGTCAGCGCGGTGATGACCGTCTGGTCGGTCGTTCTCGGCCCGATTGCTCTGGTCGCCGGAGTCTACGCGGCGGTACGCATGCTTGGCGGCCGCCCGGTTGTCGCGGCCTGTGCTGCTGCCGCGCCGGCGGTAGTCGGCCCGATGTGGCTCTCGGCGGTCACGGGCCGGATCACCGAGATGACCGCACCTGCCATGGCCGGTGCGGTGGCGCTGCTGGTCGCACTCGCCTTGCGCGGCGCCCACCCGGTGCGGCTGGGCCTGCTGGCCGGCTTGGCTGGCGCGGGGATCGTCATGACTCACACCTACGACGTCTTGTTCATCGGTGTGCTCGCGCTCGGGATGGCGCTCTTCCTTCCTGATCGGCCTGTCTGGCGTCACGTAGGCCTCGGTTTCTCCGCCATGGTCATCGCCGGTTTGATACCGCTGGTGCCGATACTCGGGGCACTGCTCGGCGCCAACGGTGAACGACTCTCGATTCCGCCTCGGATGCTTGGCAGGTATGGTGAGTCCTGGGAGTACTGGGTCACCGACCCGCAACGCTATATCCTGTTCGGTTACCCTGCGGTAGGCGGTGAGGACTTCCCGCTAGACATGCCAGCGATTCAGGTCGGGCTCTGGATCGTCATCCCCTGCCTGGCGCTGTCGGTGTTCGCATTGGTGCTACGCCCCCTGCGCTGGGCCCGCCCCTGGTTGATCGCCGGTGCCGTCTTCACTCTTCTCGGGTTCTGGACCTCGGCTTCTGACTCACCAGCCGCGATGACGGTGTCCAGCCTCTGGTACGGGGTACGAGCACGCGTCCGTTCGATGATGTTCCCGGTACACGGTTTACTGACGGTCGCCGGTGCCGTGGTCCTTGCATTGGCCATCGCCTGGCTGGCAGGCCGTCTGACGGCCCGCGGGCGGGCACTTCGCGATTCACCCACTCCGGCCGCGGCCGCAGCCGCACTGGTGGTACTGCCCCTGCTCGGGCTAGCGGCGATACCGGACAGCTGGGAGCCATTGCGGGGCGAGATGAAGAGACGTGCACCGGTGGGGGGCTCCTACCCAGCGGCCTACCGATGGTTGGCACACAACGTGCCGCCGGACAGTGTGGTGGCCTACGACCGGAACCGGGAGTTCATGACCTGGTCCTACGCGGACTACGGGGTGCCACTGCTGTTCGGCATCCCGCCTCTGCCGGGCCTGCCCGACGAGAACTACCAGCAGCGGTGGGCGGCCTGGGACTGGCTGGTGGACAACGAGGACGCCATGCCAGCCGGATGTGAGGTGCGCCGGCTCAACATCAGTTACCTGGTGGTCGGCAAACGGCGGATGCCCGGCGGTTGGACCCGGCACTACGACCCGGACCGGCTGGCCACAAGTGACCGCATCGACCTAACCCACCAGGTCGGCAACATCCGCATCTTCCGGGTGACGGACACCGGACGCTCCTGCACCGAAGCGAGCTGACGGGAGATTACCTAGGCGATGGCCCCTGACCGATCCGGTCAGGGGCCATCGCGTCGCGCCCGGTCAACGCCCGGCGAACAACGCACCGACCGCCTGGTGCGCCGGCAGAATCCGCCGCCGTTCCGCGTCCGCGTCAACCGCACCGGCAAGGATGTCGAGGAAGTGGTCGAGCTGGGCGGCAAGCGGCTCCCGGCTGGTGATCAGCTCGGGCACCTCGATGATGCTCTGCTGACGGTAGCCACGGCCATCGGGGGTAGCGGCGTCGGAGGAGACGTGTCGATATATGGTGACGTCCTTGCGGATGAGGTCAACCTCGATCAGCCGGTCAACCTCACTGATCACCAACGTACGGACCTTACGTTGACCGATCCGGCTGGCCGAGATGTTGGCCAGGGCTCCACCGTCACCGAAGCTGAGCACAGCTTCGGCCACGTCCTCCGCCCCGGTCATCGAGCCCGGGTGGAAATACCCGAGGACGCCCTGCACACTGGCTGGCTCGGCACCACGGAATGCCTGAATCGCCAGGTCCACGTCGTGGATGAGCAAGTCCCATGCAACGCCGGTACGAATCCGTGGCGCATACGGCGAGTGCCGCGTCGCGGTAAGGTGCACCGGCCGGTCCAACAGGGCGAACGCTGTCCGCACCGCCGGGTTAAACCGCTCCAGCAGGCCACACAGCAAAGGTACGCCACGCTTCTCAGAGAGGGCTACGATCTCCTCGGTATCGGCCAGGCTGCCGCAGACCGGCTTCTCAATCAAAAGCGGCATGTCGACATTCAGCACCTGGTCGGCAAGGCCATGATGGATCTCGGTGGGCGCCGCGATGACCACGGCGTCGATGTCGACCAGGTCCGCCAGTTCGGGAGCCCAGACTGCGTCGTAACGCTCGGCGATCGGCTGGCCGATGGAGCGGCGCGGTTCAATGATCCGGGCCAACTCGGCGCGCTCGGATTGGGCGATGACGCGCGCGTGCAGCCCGCCCATCGCACCAGCGCCAACGAGAGCGAGACGTAGCTTCGCGGTCATGCTGCCACTGCCTTCCGGACAGCCTCGACGACCTGGTCTACCTGGCCGTCGGTGAGATGGTGGTGCACGGGGACCGAGACGCACTGCCGGACAACCCGCGCGGTGACTGGGGCAGGACCAACAATCACCCGCGGATGGTCGCGGTAGCACTCGTAGTCATAAACGGCCTTCGGATAGTAGATACCACAGCCGACCCCAGCCTCAGTGAGCCGCTTGGTGACCTCGTCCCGGTCAACCGGCGCCTCATCGGTGACCAGCAGGGTGTACTGATGCCAGACGTGCGATCGGCCGGGCAGCCTTGATGGCAGCCGTAGACCTGGCACGTCGGCGAGACCGGCAGAGAGCCGGGCCGCGTTGTCCCTGCGCCGCTTGACGTTGTCACCATACGCGGCGAGCTGCGGGATCCCCAGCGCCGCCTGCAGGTCAGTGAGCCGGTAGTTATGGCCGGCCATCTCATACTGGTAACGCGTCCGCATACCCTGGTTGCGCAGCACTCGAAGCTTGTCGGCCAGCACGCCATCGTTAGTGGTGATCATGCCACCTTCACCGGTGGTGAGATTCTTCGTGGCGTACAGCGAGAAGGTGCCCAGACCGAAGCTGCCCACACTCCGTCCGGAAATCGTCGCTCCGAGCGATTGCGCAGCGTCCTCGACGATCGCGAGACCGTGCTGCTGGGCCAACGGCACGATGGCGTCCATATCGGCCGGCTGCCCGTACAGGTGCACCGGCATCAGCACCCGGGTACGCGGGCCGACGACGGTCGAGATGGCCTGCGGATCGATACCGAAGTCATCCTCCCGGATGTCGGCGAACCGCACGGTGGCTCCCGCTTCCAGGATCGCGTTGAGAGTCGCGACGAAGGTGAAAGGGCTGGTGACGACCTCGTCGCCGGGCTCAAGTCCAAGGACCTGCAGAGCCGCCACGAGCGCAGTCGTGCCATTACTGACCGCAACGGCATGCTCGACGCCGACGAGATCCGCGAACTCGCGTTCCAGGCGGGCCACCATCGGACCTTGCGCCAGGACGCCCGAACGGATCACCTCGATCGCCAACCGCTCGGCCGCCTCGTCGAGCTTGACGACGGAAATCGGGATCACAGGAGTTCTCCTCCTCGAGATGTTGGGGCCTGGGAACGGTAGCAGCGGAAGCCATGCGGGGCACATTCGGACCGGGCAGAAGGGGGGAGTTGCCCCCTGGTCCTGGACACTTGAGCCTTGGATCGTGATGGTCCGGGGAGATCAGGAGTCCCTGACAGATGGTGAACAAGCACTACCCCGCCGAGTTCAAGGCCGACGCGGTCGCGTTGTACCGGTCTCGTCCGGGGGCGACGATCGCGCAGATCGCCGATGACCTCGGGGTCAATCGGGAGACGTTGCGCAGTTGGGTCCGCGCTGATGATCAGCGTCGGGGTTCGGCGGCAGGGTCGGCGGAGGACGAGAATGCGGCGTTGCGGCGGCGGGTCCGGGAACTGGAGGAGGAACGGGACATTCTGCGGAAGGCGGCCCGGTATTTCGCCGGGGAGACGCGCTGGTGAACCGCTTCCAGTTCGTCGCCGGCCACCAGGCACGCTACGGCGTGAAGCGGTTGTGTCAGGTCATCGGGGTGTCCCGTTCGAGCTTCTACTACTGGCGCTCGGGCGCCGAAGCGCGGGCCGCCCGTCAGGCCGCGGATGCAGCTCTTGCGGGCCGGATCCGTCCGGTGCACGCCGAGCATGACGGCACCTACGGAGCGCCGCGGATCACCGCCGAACTCCGGTCTGCCGGTCTGCCGGTCTGCCGGTCTGCCGGTCTGCCGGTCTGCCGGTCTGCCGGTCTGCCGGTCTGCCGGTCTGCCGGTCTGCCGGTCTGCCGGTCTGCCGGTCTGCCGGTCTGCCGGTCAACCGTAAACGGGTCGCGCGGGTGATGCGTCGCTTCGGCGTGCAGGGTCTACGACTGCGCCGGCGAGCGCGTACGACGGTGCCGGATCCGGCCGCGGCGAAGGCTGCGGACCTGATCGGCCGGGACTTCACCGCCCCTGCTGTCAACCAGCGCTACGTCGGTGACATCACCTACCTGCCGGTCGGCGAGCGCGGGTTTCTCTACCTGGCCACCGTCATCGACCTGTACTCCCGGCGTCTCGCGGGCTCGGCGATCGCGGATCACCTGCGCACCTGGTCATCGACGCCCTCCACGCCGCGCAACGCACTCGAGGCAGCCTGCATGGGGCGATCATGCACACCGACCACGGAGCCCAATACACCTCCCGAGCCTTCGCCGCCGAATGTCAGGCCGCCGGAGTCCGACAGTCGATGAGCGCTGTCGGGAGTTCCGCCGACAACGCCGCCGCGGAGTCGTTCAACGCCACCTTCAAACGCGAGACCCTGCAAGGCCACCGCGCCTTTACCGACGAACGCGAAGCCCGACTCGCCGCGTTTCGTTGGCTGCACCGCTACAACACCGTCCGCCGCCACTCCCGGCTCGGACACCAACCACCGATCACCTACGAGAAGAACACCCGGCCAGCGCCAGCTACGCTGGCCCCGGCCGCATAAACCCCGTGTCCAGGATCAGGGGCCAAGCCCCGGGTTCGGCTACATCCGATCCACTCCAAGGGTTGGTGCGCGTACGCCACGAGGAGTCGCATGACGGGTTGGCCGGTGCACCGGTTGCGCCAGCCGGCGACGCCACAACAGAGGCGTTGCAGGACGTGCATAGCCGCACCCCGCGGGTCCGTCCGCCGCGGCGTTCCAGTCGAGTGACCTTGAAGGCTACTTGACCAACTCGGCGCCTTGGCGCTCCCCGGAAAGTTGCTAAGGTGAGCGGCCCAGTAGCCGTAGCTGGCCCATCTGGCAAGCTCAGAGCACTTGACCGTATTCGCAGCGGCGTCCGCAATCCACGGGGCTGGGTCGGCGACCCGGACTGGGTGTCGCCACCCGTCAGTGTGTTGACTCCGCCTGAAAACTGGATGACCCAGACACACAGTGCCGCCCGGATTCCTGCCGGCCCGCCATCTGCGCTAGCCTCGGCGTTTGCTTGTCCCACCCCGACTGGACGAACAGCGACGCGGAGGTAGGAAGTCCGTGGCACAGACCGCGATTCAGGTTGACGGCCCAACCCCGGTCGACCAGACCGAAGCCACCCCGAGGGCGGCAAGACGGCTCTCGCTAGCCGTACGGATCACGGTGATCGCCCTAATCGCTGTGGGCATGACGTGGAGCGTCGTGCACCAGTGGCCTGACGTCCGGCAGACCTGGCTCGATCTGGCATGGCCTTCCGTGGTGCTAGCCGTGTTGGCGGTG
The DNA here is from genome assembly GCF_013416675.1 of Salinispora sp. H7-4. Classification (NCBI taxonomy): domain Bacteria; kingdom Bacillati; phylum Actinomycetota; class Actinomycetes; order Micromonosporales; family Micromonosporaceae; genus Salinispora; species Salinispora sp. H7-4. Next base: position 43,919 of record NZ_JABZED010000044.1, read on the forward strand.
CTGGCAGGCATGTTTGCCAATTCGATGGCGTGGCGGGCTGCCGCCGAGGACCTGGAGCATCGGGTGTCGGTGCCAGCCGCGTTGCGCATTTGCATGGTGGGCCAGCTCGGCAAGTACATCCCGGGCAGCATCTGGGCGTATGTGCTCCAGATGGAATTGGGCCGACGGGCCGGCTTACCGCGTGCCCGCGCTTTCCTAGCCACGCTGATGGCTATGGGCCTGGGTGTCGTCGCCGCGCTCGGACTCGGCCTACTAAGTCTGCCGGCACTCCTCGACGCTACGACCATGAACGATCCCGACTATGCCGACTCGGTCCGGGTGGCCCTCTGGATCGTGGCGATCCTCTTCCCCCTCGCGCTTATCTGCGCTATCCCCGCGGTGCTGACCCGGCTGATCCGGCTCACGCTGAAGCTGCTGCGTCGGGAGCCGCTGCACAACCAGCTCACTACACCCGGTGTACTCCGGGTAATTGTCTGGAGCGCGCTCGGTTACACCATGTTCGGGGTGCACCTCTGGCTGCTAGCAAACGCCCAGGCAGCACCCGGTATCGGCGGGCTACTGCGCAGCATCGGCTCATTCGCCATCGCTATGACAGTGGGTATGTTCGCTTTCTTGTCGCCGTCTGGCCTTGGTGTCCGAGAGGCGGTGCTGGTTGCCGCACTCGCTCCCTTCCTAGTTGGCGCCGGTGGGGTAGGCGCGGCCACCGGGATTGCCCTGGCTTCCCGGTTGATCTTCACCTTGGCCGACCTGTTGGCTGCCGGCATCGCCGCGCTCTCCGGCGTGGGGCAGGTCCGGAAACTCACTGGCGAGGCGACTACCGCCGCCTCCGGGGACCAGCCAACTGCCGGAGGTAACCACCCGCCCGCCCCACGTGCCAACAAGAAGCAGGCCGAGCAGACAGCAGCTACCCGCTGACCGGTGTCACACGAAAACGCTGCCCCTCCAACCTTGGTTGGAGGGGCAGCTCGATCCTGGCGATCAGTGCCGGGCGGCTGCCATATCACCGAGTACCTCAAGGTACCGGTCGGTAATTCCCGACAAACTGAACCGCTCATGGATCAGGGCCTGCCCGTTCACTCCGACCTGCTTGGCCACCGCTGGATCGGTCAACGCGGCGATCAGCCGCTCGGCGAGCCCCCTGGTATCACCCGGCTCGCAAAGCAGGATGTTCTCCCCGTCTCGCAGCGCGATCCCGGGGAAGTTGTCTGGTCGCGCCGGCGCGACGACCGGAACTCCGGCTGCCATTGCCTCTAGGGTTGCGGTACCCAGACCCAGGCCTTGCTCGTGTGACTCGACCGTGGCGGCGGCAAGCAGATCCGGGACCTCGCTCTTCGGCACCTTGCCCACAGCGACGATCGCGTGCTCCACCCCGAGCGATCTGGCCCGCTCCTGAAAGAGGGGATAGTAGATCTGGCCGACGACCAGCAGCTTTACGTCAGGCACCGCAGCAACGACCGCGGGTAGCGCCTCGACCAACGCCACCCGATCGCGCAATGGAATGACGTGACCGACCGACAGGATCACCGGCGCGTCACCTAAGGCATAACGCTCGCGTATGTGTTGCCCATTGCCACCGAGGACCCATTCAGGGTCAATGCCGACCGGAATCGGTACCAGGCCGGAGTGTGCCCCACGATAGCGCTGCTGTACGTACTCCTGCATGAGCACGTCCATGACCACCAACTTGGGCTTGGCCCACCACATAAACGGCTTGACCATAATCGCGTCCAAGCCCCGGAAGACCTTCGCGTAGCGAGCTCGCGGGTTCTCCAAGCGGGTATGGATGGAGAGCAGCGTCGGCACCCCTCGCCTACGGGCATACAGCGAAGTCGCCCACGTCAGGTCAAAGAACTGGCCGTGCTGGTGGATCACGTCCGGACGGAAATCATCGAGTAGCGTACGGACGCGGCGGAGCAGGGTTGGCCGACTCGTGAACGAGATGTCGAAGCTAACGGCCAACCGGGTCTGTGGCAGCATCCAGGCAGGCAGCCGCACGATCCGGAGACCGTCGCGCTCCTCGAGAGCCGGCGCATCCTGGTATGCGGCCGTGAGCACGAGGACCTCGTGTCCGGCTGCGGCGTAACCTTTGGCTAGCGCCTCGGACAGGTGGGAGCTGCCGCCGGTCCGAGGCGGAAAAAAGTTGTTGACCACTGTGACTCGCACAGAAACGGAACTCCTAGCTCTCCACGCCCGAGAATCGAACGTCTTCCCCGTCCAGTTCAACTGTAGACACCATCCGGGCCGGCACCCCGGCCACCACTACCCCTGCAGGTACGTCCCTGGCGACCACCGCGCCCGCGCCGATGACCGCCCCGTCGCCGACTGTGACGCCCATCAGCACCGTTGCGTTGGGGCCGATGAACACCCGGTCGCCGATGTGAACCGGCTCCCGATCAACCGAGGCATAGGTGCGGCCAGATACGCAACGACGGGCGGTGGAGTGGGTATAGATCTGCGCTCCACAGCTGATATCGCAGCCGGCGCCGATTCTTAGACCGCCCGACCCGTCAATAACTGTGAACGCGCCGATCCAGGTCCCCGGGCCGATCTCCGGCTCGCCGATTATCCAGGCGTGCGGATTATACGGATTCCCCTGGATCCCGTGTGACGACGGGCCCCCGGCATCTGGCTGCCCGGTCACGCCGTCTCAGTCTTGATCAGGTCGGTCATCCCGTCTTCGACGGCGATGAACGGCTCCCAGCCGAGAACCTCCTTGGCCCGGCTGATGTCTGCGGCGCGCCGGCTGACCAGCACGTCACGCGGGTTGAACTGCGGCTGGACATCGACGCCTACCGCTTTGATCAGAATCTCGGCCAGAGTAGCGACCGAGGTGTCGATACCGGTGCCGATGTTGACCGGCACGTTCCCCTGCTCGGACTCCATGGCAGCAACCACTGAACGGGCGATGTCGTGAACGTGGATAAAGTCCATCGACTGCTCACCCTTACCGTCGATGACCGGCGGCTCGCCGCCCTTGAGCCGTTTCACGAAGTGATTAATCACGGATGTGTAGTAGGCGGTCGGTTTCTGGCCAGGGCCATACACGTTGAAAAAGCGCAGGGCGACCCAGTTCAGGCCCCTGCTGCGCTGGTAGAAGCCGAGCAGGTCCTCGCCGGCTCGCTTGGAGATGCAGTACGGGGTCAGCGGATCGAGTCGATCATCCTCGTGCATCGGCAGCTTCTTCGGGTCGCCGTACACGGAGGCCGATGAGGCGAAAACGAGCCGTTTTACTCCATGGTCGGCGGCGGCGGCGAAAACATGGTGATTGCCGACCATATTGATATCGACCGACTCATGCGGGTCAGCTTGACTCTTGTTGATCGACACGGCGGCAAGATGAATCGCGTATTCGCAGCCCTTCATGGCCGCATGCACGGCACCGCCGTACCGCACATCCTGGTCAATCAGTTCGACGTCACCGGTGGCCGTCAGCTCCGCGATCCGGTCCCGGTCACCGCGGAACATGTTGTCGAAGATGCGGACCCGGTAGCCCTTTTCCAGCAGTAGTGGGACCACGTGCAGTCCGATGAAGCCTGCACCTCCGGTGATGAATACGGTCTGCTTCGACATTGAGAACGTGTCCTTCCAGGATTGTCAGCGGGCGGCAAAGGAGCCGACGACGTCCACGAGTGTCGCCGCGACCGTCTCAACCTGCGCCTCGGTAAGGTTGGCGTGCATCGGAATCGCCAGGTGCCGGACGAACAGGTCGGCCGACACCGGGCAGCGGTCAGCTTGACCGTATAGCGGCTGGAGGTGCGAAGCATAGGTACCAAAAGTGCACTGCACGCCGCGCTGCCGCAGCTCCATCGCGACCGCTCCGCGATCAACCCTGGCGTCGAGAGTAACCACATACGACTGCCAGGGGTGCTCGCGATCCGGTGCCTCGTAGGGCAGTGTGATCAGCTCGTGACCCTTGAGTAGTTCGCCATAGCGAGCGGCGATCGCCCGCTTGGTCGCGAGCAGGTCCGGCAATCGGTCGAGCTGGGAAATCATAATAGCGGCAGCCACGTCAGAAAGCCGGTAGTTGTAGCCCAAGTCGGTAAAGGCAGGAATGGCCAAGTGAGAAAGCTCGGCCCGGTTCAGGGCGCTCTCGACGCCGTACGAAAGCAGCTTCCGGGCATGCGACGACAGATCCTCGCGATCCGTAACGTACGCCCCGCCCTCTCCGGCGGTGATGCCCTTGCGGCCGTGGAAGCTGAAGGTGGCGATATCGGCGAGACTGCCGGCTGGGCGCCCCTTGTAGGCAGCCCCAGCGGAACACGCCGCGTCCTCGACCAGAAACAATCCGTGCCGATCCGCGATGACGCGTAGCTCATCGTAGTCGGCCGGTTGGCCGAACACGTCAACAGCAACGATACCGACGGTACGTGGAGTAATCGCCGCTTCCACCGCAGCCGGGTCCACTGTCCAGGTATCTGGACGGACATCGGTAAATACCGGACGCGCTCCCGTCCACATCACCGAGTGGCCGGTGGCCGGGAAGGTGTAGTCGCCGACGATCACCTCGTCGCCCGGCTTGACACCGAGCGTGAGCAGTGCCAAGTGCAATGCGGAGCCGCAATTGCTGGTGGCAAGCGCGTGTCGGGTGCCGACAGTCGCGGCGAACCGCTCCTCGAAACGACGACTGGTCGGCCCGGAGCCGGCGAGCCAGCCGGAGGCGAACACTTCAGCGATGGCGGCGAGTTCGGCCTCGCCGACCGTGGGCTGGCCGAGCGCGATGACGTCAGACACTAAGACTCCCCGAGTGATGGACCCGGTGCAGTGTAGGCCACGTAGGGGGGCTGGGCACGAGTCGGGCGGACGGGCCTTCGTTACGATCGGTCACGGCACCCGCCTGGGGAGATGATGATGACAAAGTTCGTGGTGGTGGGGGGTGGCATCGTCGGGCTGGCTGTGGCCCACCGGCTGATGACCGACCGCCCCGGTGACTCGGTCACCGTTCTGGAAAAGGAGTCCGGCTGGGGCGCACACCAGACCGGTCATAACTCCGGCGTGGTCCACGCCGGGGTCTACTACCAGCCCGGCAGTTTGAAGGCCGCGCTCTGCGTGGCGGGCAACGCGTCGATGTTCCAGTTCTGCGAGGAGCACGGCCTGCCGTACGACATCTGCGGCAAACTGATCGTCGCCACCGACGAAGCCGAGCTGCCCCGCCTACACGGCCTGCACCAGCGTTCGCTGGCCAACGGTTTGCCAGTGAGACTCGTCAGCGGCGAGGAGGCCCGCGCATACGAGCCGCACGTGTCGGCAGTCGCAGCGCTACACGTTGCCTCGACCGGCATCGTCGACTTTGGCGCGGTCTGCCGCAAGCTAGCCGAGCTACTGGTCGCCGGTGGGGCAGAGCCGAAAGCCGACACCGAGGTAACCGGGGTGACCACACGAACGGGTGGGGTGGTGGTCCATACCACCCGGGGGGAAGTAGCCGGGGACGTCCTGATCAACTGCGCCGGCCTGCACGCCGACCGCATTGCCCGTTTGTCTGGAATTACGACTCCGGTACAGATTGTTCCCTTCAGGGGTGAATATTACGAACTTATCCCCCGTCGGCGGGATCTAGTCCGCGGCCTGATCTACCCGGTGCCGGATCCGCAGTTTCCGTTCCTTGGCGTGCACCTGACCCGCATGATCGACGACACCGTGCACGCAGGTCCGAACGCGGTGCTGGCAGCAGCCCGGGAGGGCTACTCGTGGGGGAGGATCAACCCGCGGGATGTCTGGGACGAGCTGACCTACCGTGGCCTCTGGGCACTCGGCCGCAAGCACTATCGGTATGGCCTCACCGAGGTAGCTCGTTCGCTTTCCAAGAAGCGCTTCGCCGCGAGTCTGGCACGCCTTGTACCAGAACTCACCTCGGTAGATATCGTCCCGGCTGGGGCCGGTGTGCGCGCCCAGGCCATTCGGCGCGACGGCGGCCTGGTTGACGACTTCCTGATTGTCGAGGCTGACCGGCAAGTGCACGTACTGAACGCGCCCTCTCCCGCCGCGACCAGTTCGTTGGAAATTGCCCGGCACATCGTGTCCCGGCTCCCAGCTGACCAGGCTTGCTGAACAAGGCATCACGGCTGCTGTTCGTCAGGTCGTCGGGGTGGGGCGCTGGCTGGGCACGGCCGGAGCCGCACCCAGCCCCGTCGCCACCACCTCCACCAACGCCTCCAGGTACGCGTCGGTCGGCGCCGACCGGGCGATGGCGAGCCGCCAGTAGAGCGGCCCCACGATCAGGTCGATCGCCACGTCCTGGTCCACCCCGAGCGGCAGTTCGCCCCGGTGCACCGCCCGTTCGACCAGCCGGCCACCGATCTCCTGCTGCTTACTACGCAGCACCTCCTGCAGCGCCTGGTCGAGCGCCGGGTTGCGTGCTGCCTCAGCGACCAGGTCGGGGATGATCTGCGCGGCAAGCGGATGACGCAGGGCATGCTGCACCACTTGAAACAGCAGGCTCAAGTCGCCGCGCAGGCTCCCGGTGTCCAGCGCCGGCAGCTTGCTGCCGGCCGCCGCCACCACGGCCTCCAGCACCAGCGCCAGCTTGGAATTCCAGCGCCGGTAGACCGCCGTCTTACTTACCCCGGCCCGGCGGGCGACCGCCTCGATGGAGAGCCGGCCAAATCCCACGGCCGCGAGCTCCTGCAACAGGGCCCGACGGATGGCGGTGGTGATTTCACCCCGCAGCACCGCCGCGCCGGCAGGCGTGCGCCTCTTCCCGGCCGTCGCCGGAGACTCAATCTCGGCTTCCACGTGGGTTAATGTAGCGCAACGACGGTACCGTTGCGTCCTGACGTTCGGTGGACTACTGTCCAGGCAGCAGCGAGCCCGCCGCGGCAACCGGACCGCACCCGGGCGGCTCACCCCCACCCCATTGGCATGGAAGATCGGAGTGCCCAGCTCATGGCCGACACCGCCCTGGCCGGCCCCGACGCGGGCCCGACCCAGGCGCAGCTGGCCGCTCGACACGGGCTGCAGGTCGCCGGCAAGCGCCTGCCGCTACGCGAATACAGCCGTCGGCTCTGGGCCTATCGGCACTTCATTTCCGCGTATGCCAGCGCAAAGCTCCTTGCCTCCTACAGCAGCGCCAGGCTGGGTCAGATCTGGCAGGTGCTGACACCACTAACCAACGTCGCGGTCTACTACCTGGTCTTCGGCGTGGTTTTGGAACAAAACGAGATCCCCAACTTTATCGCTTACCTGGCCACCGGCCTTTTTATCTTCAACTTCACCCAGACTTCGATAATGGCCGGCACCCAGTCCATCAGCGGCAACCTCGGGCTGATCCGGGCTCTGCACTTCCCCCGGGCAAGCCTGCCGTTGGCCGCGACCCTCACCCAGTTCCAGCAGCTACTGGCCTCAATGATCGTGTTGATCACCATCGTGCTGGTAACCGGCGAACCACTCACGGTGGAGTGGCTGCTGTTGCCGCCGGCCCTGCTACTCCAGGCGATCTTCAACGCCGGCATGGTGATGACGGTTGCTCGGATGGGGGCGAAAGCCAGCGACCTGAAACAGGTCATGCCATTTATTCTGCGCACGTTCATGTACAGCTCCGGCGTGCTCTACAACGTCAACCTCTTCGAGCGGCTACCCGGTTGGATCACCACCCTGGTCCAATTCAACCCGCTGCTGGTCTATATCGAGCTGGCCCGGTGCGCGCTGCTGGAGCAGGCTCCGCTGCTGAACGACTCGCTGCTGCAACTCTGGCTGGTCGCAGCCGGCTGGGCTTTGGTTGCCGGCGTCGGCGGCTTCATCTACTTCTGGCGCGGCGAGCAGGAGTACGGTCGTGGTTGAGCCTTTCCGCGGGTCCGAAAAAACCCCCGTGCTACCACACACACCCCGCATCCCCACGGTAGTCGTCGACGAGGCACACATCACCTACCGGGTACACATGGGGGCCGCCGCCGCAGGCGGCGCGGCGGCGTCGTTGCGCCGGCTGGTCAAGCGCACCTCCGCTCCCAACGTGCGGGAGGTCCACGCGGTCAGGGGAGTCAGCTTCACCGCGTACCGGGGTGAGGCCATCGGCCTGATCGGCAGCAACGGCTCGGGTAAATCGACCCTGCTGCGAGCGATCGCCGGCCTCCTCCCAGTTGACCGGGGCGCGATCTACACCCAGGGACAGCCATCCCTGCTCGGTGTCAATGCCGCGCTACTCAACGACCTCTCCGGAGAGCGGAACGTCACCCTCGGTTGTCTGGCCATGGGTATGCGACCGGACGAGGTCGCTCGGCTCACCCAGGAGATCATCGACTTTTCGGGCATCAACCGGCGTGGCGACTTCGCCTCACTGCCGATGCGTACTTACTCCGCTGGCATGGCGGCCCGGCTACGCTTCTCGATCGCCGCCGCGAAGAAGCACGAGGTGCTACTCATTGACGAGGCACTGGCCACCGGCGACAAGGGTTTCCGCAAGCGCAGCGAGCAGCGGGTCCGTGAGCTGCGGGAGAGCGCCGGCACCGTGTTCCTGGTCAGCCACCAACTCTCCTCCATCCGGGACACCTGTGAACGGACGGTCTGGCTGGAGTCAGGTGAGCTGCGGATGGACGGCCCCACCGACGAGGTGCTCCGCGCCTACGAAGACTTCTCGAACGGCAAATAGTGTCGGGTGACCCGCGAAGGTACATCGTTGAAAGCGAGGATCGGCAATGACCCAGGACCACACCACCAGCCCGCAGAACGCGTCGGCTGCGGCGACACCGTGGCGGCCCACGCGGACGGTGGCGGTGGTACTGGCGGGCGGCACCGGGACCCGTCTCGGGCTGGGCATCCCGAAGCAACTATTGAAGATCGCCGGTAAGCCGATTATCGAGCACACCCTGGCCGTCTTCGAAGCCGCCCCCGAGATCGACGAAATCATCGTGCTGATGGCCGCTGGCCATGTCGCGGAGGCCCAGCAGATCGTCGACAAGGCCCACTTCCGCAAGGTCAGCAAGGTCATCGAGGGGGGCGACACGCGCAACGCCACCACTGGCATCGCACTGGACGCGGTCGGCGGGGACGACGTCAACCTCCTCTTCCACGACGCAGTCCGTCCGCTGGTCAGTGCCCGAATTGTTCGGGAGTGCGTCAATGCACTCTGGACGTATGCCGCTGTCGATGTGGCGATCCCCTCGGCCGACACCATCATCCAGGTTGACGAGGACGACTGCATCACCGACATCCCGGTCCGATCCACCCTGCGCCGCGGCCAGACCCCGCAGGCATTCCGCTCCAGCACTATCCGGGAAGCGTACCGACGGGCCGAGAGTGACCCCGATTTCGCCGCCACGGACGACTGCGGTGTGGTGCTGCGCTACCTGCCCGGGACCCCGATCAAGGTGATCGACGGTTCGGACGAGAACATCAAGGTCACCCACCCGGTCGACGTGCACCTGGCGGACAAGCTCTTCCAGCTCTCCGCCGCCCGATCGCCCCAGCTGGACGACCACCGCAGCTACAGCGAGGCGTTGACCGGCCGGACAGTGGTGATCTTCGGCGGCAGCTACGGCATCGGCCATGAACTGGCGGAGCTGGCTCAGCGTTACGGCGCGCAGGTCTTCCCGTTCAGCCGCTCCGGCACCGGTACCCACGTCCAGCGAGCCGAGGACGTCGAGGCCGCGCTCAAGACCGCGTTCGAGGCAACCGGGCGAATCGACTACGTGGTGGTCACCGCCGGCGTCCTGGAGAAGGGTGCGCTGGCCGAAATGGACGACGACATTGTGGATCGGATCCTGCAGGTCAACCTCGTCGGTCCGGTCATCGCCGCCCGCCAGTCGCTGCCCTATCTCCAGAGCACCAAGGGCCAGCTACTGCTCTACACCTCCAGTTCATACACCCGGGGTCGGGCCCAGTACGCGCTCTACTCCGCGACGAAGGCCGCCCTGGTCAACCTGACCCAGGCCCTCGCCGACGAATGGGCCGACTTCGGGGTCCGGGTCAACTGCATCAACCCGGAACGCACCGCGACCCCGATGCGCACCAAGGCATTCGGGGCGGAGCCCGAGCACACCCTGCTCTCTGCCGAGGCGGTCGCTCAGGCATCACTGGATGCACTGATCTCGGAGCTCACCGGCCAGGTTATTGACGTGCGCCGGGCGCCCGACGAGCCGGTGGCAGCCGTGCCGACCCAGCCGGCCCCGCCCACCGGGGACACACTTCTCAGCGGCGCCAGCGCCAGCTGACCGAAGAACGGAGGCGGCCGGCGACATGCGTGGGGACCTGGTCCGGAAGCTGCAGGCCCGGGTGTTGACCACCGGGCTGGTGGTGCTGGCATTCCTCGTTGTGACGCTGACCGGGGCAACCGGTTGGGGTATGACGATCACCGTGGCGGCCCTCACCGCCGCTGCGGTGGAGCGCCGGGTACGACCGAAAGCGGATATCGCTGCCGAGACGGTCCTGATCGCCGCAACGATCCTGGTGGCCTACGCCCACCGGATCGGCCCGTCGCTCGCCCTGACCGCACCGCTCCTGCTCGGCCTGGTGCTGCTGGTCGGGCCACTGCGGGATGCCAGCGCGCACGAGAATCGGGCAGCCAACCTCCCGGTCCGCACGTGGACCGCGGCGATCGGCACCCGGCTCGACGACGTGCTGCTCGGACTACTCGCCGTGGTCGCCGTGGCCGCCGGCCTTGACCTGCCCGTCTGGGTGACCCTGCCCGCCGTGCTGCTGGTCGTGGCGGTAAGCGGTGCGGTCGGGTTGAAACTGGCTCGGGGCCGGTTCCGGCGGCCGTCCGCGGGCGGCGGGGTGGGGCGGGCGGTACGCCTGCACCAGCCCGAGTTTCTGCTCTACTTCTCCGCCCCGCCCGGCTCCGAGTACCAGGTCAAGATGTGGCTACCACACCTGGAGCAGATCGGTCGGCCGTTCCTGGTGCTCGTACGGGAGCCCGAATTTCTGGCCAGTGTCGCCGCCGCGACCCGGGCGCCGGTCGTCCTCTGCCCAACGATCAAGGGCATGGATGAGGTGCTGGTGCCAAGTCTGAAGGTGGCGTTCTACGTCAACCACGGCGCGAAGAACAGCCACTGCGTCCGGTTCACCCGGCTCACCCACGTGCAGCTACACCATGGCGACAGCGACAAGGCCCCCAGCGCCAACCCGGCATCGGGTGTCTTCGACCGAATCTTCGTGGCCGGCCAGGCAGCAATCGACCGGTATGCTCGCGCCGGCGTCCACCTCCCCGCCGAGAAATTCGTCGTGGTCGGCCGTCCCCAGGTGGCGGGGATCGACGTACGCCGGGGACCGGTCACCACCGCCGCGCCGACCGTGCTCTACACGCCGACCTGGACCGGTCACCACGCGGACACCGACTACTGCTCGCTTCCGATCGCGGAGACGCTGCTCCGGGGCCTACTGGAGCGGGGCGTGACGGTAATCCTGCGGGCCCACCCGTACACCTCCCAGAACCCAGCCTCGGCACGGCAACTCGCTCAGCTGCACGGCCTACTCTCCGCCGACCGGACCCGCACCGGACGGAAACACGTGTTCGGTGCCGCCAGCCGCAAGCTGAGCCTCGCCGAGTGCGTCAACCGCTCGGACGCATTGGTCTCCGACGTCTCCGGGGTCGTCTCCGACTACCTCTACTCCGGCAAGCCGTACGCGGTAACCGACATGCTGGACCTGGGTGACCGGTTCCCGATCGACTTTCCCCTCGCCGCATCCGGGTACGTGCTGCGGCGGGACACCCCCGACGCGGGCGCCGTGCTGGACCTGCTACTCGGCCAAGACCCGCTGGCCGAGTCACGGTGGGCCACCCGGACGCGCTACCTGGGCGACTTTCCCGCCGACTCGTATGCCGAGCGCTTCCTCACCGCCGCCCGGCAGGAACTCGACGAGCAGGACACCGTGATGGTGCCGGCCCCGCGGACAGCGGACACCGCTGCCACCACCTGACTTCCTCCCGCCCGCGCCCGTCACGCACGCCGACGTCAAGGATGGCCCGACACGCTGACGGGCACCGGCCCTGGGAAAGGTCCGGTGCCCGTCAGGCGAGGTCGGTGGGTGGGTCAGGCGGAGTATCCGCGGGTCCCAGCCCAGTTCGCCAGCGCAATCGTGGTCATCCAGTACGAACTGGTCGCGGGGTTCGCTGAATCGGCGATCTGCACCAGGCGACCGTCGTCGTCGTACCCGACCACGGCGACGTAGTGGCCGCCCGGGAAGGAGTGCCATCCGCCGGCGGTGTCGGTGGCGGAGCCGGCGATGTTCACCACCACGCTCCGGTCGTCGGTGATGGCCTTGACGACATCGGCCTGCAGCTGGTCCATCTGCGTCGGGGTGGCTGAGCCGCCGGAAATCATCCGGGTCTGGTAGGGCTCGCCCGCCACCTCAGCGTTGAGTACCCGCGTGGTGTCCTCGGCCGAGTCGGTGCCGAACTGGTCGGTGCCCAACGGGCCCGCGAGTTCATCCTGCGTCCGCTCGACGCCGCTGGCGCTGAGGGCATTGCGAACGGCCGCCGGGCCGCAGTAGTAGAAATTGATCTGCGCCTGGTAGTCGTACTCCAACACCTTGGACGTCGGCGTCTCCGCGCTCAGATCCGGGTCCGGGGCGGAATCGCTGGCGGCGGCACTGAACGACGATGGACTCGACGGCGCAGGGCTGGTGGGTGTTGTGGTGGCGCGGGCCTCGTCGGGCACGGCGGCAACCTCACCGCGCACCTCAGCTGTTGCGGCGGTGGTCGGCTGCACCGAGGCAGGAGCCTCGTCGCTGCCGGCAGCCAGAGCACCGGCACCGACCACGACCACGAAGGCCGCCGCCGACGCGGCGGCCACCTGGTACGGCGGCTGAGAAACGAAACGGCGAAGCTGTCGCTTGAGGTGATGCATCACGGGTCCTCCACAAGCTGTCAGGACTGAAGGGCGCACCATGCCGGTGACGGCAGCGTCAGGAGAGCCGCGCAGAACGAATCCGCTGGCAGGGTGGCCACGAGGAAGCGCGCCCGCGGGGCCGCGCGTTGGGGTGGTTGGTCAGCGTCCGGCGACCGGCCGGATGGGGGCGGGCACCACGGCGCCGTGGGGACGACGGGTCACCCGAGGGGCCAGTTCCGGTTCATACCGCACGAAAGCCAAACTCCTTCCGACACCGCCGACCGGGTTAGCTGACGGATTCGGGCAGGCAGCACGCCCTACCGCAGAACACGCATATTCACCCCAGGTGCAATGGTTACCGGCTTGCCTATGGGCGATATAGCGGGTCCGCGCGGTGTCGCCTTTTGGCGATCGGATACCGCACCGGACGCGCCGACACTACTGGCCAACACCCCGCCTGCCAACCCACCCTGACCTGCTTAAACATCGATCATGACCGGAATTTCGGACAGCATTACCGGCTTTGAATCAATGGGACGGCGGGCCATCACGGAACCCGGGGGTAAAGAACCGGACGGCTCGCCGAATATCGCCACAGGCGACCCTGGGGTAATCGGTCAACCTGAGGCGCTTGACCGATTCGGCCAGACTATGAGCGACCTCATAAAATCGGTTTACGCGCAAGCTGTGAGCAACAGCGCCGTCGCCCGCAGCTTCACACTCGAATCCACGGCTGGCACCCCGGCCACCAGAAGGCTGGGCACCCCAGGGGTGAACGTCCAATCCACGACAACCTGGAAGGTCTGCGCGGCCACCACCGCAGCCCAGCCGGTTGCCAGCCCGCACAGGCCAAGGGCACCCGAGCGGCGTCAGCCCTTCCCGCCGGTACAATACGATCTCTGTTCTGCGCTCGTGCGGCTACCTCAAGCCAAGAGGGCGATACGCCAACATGGCACCAGAGTGAAAGGCGGAACCCGCGTGCACCAGCGGATCCTACTGCGCGCCCTGAAAGACCCGTTCCGCGTCTTCAGCCCGGAGGAGACGTTCGAACAGAACCGCCTCGGCGACAACAGCGGCAACCTGATCTTCAGCCATGCCACGTACAAGCTTCTCGCCACCTCCAACGCCGAGATCACGACCAGGTTCCGCCCCAAGTCATACGATCCACAGAAGATCAACGAGACGCAAGACGTCTTCGTGGTGCCGCTGGCGAACGCGTTCCGACGCAGCTACGTCAACGGGCTACGGGCGCTGACCCAGGTGATCGAGAAGCTGACGATCCCGGTCGTGGTACTCGGCGTCGGGGTGCAGACCGACGTCCACGGCGACCGAGAATATCTGCGCCCGATCGACGACGCGGTGAAGGCGTTTTGCCGAGCGGTGTTGGACCGCTCGCACACCATCGGCGTACGCGGCGAGGTCACCGAGGACTACCTGCGCACTCTCGGCTTCTCGGCCGTCGAACAGATCGGCTGTCCGTCGATGTTCCTGCACGGCGACAGTCTGCGGATCGAGAAGAGCAAGGCGGCGTTGGGCCCACAGGATCGGGTCGCCATGACAATCTCGCCGTACGTGAGTTCGATGGCGTCGGTGGTGGCAGGGCATCACCAGAAGTACCCCAACCTTCGTTACATTCCCCAGGACCTGCAGACCCTGGGCACTCTTCTCTACGGCGACGCACGGGACAACCGCGGCAAGGTCAGCCCGATCCCCATCCACACCTCACACCCCTTGTTCGTCGAGGACAAGGTGCGGATGTTCGTGGACCCGTCCACATGGATGGATTACCTCTCCGGGTTCGACTTCAACTTCGGCACCCGGATCCACGGGACCATCGCCGCACTTCTCGCCGGCACCCCGGGCTTCCTGTTCGCGCACGACTCCCGCACCCTGGAGCTGGCCCGCTACTTCCACATCCCGCACCGGATCATGGATGGCCTGCCGAGTGATGTCGATGCCGCCGATCTCTACGCAGAGGCTGATTACACCGCGCTGAACGAGGGGCACAAGGCCCGCTTCGAGACGATGATCCGCTTCCTGACCAAACACGACCTGGGCAACACCTTCGCGGACGGGGAGAGCGCGGCCCGCTTCGACCAACGGGTCAGCCAGGTCTCCTTCCCGCCGGCGGTCCAGCCGCTGCACACCCTCACCAACGACGAGCTACAGACCCGCCTGCAGTGGCTGCACGACCGACACGTGGAGACCAAGAAGAAGACGTCCCAGCGACACACCACCAGCCTACGCACCCAGGTTCGCGACGCGATGAGTAGCCGGATTCGCCAGCTGTTCCACCGGTGAGCAGTCCGGGGTAGCTGGGCCGGGTGACCCTGCGGAGTTGCTGCTCGACGGCGGTGGGGACCTATGGGGTGAGCTCCATAGGTCCCGCGCGGCGGGAGGCACTTCCGAACGCACCTTCGGCGTCAAAATCGCGAAAATCATTTCTTAACCTGGTGCTCCAAAACCGTTCAAGAAACTCTCATCCCGCGCACCAACAGTCCCCCACCTGTTCCCGCTAACCTCTCCGGGTGGTCACCAATACTCGACAGCCACTGCTGAGCGTGATCGTCCCCGTATATCGCGTCGAGGAATATCTATATACTTGCCTCGACTCGATCCTTGCCGGGCTGAACGACGCCGACGTCACCGACGTAGAGGTGGTCGCGGTTGATGACGCCTCCCCCGACCGGTGCGGCGAGTTGCTGCACGCCTACGCCAACCGCCGACCAGCGACGCGTACGGTCACCTTGCCGAACAACGTGGGGCTCGGCCTGGCCCGGAACGCTGGGCTGAAGGCGGCGACCGGTCGATACGTCTGGTTCGTGGACAGCGATGACTGGCTGCCACCAGGCTCGGTGCCAGCGGTGTTGGCGCGGCTGCGCACCGATCGACCGGACGTGCTGCTACTTGACCATCTCCGCGTACACCACGACGGCCGAAAAGAGCCCGACGCCAGCAGCCCGCTCCTCCGCGAGGTGAACGGCTGTGTCCGGCTGAACGAGCGCCCGGAACTGCTCCGGGTCCAACACACCGCCTGGAACAAGGTAATCCGCCGATCCTTCCTCGACGATCTGGGCCTGCTCTTCTTTCCCGGCTGGTACGAGGACATCCCATTCAGTCACCCGCTGCTCATCACGGCGGAGCGGATCGCGGTACTCGATCGGGCCTGCTACTACTACCGCCTGGGCCGACCCGGCGCAATCACCGCCACCCCCAGCGAACGACACTTCGACGCGTTCCACCAATACAGACGACTATTCGAATGGTTGTTCACCACCTATCCCCAGGAGACCAGACTGCACGCCGACCTGTTCGGGTTGATGGTCAGTCACCTGCTCGTGGTGGTGGGCAACGACCATCGAATGCCCGCGAAGCTGCGCCGCCCCTTCTTCCGTAGTGCGGCCGCCCAGTACCGGCGCTACCGGCCGGCCGGCGGCTATCCTCGCCCCGGCGGGGTGCGGGGCCTGAAGCATCGCCTCCTTGCGACGAACAGCTACCTGCTCTACACCGCACTGCGCACCGCGCACCGGCTCGCCAGGCGGCCCCCGTCGGGTTCCGGCACCGTCGTGTCCGCCGGCCTCCCGGCGACCTCCGCCGAGCAGCAGCCTGACCCGCTGACGGCTTCCCGATGACCGCGACCCTGCGTCCGGCCGGCTCCGAAGACCTCGACCGGATGCGGCGCTGGCGCAACCACCCCCAGGTACGCGCCACGAGCCTGACCCAGCACGAGATCGCTCCGGAGGAACACCTGGCCTGGTGGTCGGCGGTGCGGGAGGAGCCCGACCGCCGGGTGCTCATCTATCTGCACGGTGGGAAGCCGGCCGGCGTCGTGACCTTCACCGGCGTCGCCTCCCAGGACAAGGACCTGACCTGGGGGTTCTACCTGGACATTGTGGGCCTTGAGGAACGCCGTGAGCTGCTACCCGCCTGGATCGGGCTACAGCAGGCCGCGATCGCGCACGCCTTCGAATCACTAGCGGCCCGAACCCTCGGCGGGGAGACCCTGGCCGACAACCAACCGGTACTGGCGCTACACCGCCGCTTCGGGTTCCGGGTCGTCCGACGCTATGAACGGGACATTGACGGTAAACCGCACCAGGTGGTGTGGACAGAACTGAGCAGGAGAGCATGAGCAGCACAGTAAAGATCGGGCCGCACCTGGTGGGGCCCGGCGAGCCGCCACTCGTGGTCGCTGAGGTTTCCGGCAACCACAACGGCAGCCTGGACCGGGCACTGGAGATCGTGGACGCGGTGGCGGCGAGCGGCGCCCACGCACTCAAGCTGCAGACGTACACGCCGGACACGATCACCATCGACCACGACAGCCCGGCCTTTCGCATCTCCGACGGGCATGACCTGTGGGGTGGCGAGAACCTCTACCAGCTCTTCCAGCGGGCACACACGCCGTACGAATGGCATGGACCGCTCTTCGAGCGGGCCCGCCAGCACGGACTGACGGTCTTCTCCTCGCCGTTCGATCGCACCGCGGTGGAGCTGCTGGAGGAGCTGAACGCCCCGGCGTACAAGATCGCCTCATCGGAACTGGTCGACCTGCCCTTGATCCGGCTGGTCGCGAGCACCGGCAAACCACTGGTCATCTCCACGGGGATGGCCACGATGGCGGAGATCGACGCCGCGGTCCGGGCGGCCCGCGAGGGTGGCGCCGACGGCGTGGTGCTCCTCGCCTGTACCGCCTCCTACCCGGCGCCTCCGCAGGACAGTAACCTGCGCCGCATACCGGTGCTGGCCGACGCCTTCGGCTTGCCGGTCGGCCTCTCCGACCACACACCCGGGATCGGGGTACCCGTGGCCTCGGTGGCGTTGGGGGCCTGCCTGGTCGAGAAGCATGTCACGCTGGCCCGGGCCGACGGGGGCGTGGACTCGGACTTCTCGCTGGAACCGGCCGAGCTGGCCGCGCTGCGGGTGGAGACCGAGCGCGCCTGGGCGGCGATGGGCAGTGCGGTGGTCGGCCCCACCCCCACCGAACGTGAGGGCCTGCGCTTCCGTCGCTCGCTGCACGTGATCGCCGATGTGCGGGCCGGAGAGCCGGTTACCCGCGCGAACATCCGATCCATCCGACCGGCCGGGGGCCTGCACCCGGACGAGTTGGACCGGGTGCTCGGGCGCACCTTCACCCGGGACGTGGAACGCGGCACCCCGCTGGGCTGGGAGCAGATCTAAATCGGACTCGAACGGGGCCCGGGGTGCTCGTCACCCGGGCCCCAGCCGTCCTCAGTCGTTGACCGTGACCAGCCGAACGAACTCCCGCAGCAAATCGTGACCGTCCCACACCGGAGCGAAGGTCAACGCCGCGCCGAACGGCACGATCCGGTCTATTCCCCGCCCTCCCAGGCTCCGCGCCAGCGCCGTCAGCTCGTCCCGAGCGAAACCGAAGTGGGTGAGGGTCTGGTCGCGGCGACGCACGAACGGCACCAGCTCCGTCAGGTCCGGCACTGTGACGAAGGGGAAGGTGCCGGCGCCGAGCCAGTGCCGCGGGGTGGCGGAGACCTCGGCCAGTTCCAGGGTTGCCAGGGCATTGCGGTGGAAGACCATCCGCCGCACTCCCCCGTCGGCAGCCAGCCCGTACGCACCGACCCGCTGCTCCACCGCCATCGCCGCATCCACGTCCCAGCCGCGCTCCCGGACCACGTCGTCCAGCAGGGCGACGAACTCGGCCCGGACCTCCTCAGCCTGCTCCGCCGCACCGATCAGAAAGACGGTACGTGGCGAGGCACAGGCCGCCTGATCGAACCAGTACGCGTCGTTGGCGAACGCCTTGGCCGCGTCCCGCCGCCGGTGTGGCGCCGCCGCCGCCCAGCCGGGGACCGACAGCATGGCGAAGGAGGACCGATCAGGGAAGGTGAGGTCCCGGGCTGCCGGCGCGAGTGGATGCCGTCGAAGGTTCTCCACCGCCCGGTCCCCGCCCCAGAGGACGCGCAGGTCGCTGGTGGCGCTCAGCTGGGCGGTCACCGCGTCATCGTGGCCGTAGGTGACCATGAGCTGGGTACGCGCCACCACCGGGTCGGCCTCGGCGAGGCTGGCGTTGAGCACCTCGAGTACCGTCTCGGCGGCCGCCGCGGAACGCGGCGACACCCGGACCACGTTGGTGTTACCCGCCAGCGCGGAGAGCGCCCACGAGTAGACAAAAATGGTGTCTACGTTGGCCGGCGGGACGTGGAACACCCGCCCGCGGGGGAAGACGAGCGTGTCCGGCCCGAGCGTGGAGTGCAGCCGCTCGATCGCGCCCAGTAGTTCCCGGCGGCGGAGGAAGAAGCCGAGGGAGCCCAGCTCGGGGTGCCGCCGGGCCAACGCCGGAGTCAGTAGCCGGTTGGCGACCGCGGCCAGGAAGTCCACCATCCGCGGATCTCCGACAGCCAACGGCTCCGCCTCATCCGGTGCCAGCAGGTCCGGCACGGAGACGGCCTCGCCGGCGGGGAAACGCATCCGTAGCGTCATGGCGTACCTCCTGGGTAGGTGTCGCTGCAGCCACGCGCCTCGGCGCGGGGCAGCCGGCCGAGCACGCTGAATCGCTTACCGGGCCAGTGCCCGTCGTCGATCCCGTGCACCACGCCCAGATCCTCGGTGAGCAGCACCTGCCCGGGGTACGAGGTGGGCAGGGTGCTCAGCACCTCGATGATCCCCGGCGTGCCCACCGGCGCCTCCTGCCAGGTCACCGGGTCCCGGATGATCACATCGGCGAAGTCCGGGCAGTAGAGCGAGCCGCCCTCCGGCCCTTCCAGGAAGACGGTGCCGATCTGCTCGACCATCCCGTAGAAGTTGTGGATCCGGGTCAGACCGGTGTCCACGCCGAAGCGGCGACGGAACTCGGCGTTGTCGACCGCCCGGTCGGCGAGCTTCTTCCAGCCGCCGGAGTGCACCAGGGTGCCCTGGGAAAGGTCCAGTCCGTGCTCGCGGGCCACCTCGTAGAGGTAGGTCCAGACCATGAAGGTGAACCCGAAGATGAGGAAGGGCGTACGACCGTGCCGGTCCAGGAAGGCCCGCAGCGCCTCGACGTCCGGTCGATCGTCGGCGTCCAGCAGCCAGTGGTGGTCCCGGCCGAAGTTCACCATGCCGAGGGCACCCGCGCCCCGCGCAGAGTAGGAGCGGCGGTCGCCGACCACGCCACGACCCTCCACCACCAGCATTGGTAGCCGGCGCGGGCCGAGCACCGTCGCGAGGGTCCGGGCGAGCATCCGGGACTGGGTGGCCGCCGCCTCGCGATCGAGGTGGATCCGGCTCACCTCGCCGGTCGTTCCGCTGGAGGTGAGCACCCGGATCACCTGATCTTCCGGAACACTCACCAGTTTCTTGGTCTTGAACAGCCGGACCGGCAGCCAGGGTAGTTCGGCCACCGTCGCCGCCTCGCCGCGGAGATCGAGTGCGTCCAGGATCCGGGCGTACGGCGGGCAGGACCGCCGGTGGTGCGACACCAGGGCGTTCAGCTCGTCACGTAGCCGCTTCTCCTTGTCGGGCTGGGGCAGCGTGAACACGTCGGTCAGCACTGGTCCTCCAGGGCTCGGTAGTCAGGCTTTCCGGTGGCGGTCAGCGGCAGCGCAGCAACGCTGCGGACCAGGATGCCGGAGGAGTGGGTACCCAGCCCCGCGGCGGCCTCGGCGCGAATCCGGGCCAGCCGGTCGTCGTCGGCGCCCTCAGCGACCAGCACCAGGCGGTCTGGGCCGGCCACGGCGGCGACCGGGCCATGCTGCGCGAGGGACCGCTCGACGTCGTCGAGGTTGACCCGCACTCCAAAGATCTTGGCGATCCGCTTGATCCTGCCGGTGAGGTACAGGAATCCCTCGTCGTCCAGCCGGCCGAGGTCGCCGGTACGCAGCACCCCGCCCAGGTCATCGCCGCGGGCCAGGTCCGCGGCGGTCTCGGCGTACCCCATCATGACGTTGGCGCCCCGGTAGACGATCTCGCCGGTGCGCCCCGGCTCGGTCGTCTCGGATCCGTCGCCAGGGTTAACAGTGATCGCACCACCGCGCACCGGAACACCCACCGAGCCGAGCTTCGCGGGCAGTCGGTCCGCGGGCAGCACAGTCATTCGCGCGGTGGCCTCGGTCTGCCCGTACATGACGAAGAACCGGCCACCAACCGCGGCCATCCGGCGGTGGAAGTCCTCGACCAGGTCGGGATTCAGCCGTCCGCCGGCCTGGGTGAGCGTCCGTAGCCGGGGGTGGCGGACGGGGTCGAAACGAAGCCGGCGCAGCATCTCGTACTGGTATGGCACCGCGGCCAGCGAGGTGACGTGATACCGGTCCAGGCTGGACCAGAAGTTCCGCGTCGTGAGGGCGTTCTCCTCGACCACCACGGTGGCGCCGGCGTAGAGGTGGCTGGTGAGCACCGACAGCCCGAAGGTGTAGTGCAGCGGCAGGCTGGTCGAGGCGACCTCGGCACCATCGATCCCCAACGCCGCGCTGATGGCCGCGGCGTTGGTCAGCACCGCCGCCTGAGATAGCCGGACCAGCTTGGGGCTGCCGGTCGAGCCGGAGGTGGTCAGCAACAGCGCCAGGTCTGGGTGCGGGGCCGGCCCGGCCTCCCCGGTACGGCGCTGGTAGCCGCCCAGCCGCAGGTCCGGTCCGGCGCGATACCCGGGCAGCGGCGCGGCATCGCCGAACAGCACCGCCGGCCGGAACCGATCGGTCAACTCGGCCAGCCGCTCTCCGTCGGTTCGCGGATCGACCAGGGCGATCGGGCGACCCGCGTCCAGCGCTGCGAGGAACCGCAGCACCGCGGTGACCGTGGTGGGCATGGCGGCCAGCACCATCCCGGGCGGCTCCCGGTCCAACACGGCGGCCAACTCGGCAACCCGCTCCTGCAGGTCGACGCCGCCGAGCGGGACACCGCTGGCCGCGTCCACCAGGCGGGCGTCGGGGTGCAGCAGGCCGTTCACGGGGTGAGACCGCCGTCCACTCCGATCACCTGACCGGTCACGAAGCTTGCCGCCGGATCCAGCAGGAAGGCCACCACCTCGGCGACATCCTCCGGCTCCCCCAGCCGGCCCAGCGGGGTGGCCGCGACCCGGGCGGCGCGGCCTTCGGCGTCCAGGTCGGCGAGGAGGTCGGTACGGATGAAGCCGGGCGCCACCGCGTTGACCCGGATCCCCGCCGGGCCGAGTTCCTTCGCGGCGGCCCGGGTCAGCCCCTCAATCGCGGCCTTGCTGGCGGCGTAGACGGCTTGGCCCGCGGCGCCGGCCGTACCCACCACCGAGGCGGTGAGCACCGCCGCGGGGCGTTGCCCCCGCCGCAGCAGCCGGACGCCCTGCTGGAGGGTGTGCGCGGCGCCGGCCGCATTGACCGAGAAGAGCCGTTCGATTGTTGGATCGGCGACGGAACCAAGTAGACCCGCCGCGTGCACACCGGCGTTGACCACGAGTGCGTCCAGCCGCCGCCAGCGCTGGAACACGAGCCGGATCAGCGCGCGGACCTGCTCCGGGTCCGCGACGTCACCGTGCACCGCCAGATGCGGACCGCCCGGCAGCGCCGCGGCGACCTGCTCGGCGTCGCCGATGGTTCGGCCGTGAACGGCGACAGCGTAGCCCGCCGTGGCCAGGCGGGTCGCGATGGCGCGACCGATCCCGCGGGTCGATCCGGTGATCAGCGCGTACCGCGGGTCCGGCAGTTCAGTCGGCGAGGACGACACCGTGCTTCTCCAGAATCTGCTGCGCGCGGATGAAGGAGCTGAGGTCGATCACCTCGTCAGTGTCGAGCATCACCCCGAACTCGTCCTCGATCGCGGCGACCAGGGACATGTGCGCGAGCGAGTCCCACTGCGCGTTACCCCGGTATTCCAAGTCGTCCACCGGAAATTCATTCGGAATTTCCAGGGACTTCCTAAAAACGTTTCTTAGTCGTCCGAGTTCCACCGCGACACTCCTAATCGCCCGGCACACCCGGCCGGGGTCGACGGCCGAGTGTAGCTGAGAGGGTTGCGCAAACGTGAGCGCCAAACTGGACTGCTGCGACCGCCCTAAAAGCTGCTAGCATTCGCACGGCCAACGGCGAAGTGCAGCACCGGGAAGCGCCGGCGCCCGACCGATCACGCCCCAGCGCTAACCACATACCCCCGAGCGCGGCAGCCGCATGAGCAGGAACGGAGTACCAAAGTTGAGCGTGCTAGACGGTTCATCCATTCTGATCACCGGAGGAACCGGCTCCTTCGGCAAGGCATTTCTCCGAAACATTCTCACCCAGGCGACACCGGCTCGGGTGGTGGTGCTCTCCCGAGACGAGCTCAAGCAGTACGAATTGCGTCGGGAACTCGGCAACGACCCGCGGCTACGCTGGTTCATCGGCGATATCCGGGACCGACACCGGCTCACCCGGGCAATGCACGGCATCGACTTCGTGGTGCACGCCGCCGCCCTCAAGCAGGTCGATACCGCCGAGTACAACCCCTCGGAGTTCATCGCCACCAACATCACCGGTTCCCAGCACGTCGTTGATGCCGCCATCGAGGCTGGAGTGCAGAAGGTCATCGCACTCTCCACCGACAAGGCATCCAGCCCGATCAACCTGTACGGGGCGACGAAGCTCGTTGCCGACAAACTCTTCATCTCGGCCAACCACTACGCCGCCGGCCACCCGACCCGCTTCGCCGTGGTCCGCTACGGCAATGTGATGGGCAGCCGTGGCTCGGTGGTACCGCTGTTCCGGCGACTCGCCGCCGAGGGCCGGAGCCTGCCCATCACGGACAAGCGAATGACCCGGTTCTGGATCACGCTGGAGCAGGCAGTCCGGTTCGTCCTGGACTCGTTTGAGCAGATGCAGGGCGGCGAGCTGTTCGTGCCGCGCATCCCCAGCATGCGCATCCTCGACCTGGTGGAGGCGGTCGCTCCGGAGGCCACCACGCACGAGATCGGCATTCGCCCCGGCGAGAAGCTGCACGAGGAGATGATCGCGCCGGACGACAGCCGCCGCACGCTGCGCGCCGCCGACCGGTTCATCGTGCAGCCGACCATCGCCACCTGGGGCTACGAGCCTCCGAGTGACTGCGAGCCGGTGCCGGACGGATTCGCCTACCAGTCGGACAGCAACGACCTGTGGCTCGCCCCGGACCAGATGCGCGACATGCTCGGAATCACCGCGTGACGACAATGCTCCCGTACGGCCGGCAGTCCATCGTCGAGGACGACGTGACCGCGGTCGCCGCCGTCCTCCGTGGGGACTGGCTCACCACCGGCCCCCAGGTGTCGGCGTTCGAGGACGACCTGGCCCGCTGGACCGGCGGAGTCGGCTGTGCGGTGGTCGCCAACGGCACCGCCGCGCTGCACACCGCCTACGCGGCGGCCGGGGTCGGTCCCGGCGACGAGGTGGTCGTGCCGCCGATGACCTTCGTGGCCACCGCGAGCACCGCCGTGGCCCTCGGCGCCACGGTGGTCTTCGCCGATGTCGAGGAAGAGACCTTCACCCTGGATCCGGCGGCGGCCGCCGCCGCGGTCACGTCCCGGACCCGGGTGGTGACGGCAGTGGACTACGCCGGCCACCCGGCCGACTACGACGCCCTTCGTGCGGCCCTGTCCGGCAGCGACGCGCTCCTACTCGCCGACGCCGCACACTCCATCGGTGCCGCCTACCGCGGTCAGCCGGTCGGCTCGCTGGCTGATCTGACCACATTCTCGTTCTTCCCCACGAAGAACCTCACCACGGCGGAGGGCGGCGCGGTCGCGGCCACCGGCCCGGCCATGCTGGAGCGCGCCCGCCGGTTCCGCAACCACGGCCTGGTCCGGGACCGAGCCGAGCAGCGCTGGCCGGACGAGGGCGGCTGGCACCAGGAGGTGCCCGAGTTCGGCCTCAACTATCGACTACCCGATGTCCTCTGTGCGCTTGGTCGCAGCCAGCTGCGCCGACTCGGTGAGTTCCGCGCCGCCCGGGAACGGCTCGTCCGGCGGTACGACGAGGCGCTCGCCGACCTGCCCGGTGTGCTGCTTCCGACCCGCCGCCACTGGGCCCGCCCAGCCTGGCACCTGTATCCGATCCGGGTGCTGGACGGGCGGCGGCGCGAAGTCTACGACCGGATGCGGGCCGCCGGAATCGGCGTGCAGGTCAACTACCTTCCGGCGCACCTCCACCCGGTCTTCGCCGACCTCGGCTACCGGCGTGGGTCCTGTCCGGTCGCCGAGGCGTTCTACGACCAGCAGCTCTCCCTTCCGTTGTACCCGACGCTCAGCGATACCGACCAGGAGCGGGTCGTTGACGCCCTCACCGCCGCGCTGCGGGCACCGGCGCCGACCACTGCTTGTTGAGACGGAACCGATGCATCACGCCAACCACTTTTACGGCCACGCCCACGTGCTCGCCCGATACTGCGGGTTCGGCGATCGGCACCCGCCCCGGATCAACGGCTATGTCCAGCACGGCTGGAACATCGGCGACGGGCTGGCACCCGGCCACCCGTACGTCGAGCGGACACCGAGCCTGCTCTGGTCCGCCCAGACCCGTCGCCGGGCCTGGGCGGTGGGACGGCGAAACGTCGTCGTTGTCGGGGCACCCTTCACCTACCTGCTCGCGCTGCGTCCGCAGGATCCCCAACTGTCGAAGACCATGCCGGCGGTGCGGGAGGGCACCATCTGGTACCCGTTCCATGGCTGGGAGGGGCAGCATGTCAAGGGCGACCACAAGGAACTGATCGCCCGGATCCGGGACACCGAGCCCGGCCCGGTGACGGTGTGCCTCTACTGGCACGAGTACGGCATGCGCCGGGTACGTCAGCTCTACGAGAAGGCCGGCTTCCGGGTCATCTGCCACGGCTACCGCGGCCACTGGTGGCGGGACACCGACCCACTCTTCCTCGACAAGCAGCTCACCGAACTCCGTCGGCACCAGCGGGTCGCCTCCAACCGGCTGACCAGCGCCATCTTCTACGGCATCGCCGCCGGGTGCGAACCGGCGGTCTACGGTGACCCGATGGTGCTCGCCAACGAAGATCCGACCTTCGGCGGCACCGCCCGAATCCGCAGACAGTGGCCGGAACTTCACGGCGAGTCGATCACGCTGTCGACCGCCGTCGAGATCGCCCGCGCCGAGTTGGGCACCGACCATCGCTGCGCCCCGGCCGAGCTACGCGAGCTGCTCGGCTGGGCGCATCTTCAGGAGAACGACCGTGACGACTGACACTGACCAAGCCCAGCCGATCATGCTCCCCGGCGGCGAGATGCTGGCGTGGTCCGACCTACCGACCGAGGAGCTGACCGACGGCGGGCCCCTCGGCGTCCTTGGCGCCCGGGTGGTGCCGGCCGGTGCCCGGGTGCTACTGGCCGGGCCGCACCCGCCCGGCTTCCTCGACCGACTGGCCCACGCCGAGGTGACCTGTCTGCTCCGCAGCCACCTGGACGGGGTGGCGCTGGCCGAACACGCGGCCACACTCCCGGTACGAGTGATCGTCGGCGGCCCGGCCGGGTTGCCCGCCGACGAGACGTACGACGTGGTTGTCGCCATGTCCGGGCTGGATTCGGTGGAATCCATCGAGGGAGCCCGTCTCGGTTGGGACGGGGTGCTGGCCATGCTGGCCGACCGGCTACGTCCGGGCGGGACCCTGCTGCTCCGCATGGACAACCCCGTCGGTCTGCACCGGATCGTTGACGTATCCCCTTGGTATGCCGCCCGGGACGACAGCCGGTGGACCGTGGAAGGGGTGCTGGATGCGGGCCACCCCGCCAACCTCGACCAGCTGCGCCGCCGCCTCGTCGATGCCGGCCTCACCCCAGGCGCCTTCTTCGCGGCGTATCCGCACCCGGAGTCGGTTACCACCCTGGTGGCTACCGAAGCGCTCGACCAGGGGACCTCCGCCGGCCTGCTCGACGCCATGCTCCACAATGCCTGCTCGGACGGCTACGCCGACCGGTCGGTGCTTCAGGACCCGGCCCGGCTGGCGGTTGACGCGCTGCACGCCGGGCTGGCCTCGGGGCTCGCCCCGGCATGGGTGGTGTACGCCCGGCGCAGCCCGCTTCCGGCGGTGGAGCCGGCCGACCTGCCGGTGGCGCTGGTCCAGACCGGTCCGCCCGACCTGGGGGGAATCGAGGTGGTGACCGCCGGGCAGGATTGGCACTGGCAACTCACCCAGCCGCTGCGGCGAACCACGCCGGAGACCGGTCCGGCGTACCGGGATCCCGGGGCGTTGACCGGGCCGGTCCCGGCTGGTCGCCTCCTGCGCACCCTGCTGTTGGACGCCTGCCTCCGGCAGGACCTGGACCAGCTGCGGGCGCTACTCTCCGGGTACGCCCACTGGCTCGACTCGGGCGCCGTCGCCGGCCAGATCGCCGGCGCGTCGGCGCTGGCCGGGGTCGACAACGTGGTGGTGGACGGGGACCGGTTTGCCGTACTCGACCCGAGCTGGCAGGCGGCCGCCCCACTTCCGGTGAATGTCGCGCTGGCCCGCAGCCTCTGGCGGTTCGCCGCCATCCTGCTGACCGGCGGCTACGCCCACCCCTGGTCTTCCACTCTCGACCTGGCCGGGCTCACCGTTGTTCTGGGCGGGATGGCTGGTCGTAACCTCGACCGGGCCACCGTGCGGGTGGCGGTGGAGACCGAGGCGGCGCTCGTCGCCGCCCGGACGGACCTGGACCCGGCAGGCCAGGAGGAGCTCCGGGACCAGCTGGACGCGCTGGAGCCGAACTCGCCTCCACCCGGCCCACGAAGCTACCAACAGCTACACGAGGCGTGGCTACGCCAGCGCGAGGAACTGAACCGGATCCAGGCGGTGCTGCGCTGGACCGAAGACCTGATCACCAGCCGGGAGCGGGCGCTACGCCGAGCCGACGCCATGATCAAACTCCTCAGCGGGTCGGTCAGCTTCCGGCTGGGTCGACTGGTCATCACCCCGGCCCGCTGGGCCAGACGGGCCCTCAGGGCGCTGAAGCGACGCCTACGTAAGGCGCCCAACCAGCGGACGGTGCGGGGTGGGCAACGGTGAGCGGCATCGTCGGCGTCGTCCAGGCTCGGATGGGTTCGTCCCGGCTTCCCGGCAAGGTGCTCCGGCCACTCGCCGGACGCAGCGTCCTCGGCCGGGTGGTCCGGGCCGCCCGGGAGAGCGAGAAGCTGTCCGACCTGGTGGTGGCCACCAGCACCGAGCCCGATGACGACGCGGTCGCGGACGAGTGCGCCAGACTCGACGTCGCCTGCCACCGCGGCCCGGTGGACGATGTCCTCAGCCGCTTCATCGGCGCGTTGGACGCGCACCCGGGCGACGCGGTGGCCCGCTTCACCGCCGACTGTCCCCTCCTCGACCCGGAGATCATCCGACTCGTCGCCGACGTCTACCAGGCCGTCCCCGGCCTCGACTACGTTAGTACCTCCATCGCCCGAACCCTGCCCCGCGGCATGGATGTCGAGATCATCCACGCGGACGCGCTGCGGACCCTGCACCAGATCGCCACCGACCATCACCGGGTCCACGTCACCTCGTACGCGTACACCCATCCGGAACTGTTCCGGGTGCTGGGGGTGACTCTCACCCCGGACCGCTCCGACCTGAGACTCACCCTCGACACCGAACAGGACCTGGCCCTGATAAGCGCGATAGCCGACCACTTCGGTGATGTCACCGTGCCGCTGGCCACGCTCGCTGACTGGTTGGCCGACCAACCAGCACTGCGGGCCCTCAACGCCGCCGTCCGGCAGAAGCAGCTGGCGGAGGCGTGACGACGCTCCGGATCGGCCTGCGCTGCGATGCGGGCGCGCGTCGCGGCGTCGGCCACCTCATCCGCTGCCTCGCCCTGGGCGAGGAGTTTCTCGCCCGAGACGGCCACGTCGCACTGCTCGGCAGCGTGGCCGACGTGGACTGGGCCGCCCGCCAACTCGCCAACCGGGGCATCCCGCACCACCCCGGACCGGACACCCCGCGCGAGTTGGTGGCGGCGGCCCGCAAGCACCAGTTGGACGTGCTTGTCCTGGACTCGTACGAGCTGGACCCGGCCTGCGCCGGGGCGCTGGGAGCGGTGGGCATTCGTACCCTCGCCGTGGTGGACGGGGACACCCGCGGTCAGGACGCCGACCTGTACCTGGACCAGAACCTCGGCGCCGGCCGTCGCGCAGCGGCCCACCGGCTACTCGCCGGCACCAACTACGCCCTGCTCCGCAGGGAGATACTCGACCGGCGACCAGCCGCTCCCCGCCCGGCGACGCCGACCGCCCGACCCCGGGTACTCGCCTTCTTCGGCGGCACCGACGCGTTCGACGCCGCCCCGCCGCTGACCCGGCTGCTACTCGCCACCGGGCAACCGTTGGACCTGACCGTGGTGGTCGCCCGCGAATCGATCGGGGCGGAGTTGGCGACGCTACGCCCTGCCCCCCGGCAAACAGTGCGGACGGTACCGCCCACCGACACGTTGCCGGAGCTGATCGCCGCGGCGGACCTGGTGGTCTCCGCCGCCGGCACCTCCACCTGGGAGCTCTGCTGCCTCGGCGCCGCCGCGGCGCTGGTCTGCGTGGTCGACAACCAACGCGACTCGTACCACCGGGTGATCCGGGAGGGCGTCGCCGCCGGGCTCGGCGAGCTGACCGGGCTGACCGCCACCGGACCGGCCGGAGACTCCGCCCGCGCCAGCGCCGTCCGGACCCTGCGCACGCTGCTCGCCTCCGCAGAACACCGGGCCGAACTCGCCGCGCGGGCCTGGGCCATGGTGGATGGACGAGGCCGGGCCCGCGTGGCTGATGCTGTCCAGGCGCTGGTCGGGGCGACCGCGCCCGGCCGCCAACGGTAGGTCAGTCGCGCTCGATCTGGTGGCCGATCACCGCGGGGCCGAGCAGCACGGCGAACCCGCTGCCGTCCCGGCGTGGGTCGGCCGCCGGTAGCTCCACCGGCTCGCCGTTCGCTGTCGCACCGGCCGGACGCGGACCGACCCAGGCGACGACCACCTCGGTCTCCCCCTTGAGGAAGCGCTGGGAGCGTACGCCGCTGGTCGCCCGCCCCTTCGCCGGATAGGCCGCGAACGGTGTCACCTTCACCGTGGCGCCGGTCGAGGTGACCACCATCGGCTCACCGTGGGCAGGATCGTCGGTGCGAACCGCCCCGAAGTAGACCACTCGCGCGGAATCGGGGACGCTGACTCCGGCGACGCCACCGCCCCGCAACCCCTGCGAACGGACCGACCCCGCCGGGTAGCGCAGCAGCGACGCCTCCGAGGTGACGAAGGCGAGGCTCTCTGCTCCATCGGTCAACCAGGTCGCCCCGACCACCTCGTCCCCGTCCCGGAGGGTGATCACTTCGAACTCATCGGCGCGCACCGGCCAGTCCGGCGCAGCGACCTTCACCATGCCCTGCCGAGTACCGAGCGCCAGCCCTGGCGAGCCCGCCGCGGACGCACCGAGCGGCGCGATCCCCACCACCGTCTCCCCCGGCGCCAACGGCACCAACTCGGCCGCGGACATCCCACCGCGCAGGGAGACCGTCCCGGACTGCTCCGGTAACACCGGCAACGGCAGCACGTCCACCTTGAACGCCCGGCCGCCACTGGTGACCAGCAGTACTTTGCCGCGGGCCGTGGAGTGGGCGACGGCGCGTACCGCGTCGTGCCGGACCCGGCCATGCCGGCGGTGTCCCTCGACCGCCTCCTCCGACTCGGCGGCGGTCCGGGCGACCAGCCCGGTAGACGAGAGGATCACCTGGCAGGGGTCGTCGGCGACCTCCAGCGGGCCGGCCGGCGCGGACGCGGCGAGCACCTCCTTCAGGTCCCCGTCCACCAGGGTGGTACGGCGCGGCGCGGCGAACTGTTTCAGCACCGCGCCCAGTTCGCCGGAGACGACCTTCCGCAGGATCTTCGGATCGTCCAGGAGCCGGGACAGCTCGGCGATCTCGCCGCGCAGCTTCTCCTGCTCGGCCTCCAACTCCAACCGGTCGTACCTGGTGAGCCGGCGCAGCGGTGTGTCGAGGATGTAGGTCGCCTGGATCTCGGAGAGCCCGAAGCGCCGCATAAGAGCGTCCTTCGCGGCCTGCGCGTCCTCGCTGCCCCGGATCAGCTTGACCACCCGGTCGATGTCGAGCAGCGCGACCAGCAGCCCATCCACCAGGTGCAGCCGTTCCTCCCGTCGACGCTTCCGGTACGCGCTGCGTCGGGTCACCACCTCGTACCGGTGGGCCAGGAAGACCTCCAGTAGGGCCTTGAGCCCCAGGGTCTGCGGCTGCCCGTCCACCAGCACCAGATTGTTGACGCCGAACGACTGCTCCAGCGGGGTCAGCCGGTAGAGGTCGGCGAGGAGTACCTGTGGATTCACCCCGACCTTGCACTCGATGACCAGCCGGGTGCCGTTCTCCCGGTCGGTGAGGTCCTTGACGTCGGCGATCCCGGTGAGCCGCTTGGTCTTCGTGACCTCGTTGGTGACGGCGGCGATGACCTTCTCGGCGCCGATGCCGTAGGGCAGTTCGACGACGGTGATCGCCTGCCGGCCGCGGCTGCCCTCGATCGGGCCGATCTCCACCTTGGCGCGCATCCGCACCACGCCACGGCCGGTCTCGTAGGCCCGCCGCACCTCGTCCAGGCCGAGCAGCAGCCCGCCGGTCGGCAGGTCCGGCCCCGGCACGAACTCCATCAGCTTGTCCAGCGTCGCGTCCGGGTGGTTGATCAGCCAGCGGGCGGCGGAGACCACCTCACCCAGGTTGTGCGGGATCATGTTGGTCGCCATTCCGACCGCGATCCCCGAGGCACCGTTGACCAGCAGGTTCGGGAAGGCGGCCGGCAGCACGGTGGGCTGGGTCAATGAACCGTCGTAGTTCGGCCCCAGGTCAACCGTCTCCTCGCCCAGCTCACCGACGAGTAGCATCGCCTCCCGCGACATCCGGGCCTCGGTGTAGCGGGCCGCGGCCGGGCCGTCGTCGGGGCTGCCGAAGTTGCCGTGCCCGTCGATCAGGGGTGCGTTCAGGGAGAAGTCCTGCGCCAGCCGGACCAGCGCGTCATAGATCGCCACATCGCTGTGCGGGTGGTACTTACCCATCACGTCGCCGACCACCCGAGCCGACTTGACGTGCCCCCGGTCCGGACGGTGGCCGGACTCGTACATCGACCAGAGGATGCGCCGGTGCACCGGCTTGAGCCCGTCTCGGGCGTCCGGCAGGGCGCGGGAGTGGATGACCGAGAACGCGTACTCCAGGTAGGAGTCGGAGACCTCGGTGACCAGCGGATTGTCGAAAACCCGGGCGCCCGCCTGGTCGAACGCGGACAGGTCGACCTTCGGGCCCTTGCGGCGTGCCATGACTCAGCTTTCCCCTCGGACTGTTTCCGTGCTCGTGCCGGTGCCCACGTGATCCGCGGCCGGTCCGGGTCTCATGCGTCGATCGCCTCGCGGTCGACCCGGTCGGCGGAGGCGATCAGCCAGTTCCGACGGGGCTCCACCTTCTCCCCCATCAGCAGTTCCAGGACCCGCTCGGCTTCCTCGGCGTCCTCCAGCGTGATCCGGCGGACCGCCCGTCCGGCCGGGTTCATCGTGGTCTCCCACAACTCGTCGGCGTCCATCTCGCCCAGACCCTTGAACCGCGGGATCGGGGTGACGATCTGCTTGCCCGCCTGCTCCAGTCGCCGGACGGTCGCCTCCATCTCCTCCTGGGTGTAGGTGTAGATGGTCTGCGGCTTGCGGCCCCTTGTGGTGATCTTGTGCAGGGGCGGCATCGCCGCATACAACCGGCCGGCCTCGATCAACGGTCGCATGTACCGGGCGAAGAGCGTGATCAGCAGCGTCCTGATGTGCGCGCCGTCCACGTCGGCGTCGGCCATGATCAGAACCCGGCCGTACCGTACGGCGGAGAGGTCGAAGGTGCGCCCCGACCCGGCCCCCAGCACCTGCACGATCGCGGCGCACTCGGCGTTGTCCAGCACCTGCTGAAGGTTCGCCTTCTGTACGTTCAGGATCTTGCCGCGGATCGGCAGCAACGCCTGGTACTCCGACGAGCGGGCCAACCGCGCCGTGCCGAGGGCGCTGTCCCCCTCGACGATGAACATCTCGCTGCGCTCCACCCCGGTGGACCGGCAGTCGACCAGCTTCGCCGGCATCGACGCGCCCTCCAGGGCGGTCTTACGCCGCGCCGCCTCCTTCTGCTGCTTCTGGGTGAGCCGGACCCGGGCGGCGTCGGCGATCTTCTGGAGGACGGTCCGCGCCTCGGTCTTGGTCTTGCGCTCCTCCAGCCAGGCCTTGAGGTGCTGCTCGACCAGGCGCTGGAGCACCTTGGTGATACCGGCGGTGGAGAGCTCATCCTTGGTCTGGGAGGTGAACTGCGGCTCCGGGACGCGCACGTGCACGACCGCGGTCAGACCCTCGAGGATGTCGTCCAGCGTGGGCGGATCCTCCTTGGCCTTGAGCAGGCCACGGGTGTTTCGGATGGCCTCGGCGAGGGTCCGCGTCAGGGCCCGCTCGAAGCCCTTGCGGTGGGTGCCGCCGTGCGCGTTGCGGATGGTGTTGGTGAAGCACTCCACGGTCCGCTCGTAACCGGTGCCCCAGCGGAAGGCCACCTCCACCTCGGCGCGACGCGGCACATTGGCCTGCATCACGCCGTTGGCGTCGGCGGCGTTCTCCCGGTACGCCCCTTCGCCGCGGACCAGCAGGGTGCCGGAGACCGGCCGGTCGCCGGCCGGGGCGAGGAAGTCCACCATGTCGGACAGGCCGTTGGGGTAGTGGAACCGCTCCTCCACCGGCTCCGCTCCGGTGTGGTCCCGCAGCAGGTAGCTGACCCCGGGGACCAGGAAGGCGGTGTTGCGCAGCTTCATCCGTACGGCGTCGGCGTCCAGCGTGGCACCGACCTCGAAGTAGCGCGGGTCGTACCAGTAACGGATCGAGGTGCCGGTACGCTGCTGGCGCTTCGCCGCACCGATCACCTGCAGGCCCGGGCCGGCGGTGAAGGGCGCCTGCGGCCCGTCGCCGTCGAACGCCCCCGGCACCCCGTGCCGGAACGACATCGTGTGGATCTTGCCACCGCGACGGACCGTCACGTCGAACCGACGGGAGAGGGCGTTGACCGCCGAGGCACCGACGCCGTGCAGGCCACCGGAGGTCTTGTAGCCGGAACCACCGAACTTGCCACCGGCGTGCAGCCGGGTGAGCACCAGCTCGACTCCCGATATTCCGGACTTCGCGTGCACGTCGGTGGGGATACCGCGACCGTCGTCGTCGACCTGCACCGATCCGTCGGCGTGCAGCGTCACCTCGATGGAGGTCGCGTGACCGGCGACCCCCTCATCGGTGGAGTTGTCGAGGATCTCGTTGACGAGGTGACCCACGCCACGGCTGTCCGTCGAGCCGATGTACATCCCCGGACGCTTACGGACAGCATCCAGTCCCTCGAGATGCGTGAGGTCGTCGGCCTCATACAGGGTCTCAGGCTCTGCGGTCAACTGGTCGTACTCCCAGGTCTCGGCGGGTATGGTGCCACGCACAGTAGGCATTGGCCGGTGCGGCACGCCGCAGCGAGCCTAGCCGTAGGCCCCGACGGGCCCCGCTGGGCCCGTTCGCCCGACCACAACCGGAGTAACGGATCGGGGTCCCCCGGCGATTCCGGCCGTGACCCAGGCGACAGGCGTCCCCGAGCGCCGCGGCGCCGGAGCCGACACCCACAAACCCCGCTGCCGTGAGATTCGTTACTAGTGAGTATTGACACTATCGATCGATGGGTGATCTGATCCCCTCCCAGCGGATCTTTCACATCTCGATAGGGGTGATCATCACATGTCCAGATTGGGTCGTACCGTCCTGGCCGCCGGCATCGCCGTCGCCACGACCACATTCTCTGCGACGGTCATATCGCCGGCTCTGGCCGAGACACCGCCCACCGCTCCGGCCGGCGCACCACCCACCGCCGCGGTAGCACTCGGAGACAGCTTTATCAGCGGAGAGGGCGCCGGGGCCTACGCTCCGGTTGTCGACATCGACGGGGAGACCAGCACCTTCCCCGGGTGGTCCGCGTCGAACAGCGCGGCCTACTTCTGCCACCGCTCAGCGAACGCCTCACTCCACCGGGCCAACCTGCCCGGCATCGAGGACCGCTTCAACCTCGCCTGCTCCGGCGGACGCCCGGCCGACATCGCCAACGCCTCCGCCGACCGGGCGAACGGGCGCCAGGTCGCCGCCCAGCTCGACCAGCTCCGCGCGGTGGCCCAAACCCACGACATCGACCTGGTCCTCATCGGCGTCGGTTCGAACAACAGCTCGTTCACCTTTGGCAAGGTGGCCGAGAAGTGCGCGAACCGGTTCATCGCCGACGCCTGGATCGGCTGGTGGGAGTTCTGGGCGGAGCCCTGGGCGGTGGAACAGGATCCCTGCTCCGACGCCGACCTGGCAACCGAGGCCGAGCTCGCCGCGGCGACCGCGGAGACCAGCGCCGCGGTGCAGCAGGTCCTCAGCACGCTCGCCGAGGTGGACGCCGACGGCGAGCACCGGGTCGTCCTCCAGGACTACACGAACCCGTTGCCGGAGGAGCTGGACCACGCCTACTGGACGGAGGACAACCGGGACGACACGCGGGACAAGTTCCGCGACCTCGGCCGCGAACGGTACGCCGCCGGATGCCCGATCCACCGGGCCAGCCTCGCCCCCGGCCACCGTTTCTCGCAGGGTCTGGGCACCATGGTGAGCCAGGTCCACACCGACGTCACCAGCGCGTTCCCCAACGCCGACGTGGTCCTGCTCAACGTGCAGCAGGCCTTCGACGGCGCCCGGCTCTGCGAGACGACGGCTGGTCCGCAGCACGCCCTCGCCACCGCCGTCCGCCTGATGGATGGACCCAGCGGCACCTACGTCACCAGCCTCGAAGGGGCGGACAAGCTCGACATCAACCGGATCGCCAACACCTGCGTGGATTACTTCCAGACGTGCCAGGAGTCCTGGCACCCGAACGCCGCCGGCCACCTGGCGCTCGGGCAGTGCCTGACCGGCGCCGCGTCCACGAGTTCCCGTGAGGTCTCCTGTGTCCGTTCCCCGAACGGCACGATCACGGTGAGCTGACCCCTCACCGCACCCCGACGCCTCGTGGATCCGTTACCCCGAACGGATCCGCGAGGCGTCCGTGTTACCCGATGCGCCGGCGCCAACCCGACCCGGATCGACGTGACGACAGTCACCGATTGGTTACCTGCCAGTAGATCCACCCCGTAGATTGGGCTGGTGAATGCGGATTACCAGCAAGAATTCGTCGAGGTCGACGGAGCCCGCCTCGGTCTGCAGATCTATCCGGAGCCGGCGGAGAGCGCCGACGCCCCGCTGGTACTGATCTCCCCCGCCATGGGCGTACCCGCGGGGTACTACCGCCCGTTCGCCACCGCGCTCCGTGCCGCCGGGCTCGGCGTCGCGGTAGCCGACCTTCGCGGCACCGGAGCGAGCACACCACGCCCGAGCCGCCGCTGCCGCTACGGGTACGCGGAGCTGGCCACCGATGTCGGCGCGGCGCTGGCGGCGTTGAAGGAGCATCGAAACGGCCGGCGCACCCTCCTGCTCGGGCACTCTCTGGGCGGTCAGACGGCGCTGCTGCACTTGGCGCTGACCCCCGGGCACGATGTGGATGGTCTGGCCCTGGTCGCCGTCGGGCTCCCCTGGTGGCGCAGCTATCCGCCCGGACCGCGGGGTTACGGCGTCCTCCCGTTCTCCCAGACGGTCGCGGTCGCCACCCGGCTGCTCGGGGTCTGGCCCGGCTGGGGGTTCGGCGGCCGGCTGGCGCGCGGGGTGGTCCGGGACTGGGCCTACACCGCCCGCACCGGACGCTTCCCCCGACTGGACGGAGTGGATGCCGAGGCGGCGCTCCGCGATCTCCGCACGCCGGTGCTGGCGATCAGCGTGGACAACGACCAGTACACCCCGCACGAGACCCTCGACCACCTCTGCGCCAAACTCACCAGCGCTCCCATCACCCGCGAGCGCCACCGGGCCGAGCCGGGCGGCAGCCGGCTCGACCACTTCAGCTGGACGCGCACCGCAGCGACCCCGCTGGCCACCCGAATCGCCCAGTTCGCGACCCAGGGGTAGCCATCGACCCTCTTCCCTCCAGCCTGCTCACCGGGTAGAAACGGGGTCAGCCCCCACCCGTTCAGGCCGTCCCCGCGAAACACCGAGAGAGCGCTCTCTCCCCACCGCGTGACGAGAGGACGAACGCATGCCCCTTCCCCAGCCACGACGACGCGTACGCGGAGCCCTCGGGCTCAGCCTCGCGCTGATGGTCGCCGTCACCGCCTCCGCCCCCGGCGCCGCCAGCGCCGGCGGACCCCGCCCCGGCGCCCCCGACTTCGGCCCCAACGTGACGATCTTCAGCCCGGCGACACCCCTCGACGAGATCCAAGCCACCATGGACGCGCGGCACGCCGCGCAGGTGGACGCCGAGATGGGCACCGAC
Source organism: Salinispora sp. H7-4 (assembly GCF_013416675.1). NCBI lineage: Bacteria > Bacillati > Actinomycetota > Actinomycetes > Micromonosporales > Micromonosporaceae > Salinispora > Salinispora sp. H7-4. The sequence continues at coordinate 80,971 of NZ_JABZED010000044.1, forward strand.
CGGCACGCCTACCTCTTCCTGCCAGGCGAGTACGGCAGCGCCGACCAGCCGTTGCAGGTGAAACTCGGCTACTACACCCAGGTCTCCGGCCTCGGTGCCACCCCCACCGACGTCCAGGTCAACGGAAAAATCGAGGTCTACAACCGCTGCCTCGACGACGAGGGCACCAGCAACTGCCTCGCGCTGGTCAACTTCTGGCGCACCCTGTCCAACCTGGCACTGCGCATTGACCCCGCCGGGCAGGACGACTGCCGCTCCTCGGCGAACTTCTGGGCGGTGTCGCAGGCGGTGTCGATGCGCCGCCTCGATGTCAGCGGCGGCACCCTGTCCCTGATGGACTACTGCACCGCCGGCCCGCAGTACGCCAGCGGCGGGTTCATCGCCGACTCCCGGCTCCCCGAGATCGTCAACGGCTCGCAACAGCAGTGGCTGACCCGCAACAGCGAGATCGACAGCTGGTCCAACGGCGTCTGGAACCAGGTCTTCACCGGCGTTGCCGGCGCACCCGAGGACGACAGCTTCCCCGACCCGCCGTACACGACGCTCGACACCACCCCGCTGAGCCGGGAGAAGCCGTACCTCTTCGTCGACGATCGGGGGCGCTACCAGGTACGGGTGCCGGCCGCCCGCCGCGACACCCGGGGCGTCTCCTGGGCCACGGGCCCCACCGCCGGCCGGACCATCCCGATCCGCGACTTCCACATCGCGCGGCCGGGTGACTCCGTGCGGAAGATCAACCGGGAACTGGCGCGGGGCAAGCACCTGCTGCTCACCCCCGGCCGGTACGACATCGCCCGCAGCATCGAGATCCGCCGGCCGGACACGGTCGTCCTCGGGCTGGGGCACGCCACCCTGACCGCCGTCGACGGCGCCGCGCCGCTCAACGTCGCCGGCGTACCCGGTGTCGTGGTGGCCGGGGTGACCATCGACGCGGGGCTCGACGAGTCGCCGGTCCTGCTCCGGGTCGGCAAACGGCACGGACGCAACCACAGCACCCCACGGAACCCGATCACACTCTCGGACGTGTACTTCCGGGTCGGCGGGCCCCACATCGGCCGCACCCACACCGCGCTCGAGGTCAACGCCGACGACGTGTTGATCGACCACACCTGGGTGTGGCGAGGCGACCACGGCGTGGAGGACTTCACCGAGGGGGTCAAGGGCGACACCGACCGCTGGCGTACCAACACCGGGCGGTACGGCGCGATCATCAACGGCGACCGGGTCACCGCGACCGGCCTCTTCGTCGAGCACTTCCAGCGCCACAACACGGTGTGGAACGGCGAGCACGGCACCACGATCCTCTACCAGAACGAGCTGCCGTACGACCCGCCCACGCAGGCCGACTGGATGAAGGGCGACGTGCAGGGCTGGGCCGGCTACAAGGTCAACGACCGGGTACGGCACCACACGCTCTACGCCGGCGGGGTGTACGTGTACAACCGAAACAACCCGTCGATCCACACCGAAAACGGATTCGAGGTGCCGGACCGCCCCGGAGTGCAGCTCCATCGCGTGATGACCGTGAACCTGAACGCCGGCACGATCGACCACGTGGTCAACGGGATCGGTGCGGCGGCCGACACCACCCGCGTCGGCCAGCCGGTCTATCTCACCGAATACCCGGTCGACTGATCCCCCGCCGCTGACCGCCGGTCACGGGTCGCGCTGCGCCAACCAGGGCACCGCGACCCGCGCCGGCCACCCCAGAGTGATGCACCAGCGGTGCTATCATCGCTGCGTGACGATTGATTCCGCTCCGGAGCTCACACCGGCCGTCGCACTGTTCCGGTCCCTCGGCGACCCGGCCCGGCTGGCCATCCTGCACCGGCTCACCCGCGGTGAGGCCCGGGTGGTGGACCTGACCCGCGAGCTGCGGCTGGCGCAGTCGACCGTCTCGAAGCACCTCTCCTGCCTGCGGGACTGTCAACTGATCGACTTCCGGGTTGAGGGTCGCCAGTCGTTCTACGCGCTGGCCCGGCCAGAGCTGCCCGCCCTGCTGCGCTCGGCGGAACAGCTCCTCGCCGCCACCGGCGAAGCCGTCGCCCTCTGCCCGACGTACGGCTCGTCCACGGATCGAGGAGACGACGCGTGACCACCTCCACCCTGACCCCCCAGCGACGCGCGCTCCTGTCCCGCCGCAGCCTCTGGCTGGCCTACGCCACCGCCGGCTACAACCTCCTGGAGGGCCTGGTCGCGATCGCCGCCGGCGCGGCGGCCTCCTCCACCGCGCTGATCGGCTTCGGCCTCGACTCGTTCGTCGAGGTCTCCAGCGCGGCCGTGGTGATCTGGCAGTTCCGCTCCCGGGTGCCGGAAGAGCGGGAACGGCTGGCACTGCGACTGATCGGCGTCTCGTTCTTCGCCCTCGCCGCCTGGATCACCGTCGACGCCGGGCGCGCGCTACTCAGCGACGGAGACGCCAGCCCCAGCCCGGTCGGCATCGGCCTCGCCGTCGCCTCACTGATCGTCATGCCCCTGCTGGTCCGCGCCAAGCGGCGTACCGGCCGGGAACTCGGCTCGGCCACCGTCATGGCCGACTCCACCCAGACCGCGCTCTGCACGTACCTGTCCGCGGTGCTGCTCGTGGGACTGCTCCTCAACGCCGGGCTCGGCTGGTCCTGGGCAGACCCGATCGCCGCGCTCGTCATCGCGGCCGTCGCGGTGCGGGAGGGGATCGCGGCGTGGCGGGGTGACCAGTGCGACGACTGCGCGCCGCCCACCCGCGCCACCGCCACCGCCGACCCGGCACCGAGCTGCACCGACGGGTGCCAGTCCGACGCGGCCACACCCCGTTCGTAGCCGCTCTCCAGCGGTGCGCGTGCTCGGCAGGCCAGGGACGAGCGGCTGCCGAGCCGCGGCTACCGGCGAGCCACGCCCAGCTCGGGCCTGCCCCGTGCATCCTCCGCGACGCCCAGGATCCGCGCGGTCAGGGCAGGCAGCACCTGTGCCAGGTGAGATGGTCGCGGGGGCCGGTTCACCAGCGAGAGCACGACCTTCCCCGGCACCGGGGAGGGCAGCAGGCGGTCGGTGCGGTCATCCCACCAGCGGGCGGCGATGTCAGGAACCACGGCCGGGACCTTGCGGTGCCGGGCGATACGCAGGGTGGCCTCGATCGTGGGGCCCGGCTGCGGGAGCGCGCCGAGCCCGGTCAACCCGGCGTGCAGGTGCCCACCGGCCAGATCCATCGAGGAGTACAGCACCTCCCTTCCCGCCAACGCCCGCCTCCCGACGGCAGCCAGGGGTGCGGTGTCCGCGGGCAGGACGAGGACCAGCGGGGAGGCCCCGAGCCCGGTGACCTGGAGGCCGTGGGGCAGGACGGCCTGGTCTGCGATCGTGACGATCGCCGCGTCCAGCAGGCCCTGGTGGACCCGGCCGATCAGGGTGGGGCCATGCTCGACCTCGGCCTGAAGTGTCACGCCCGCGAGTTCGATCCGGGCGGCAGTGAACACGATCGGGGCCAGCCCCTGGATCGTGCCCAAGCTCAACGACGGGGCCTGCATCGCAGCGGCGAGCTGAGCGGGGAGGGCGTCGAGGTCAGCCAGCAGGCGTACGGCCCGCCGGGCCAGCTCCCGCCCGGCCGGCGTCGGGCGGGCACCGGTCGTGTCCCGCTCGAACAACCTGATCCCCAGACGGCGCTCCAGCGCGGCCAGTCGACGCGAGGCCGAGGGCTGGGTGGTCAGCAGTTCCTTGGCCGCGGCCCCGACCGAGCCGTGCCGGGACACGGCCTCGACCAGCACCAGGTCCTCGGCTTTCAGGCTGGGTCTCATGCCCCCAGCGTATGAGCCAGCTACCCGAAGAGATCTCTACCCGGTCGGCGGAGGGCGGCTGAGGATCGGTGCGTGCGGAGAGGACTGCTGCTACTGACCGTGATCACGTTCGTGACCTGGGTCGGGACGAGGATGACCGCCGTCGCCCTGCCCCTGGTCGCACTGGAGGAGACCGGACAGGCCTGGACCACGGGGCTGGTCGGCGGGATGGCCGGGCTGCCCCTGCTGACAGTGGGCTGGTGGGGCAGAAGGCTGCGGGACCGCCTCACCGATGGGAGAGCCCTGGCGGTAGTGGCAGGCGTGAACGCCGCCGGGCTCGCCATCGTCCCCGTGGCCTCCCTGGCGGGTCAGGTCGGGGCGGTCGCGCTGTGCGCCTCGGGCCTGGTGACCGGAGTCGCGGGCGCACTGCTGGGCCCCGCCGAACGATCCCTGGTCTCCGACCTAGCCGACGAACACGTCGCCCGCGGCGGCCGGACCGGACCAGCGAAGTGGTTGGCCTGGCAGGACCTCGCCCACCGAGTCTCGATGATCTTCGCCCCACCCGCTGGGGCCTGGGCCGTGACCATGTTGGGCGCGAGCGCGCTGCTGTGGTGCGAGACCGCCGTGGTCGCCCTGGCCGCGATCGCCTTCCTGGCCGTCCCCGCCCGGAGCACGACATCCCACGAAGGCCAGGGCGGCGGTCCGGGAGCGGCCACGCCGGGACGGCCAGTCTCTGCTCTGGCAGTGCTCCGTTCCCACCCGCAGATCGCGACCGGCGCGCTCATGGCCGGGGTTGGCGGGATGTGCTGGTTCGGGTTCAGCCTGGGCCTGGCCGTACTCGGGGTCGAGCACGACCGGCCCGGCGCACTCATCGCCGCGGGCATGAGCGGGTACGGGGCCGCATCCGTGGCCGCCTCCCTGCTGGTGCCGGTGGTCATCGACCGCCTGCCGCGGATGGCGGCGATGCTGCTCTCCTGGGTCGTGCTCGGGGCCGTGTTCGTCGCCTTGCCGCTGGTGGCACCGAGCCTGACCGGTGTCGCCGCCGTGGCCGCAGTGGGCGGAGCCGCGATGCCGTGGGGGCTCGCCGCCCTGAACGCTCTGATCAGCGAGCAGACCCAGGGCCCCGAACGCCGGGCGGCCTTCACCGCAGAGACAGTCCTGCACTCCGGAGGCACCTCCCTGGGGTTGCTGGCTGGCGGAGCCCTGATCGGCTCGGCAGGATCCGAGGCCGTACTCCTGACCACCGGGCTCCTCCAGATCACCGCCGCAGTCGGCGCGGCCGGGTTGTCCCGGAGACCCGTCACCAGCAAGCCGTCGAAAGCGGATGCCCGCACGGCCGTCTGCTGACCTTCAGGTGCCACGTGGTAACGACCTCACCGATGAACGGCGGGCCAGGTCCATCCTGGTGCCTGCGCCTGTGCCTGTGCCTGTGCCTGTGCCTGTGCGGGCAGACAACGGCGCGAACACCGACAGGCCATTGACGGGGATACGGTGGCAGCTGCGCACCCGGATCCATCTGGCCTCAGACCCCCATGACCCGCCATGGTGACCCTCCTGGCCCCGGGCCAGGCCAAGGCCGCTCCCTCGCCCCGGGACTCCAAAGCCCGGACCGGCTATCTCCACCGCTGAACACACCGAACCGGCTACGCGGGGCCAGGACCGGTCACCGCGAGCAATTCAAGCCCCGCATGGGCTGCGGGCCTCGGCCGAACCTGGATCCAGATCACCGCGATTGCCAAAGCTCTCCGCCAGGGACGAGTGCACAACCTCACCGTTGACGGCCTCCACACGTACTATGTGGTAGCCGGCAACACGCCGGTGTTGGTCCATAATTCCGGTGGATATACTCCAGCACCGAAAGAGCTACCTGGATTCCCCGACGCGCGGCGCGTCAAGCCGCGAACTTCCGTCCAGGGCGGTGGAGGAACGCGTGCACTCTGGGAAGACAAGAAGTTCATTTATGAGTGGGACTCGCAGCATGGCGAGGTTGAGAAATACAATAAGAAGGGCAAGCACCTCGGAGCCTTTGATCCGAGCACTGGCGAGATGATGACAGACAGCAAGGGTAGGCCTAAAGGTCCTATTGCAGGACGGACCTGTGGGCGATGAGCTGGGTAGTGCTCGCGTATGAGAAGTTCGGCGATGCCTTTGAATCGGAGGTTCAGCTCCCGGATTCTTTTGACGAAGACGTCGTCAAGTCGCTTGTTGGCGACTATCCTAACTTGCGGGGAGACTCGTTCCCGGTCATAGGTGAAAGTCTCGATCGCCTGCAGAGGGAATATTCGATTGAAATCGACTCAGAAAGGTTCGACTATTTCATAGAGTTCCGGATGTAGGCGAGACCGAACTACGGGTGGCCTTGATCGCCAAGGCCACCCGTCCTTGCCGGTCGCAGAGCATGTCAACTACCCACTGTATTGGTGCCACTCGACTGTGTGCTGATGGGCGTGGTTGTTCGCGTGGGTTGCTGTCACGGCTGCTGTCAATTAATTCGTACGTATGTAGATTGAGCGATGTGATCTAACGACGGCGACAGTGCCCGAGGGTGTCGGTGGCGCGGCGCGTAGCGGCGGGGCGTCGATCCCCGGAAGCCACGGCGTCGCTTGCTCGGTGAAGGGATCGTCACGGCCTGGTGTCCCCTGATGACTGCTTGCTGTCGCGCCGGTGGCTGGCTGCGTCTGGCGGGTTCGGGTGTTCTGTTGCGTGGGCGCGTGCGCGCGGGCCGGAACGGCTGTAGCGCGTGCGCGTGCGTCCGGCGTAGCCGGGCGCTCTTGATTAGGTGAAGCAGTTTCTAGCCCAGTGGCTCCGTCGGCGGCGGGGTCCGTTGGTCGGGGTCTCGGGGCTGCGACGCTTCCCCTCAGGCCGAACGGTACCGCGTGGTACGGTGTGGTGCATGGCGAGGATTACGTTGCGGGAGTTCCGTGATGGCGCGGGTCGGGTGCTGGACGGGGTGGAGCGAACCGGTGAGCCGGTCATCATCACCAAGTACGAGCGGCCCGTGGCCGTCCTGGTCGGTATCGACGAGTGGGAGGAGATCGAGGCGTTCCGAGACCGTCGGGACTCTGCGGTGATCGCTCATTCCCGTGCCGAGGGTGAGTTCGTGCCGCTGTCGGCGGCTCTTGAGTCGCTTGGGGTTGATCCTCGTGAGGTGGAGGCGCTGCTGGCCGACCGGGCCGGAGGTGCGGCGGCGTGAAGGTGCAGATCGACCGGGATGTACTGGTCTGGCTGCACAAGCAGCCCCGCAACGTCTTCCTGACGGTCCTGAGCGCGATTCTCGGCCTGGTGTCCGATCCTGCGCCGCAGAACTCGACTGAGATGCGGGATGGATCCGGGCGTCGGTTGCGCGTCGGTGACTACCGGGTGCTCTACCGCCTCGACGGTGACGAATTGACCGTCCATGACGTCGGGCATCGCAAGGACGTCTACTCGTAAACCGCCTGGGTCCGGTGGCCATGTCCGGCCATAGTGGGCTCCTGGTCAAGGGCCATCCAGGGAGCGGTCGCCCGACGCCGGGGTGCGCTCGAGCCGGCAGGGGTGGGGCGTCCATCAGTGGTAGTCCGGGTCAACAGGCCGCCCTTGTTGCCGGGCGTGCGTCGGTGTTGCTGTCATGACTGCTGTCAGCATCGACGACGCTGATATTCGCCGGGCAGAACCGTAAGCGGACGTGCAGGTGGGGCCCGTCATTACCTAGCGTGACGCCGCTGTTGGCCCCACACGTACTATGTGGTAGCCGGCAGGACGCCAGTGCTGGTGCACAACACCGGACCGTGTGACGTTCCGGCGCCCGGTCCCCATCGTCCTGCTGGAGTCGGAGATGATTGGACAGCGAGGACGGCCGATAATGGTAAGGGAACTGTCTGGCAAGCTCCTGGAGCGACCGGGAACGCGAACATGGTCCGCACTATGAACCCGAACGCTCAGTATCCAAATGGGTACGTACGCTTTTATAACAGGCACGGTCAGCCGATCGGGCTCAATGGGAAGCCAGACTCAAAGGCCGAAACCCATATCCCAATGAATCCCGACGGCACGTTTCCGACCCCGGTTGGATGGTAGACGTGGACTTGAACGTTGAAGGCCAATTGGTAACTCGTGTTTGCTTCGGTGCTGCTCTCACGATCCTTACTAGTGGGGACTATGAACTGCGTGTGGAGACCGATTCGATCATTAAGACGCCTGCTGGTGACCTGGTACGGTTCGACCCGGAATCCCCAGCCGCTGCCGCCATCCACCTCGCGCAGCTAGTGCGCGATAGCGTCGGCTTGGCTGACGTAGGGAACGGTGGCGATCTAGAAGTAACATTTGAGAGTGGAGCCCAACTGATCGTTGCTCCGCATGCCGAGTACGAGGCTTGGGGTATTGTCGGGCCGAACGGAAGGCGGTTGACGTGCTTGCCTGGTGGTGAGATTGCGTTCTGGGGTGAATGGGACTCCTCGTAAAGAATCTCTCCTGTGCGCTTGCTATTCGAATGGACGCTGTCGTGCCTCGACGGGGCATCGGCTCAACCGAGCGGAAGGCGCGTACTGATGATCAGTGTTGTGCCGTGGCCTGGCCGTCGTCCAGCCCGCCATGGCCGTAATCGGCGGTCACGATCCGTGATGGGAGGGCATCTATGGTCGTTCGGGTCCACTCGGGTTGCCGTCACGGTTGCCGTCAGCGGGAGATCTGGATCGATAACCGCCGATTCAGTGCCTACGCTCGATCCCTGCGTGCTGCATGGTCGGTGGCCTGCCGCATAGTGGTGCGGCGTCGATCCCCGGATCTGATAGCTGAGGCTGCTTGGTGAAGGGATCGTCACGGCCGCTGTCTACTGCCAACGGGCATACTGCCGTTTGGGCGGCATCGCACTTGCGGGCGTGCGCGCGGGGCCGTAGGCCTGTAGCGCGTGCGGGCGGCCCGGCTATGCCGGGCCGCTCTTGATTAGGTAGAGCAAATTTGGACCAGCTCGCTCCCGTGGCTGCTGTGCTCGGTGCTCTGGTCGGCTTGTTGGCGGCTGGGTGGTGCGGTGGCGGGGCGGGTGCCGTCAGGTGTCTGCCCGGGTGGTGTCGGTGGCTTGTGGGGCCTGTGCGTGGTCTCCGGGTCGAGGGGGTGCCGGTAGGGCGGTTGCAGGGCGACGTGTAGCGCCGTTGAGTCCGGGAGAGGCCTTCGTGCGCTCGCGCCGCTCGCAGGTCCGTCGTCCGCGGCCTGGGCCAGCCGTTCGGGGAGAGGGCGTTGTAGGTGTCCAACGGGGAACCGCCAGTCCTCTGCGGCGTGCGGTGGTGTGCGGTGGTGTCTGTCCGTGTTGCCGTCACCGTTGCCGTCAACCAGGTCCTGCACCGCGAGCCGTCGCTGTTGCAGTCGACGAAAGTGCAGGTCAACGACATGTCGTCGTAGGTTACTCTCCGAGCAGGCGGTAAATATGCCACACGTACTATGTGATAGCCGGCAACACCCCGGTCCTCGTTCACAACTGCGGTAATGATCAAGGGGTCTATATCTTACAGGATAAGAAGGCGGGGTTGCCGTACGTTGGTCAAGCTGCCAGTTTCCAGGATCGGCTAGGCAAGCATGCCCGAAGGGGTCGGCGGGATCCTGATGGGCATGTTATTTGTATCAATGTATGGGGTTCTCAGGCGAAACGTGAGGCTGTTGAGGCAGATGTGATTGAGCTGCTGGGCGGAAAGGAGAAGTTGGCTAACGAGGTAAATTCGCCCGGATTGAAACGAAGGTTTCCTTGAGGATTGCGATGACCTTTCAAGAGTTCTGGCGTCTCATTGCCTTGATTGGCGGGTATCCAGTCGCTGACGAGCGCGAACCCTTTAGTGCGCTGGAAGAGGAGTTGGCTGGCAGGGAGGTGGAGGAAATAACTTCCTTCGAAGATCTTCTTGCCAGTGCTCTCTTTCGTTTAGATCGTAGAACCTATGCTGATCTTCCGACCATAGACACCGACAGAAGTCAATCAAGCGATTCGTTCCTCTATAATCGTTGTGCGGTGGTGGTTGCAGGTGAGGTGGCCTTTGAGTCGGTCTTGGCCGGTTCTCGGCCCTTTCAAGGTTACACTCACTCCTACCTCCCAAGCTCGGAGCGGATCCTTTACGTCGCTCAAAAGGCGTACGAGAGAAAGACGGGAACTCCTTGGGAGTATGTTTCTGCGGTTGATTACGAGACGGGGTCTAATGAGTCTGAGTGGTAGTTGTCGAATGGTGTGTCGTTCCTGCTGTCCCAAGAATTGCTAGCACGAACCGAACTGGTCGACGCAGAGTATCGCCGCTATCGCTTTCAAGGGGGCCTCCTACCCTTTCGGCGTGCGTACTATGTGGTAGCCGGCAAAACGCGAGTCCTGGTGCACAACAACAATGAGGATGGGCATCCGGCACTGAATCCGGATCTATCTTCCTTGAAAAGGTCAAGGATAGTCAGCTGACACCATGGTGTGAAACGTTCACGAATTCAAGGAAGGTGTGATTGGGTGAGGGACGAAAGTGTTCGCACTATGACATCTATGTCGACAAGAGGTCCGGTTATCTCTTTCTTATCCCCAAACAAGGTAAAGATCGAACTCCTATTTCTACATACGCAAACGAGGATGGAAGTTTCTATATGCCGGGCACAGGATGCTGAACGTGTCTGACGACAGGAATGTGCGGGTCGCAGCGCTTGTCATTATAAGTGATGCGGTTGACGTGGAAGCGCTCACTGCGGCTGTCGGAGTCCCCCCGGACAGGTCGCTAGGGAAGGGGAAGGTCCGTCCGGGATCAACCCTGCCGTTTCCCGCCAAGGAGCATTCGTGGGAGATTCGTGAAAGCGGCCGGCGTTCCGTGGCGATTTCCGAGGTGATAGAGCGACTGCTTTGTCGAGCCATTCCATTGCGTAATGCTATTATGGGAGTTAAAAAGTCTGGCTGCGAAGTCAAACTAAAGATTATCCAATGGATTTCCGACGATGACCCCCATGGGCCGGGGTTCTCGTTAGATGGGAACGCCCTTAAATTTCTTGCGGACGTTGGCGCATTTGTAGATGTGGACCAATATCTGGAGTAACGATGGCCTCTGTTCGGGTTCGGGAGTGTGTCGACTCCGGCTCTGCCTTATGATCAGACAGTGGCCAAAGGTCCACTCAAAGACCCCCTTACCCCGATCAATCCGTCAACCACTAGGCCTGGTGATTATTATCCGTAAAGCGATTACGAGATCATAAATGCGTGTCCTTTGGGCTAACGCCACTGGCGAGATGGAACTCACTGGCACCATCCTCGAGCTGTTGAGAGTGGCGGAGGAGCTACGCTTGGGTCGGGAGGGTTGTCGTCTCGATCCAAGTGGTAAACCTTCACCCTACAGCAAAGCGCTATCGTTAATCAAGATCAGGTGGACGTCGGGGCCGGTTTTGGTCTCGGTTTCATCTGATCACGAGGTTCTGGAGATTCAGGGCGGGGTGGCGGAGATGAAAATGCTGGCGGCAACCGTTGGAGAATTTGCCACAGAAGGTGACTACACTTCTCATCTTCATGTTGAATACCTGCCTGACCATGAATTCCTATCGCACAATTCGGAACCACTAGTGGTTACACTTGTGGAATAGGTGCGGCTGCGAGCAAAATGATTGACGCACGGTCAGTTGAGAGACGATGTTGACGGTCTCCGGCCCCCTACCGCAGCGCTCGACCAACATGCGCGACGGATCCGGACGTCAATTGCGTGCCGGTGACTACCGAGTCCGCTACCGCCTCCACGGCGACGAGTTGACTATTCACGCCGCCGGACACCGCAAAGACCTCGTAGGCAATCTCGGTTCAGCGGCCTCGTCCCGGACCCGGGTGCACTGGCCTTGTTGTTGCGCCAGGTTGCAGCGGTCAGGGCGAGGGGACGTTGACGGGCTGCGCCCGCATCGCGCGTACCGCCTCGCCCGCGAAGAGGCAGGCCGCCTGGTGGCCGGAGCCGATCTCGACCAGCACCGGGTCGGTCTGGGCGCAGTCGGGCCGGGCCTGCGGGCACCGCGTCCGGAACCGGCAGCCGGTGGGCGGGTCGATCGGGCTCGGGACATCACCGGCCAGGATGATCCGCTGGCGACTACGCTGCACCGGCGGGTCGGCCACCGGCACCGCCGACAGGAGAGCGGCGGTGTAGGGGTGGGCGGGCTCCCGCCAGATCTGCGCCGGGGTGCCGCTCTCCACGATCCGGCCGAGGTACATCACGGCCACCCGATCACTCATGTGCTCGACGGCGGCGAGATCGTGCGCGATAAAGAGATAGGTTAGCCCGAGCTCTCGCTGCAGCCCGCGGAGCAGGTTCATGATCTGCGCCTGCACGCTCAGGTCCAGGGAGGCGATCGGTTCGTCGAGGACGATCAGGTCCGGCTCACCGGCGAGTGCCCGGGCGATGCCCACCCGCTGCCGCTGGCCGCCGGAGAGTTCGTGCGGGTGCCGTTCGGCGAGATCGCGACGCAGGCCGACCAGGTCGAGCAGTTCGGCTACCCGGTCCCGCCGGGCCGCGCCGCTGGCGGCGAGCCGGTGTACGGCCAGCGGCTCGGCGATACTCGCCCCGACGGTGTGCCGCGGGTCGAGGGATGCCTGCGGATCCTGGAACACCATGGCGACGCGGCGGCGCAGCCGACGCAACCGCCGCCGCGACCAGCGGGTCACGTCCTGCCCCGCCACCTGGACCGTACCGGCGGTCGGCTCGACCAGGCGCAGCAGCGCCAGCCCGGTGGTCGACTTGCCGCTGCCGGACTCGCCGACCAGACCGAGGGTTTCGCCGCGGCGTACCGTCAGCGACACCCCGTCCACGGCGCGGACCACCCCGGCCGGGGTCGGAAACCGCACCGCCAGGTCGGTCAGCTCCGCGACCGCGTCGGTGGCCACGCTCTCCCCGGTCATCGGTCCTCCCCAGTCGGCTGGCGCGGATAGAAGGTCCGGACCTGGTGCCCCGCCGCGACCGGCACCAGAGGTGGCAACTCCCGCTCGCAGCGACTGTCCCCCCGGACCGAGCAGCGGGGCCAGAACGCGCACCCCTCGGGAAGCTCCAGCGGGCTGGGGGGCGTCCCCGGGATGGTGACCAGTTCGGTGACGTTCACGTCCGGGTCCGGCCGCGCCGCGAGCAGCGCGGCGGTGTACGGGTGCGCCGGTTCGGCGAAGACCGCGTCCACCGCCCCCTGTTCCACGATGCGACCGCCGTACATGACGGCCACCGTGTCGGCGAGCCCGGCGACGACGCCGAGGTCGTGGCTGATCCAGACGACCGCGGTGCCGAGGCGCCGCTGCAGGTCGGCGACCAACTCGACGATCTGGGCCTGCGTGGTCACGTCGAGCGCGGTGGTGGGCTCGTCGGCGATCAGCAGATCCGGCTCGCAGACCAGGGCCATGGCGATCACCGCGCGCTGACGCATCCCACCGGAGAGCTGGTGCGGGTAGGCGTCCACCCGGTCGGCGGCGGAGGGGATGCCGACGATTTCGAGCATCTCGATGGCGCGGGCCCGGGCGGCTCGGCGGGTCAGTCCGAGGTGGACCTCGCTGGCCTCGCCGATCTGGCGGCCGACGGTCAGCACCGGGTTCAGCGAGGTCATCGGGTCCTGGAAGACGAACCCGACGTGCCGCCCCCGCATTCGCCGGCGACGTGCCGCCGACAGCGCGGCGAGGTCCGTACCGAGTAGCCGGACATCTCCGGTGACCCGGGCCGCGCGGGGGGCGAGCCCGGTGGCGGCGAGCACGCTCATGCTCTTGCCGCTGCCCGACTCGCCGACCAGGGCGAGGGTCTCCCCCGGCCGGACCGACCAGTCGACGCCGGCGACCGCGCGGGCCGCTCCCCGGCGGGTACCGATCGTCACGGTCAGGTCCGCGACGGACAGCACGGTTTCGTCGGTCATCCGGCGTTCCTCCTCGCCTCGCTGACGGTGAGCTGGCGGGGGTCGAGCACGTCGCGGAGCGCGTCTCCGACCAGGTTGAACGCCAGGACGGTGAGGAATATCGCGGCACCGGGGAAGAAGCCCAGCCACCACGCGTCGGTGACGAATCCGCGCCCGTCGTAGAGCATCCGGCCCCAGGCCGGCTCGGGCGGCTGCACCCCCAGGCCGAGGAAGGAGAGCGCCGCCTCGGACAGGATCGCGAAGGCCAGTGAGAGCGACGTCTGGACGATCAGCGGCGCCGCGATGTTGGGCAGCACGTGCCGACGCATGATCCGCAGATCCGATGCCCCGGTGGCGACGGCCGCCCGGACGAAGACCTGCTCCCGGACGGAGAGCACCCCCGCGCGGGTGACCCGGGCGAAGATCGGGGTGTAGACCACGCCGATCGCGACCATCGCGGTACTCAGGCCCGGCCCCAGGACCGCGACGATGGCCACCGCGAGCAGCAGGACCGGGAACGCGAACAACACGTCCATGCACCGCATGAGTACGTTGTCCAGCCACCCCTGGTAGTAGCCGGCAAACAGCCCCAGCGTGACACCCGCCAGCAGGGCGATCCCCACGCTGACCGCGCCGACCTGCAGCGAGACGCGGGCGGCGACCAGGACCCGGCTGAGTACGTCCCGACCGAGTTCGTCGGTGCCGAAGGGATGCGCCCAGCTGGGTGGCTGGAGCATCCGGTCGACATCCACCTCGTTGATGCCGGCGGGGGCCAGCCACGACCCGGCCAGGCCCGCCACGACCAGCAGCACGAGCACCACACCGCCGGTCACGGCCAACGGGTCGCGGCCCAGCGCCACCAGCGCCCGGCGCGACGTCGAGTCACCGTTTCCGCTCATCGCACCCGAATCCTCGGATCAAGGCGGGCATAGAGGAGATCCACCAGGAGGTTGACCACCAGGAACAGCGCCGCCACGAGCAGGATCGCCCCCTGGAGCACGGGATAGTCCCGGGCCTGCACCGCGTCATAGGTGAGTCGACCCACCCCGGGCCATGCGAAGAGCACCTCGATCACGATCACGCCGCCGAGCAGGCTGGCCAGCTGCACCGCCACGACGGTGACCACCGGGATCAGCGCGTTCCGCAGGACGTGCCGCACCACCACCACGCGGGTGGGCAGCCCCTTCGCCTCGGCGGTGCGGACGTAGTCCTCGGCGAGCACCTCCAGCACGGAGGATCGGATGAATCTGGTCAGGATCGACGCGGTGACCAGGCCGACCGTGACCGCCGGGAGAAAGACGTGCGACGCCCAGCCGACAGGATCCTCGGTGAGGGCCACGTAACCCGAGGGCGGAAACCAACCCAGCACCCCCGCGAAGAGCAGGATGCCCATGATGCCCATCCAGAAGTCCGGTACCGAGACCCCGAACTGGCTGAACACCCGCGCGGCGTGGTCGAACACCGAGCCGCTGCGCAGGGCCGAGAGCACCCCCAGCGGGAAGGCGACCAGGAGCGCGAAGACGATCGCGGTGATCGCCAGGGAGAGCGTCGCGGGCAGCCGCTCCAGCACGATCGCGGTCACCGGCCGGCCGCTGCGGAAGCTGACCCCGAGATCACCGGTCAACGCCTGCCCGACGTAGCTGGCGTACTGCACCGGCAGCGGCTGGTCCAGCCCGGCCCGGGAGCGCAACGCCTCGTACGTCTCGGGGTCGAAGCGGGTACCGAGCGCCACCCGCACCGGATCGCCGGGGACGAGTTGCAGCAGCAGGAACACCACCAGCGTCACACCGAGGAGGACGATGCCGGACTGGAGCAGCCGACGCAGGATGAAGCGGGTCACCTGGAGTGACCCGCCAACTCACTGAGCATCACCAGCAAGGTCCCGCCACCTCACCGGGCAAGGTCGACGTCGCGGAACCGGATCGCCCGGTCGGCGCGGACCTCGTAGCCGCTGATCTGCGGCGACCAGCCCTGCACCACATCCGGGTTGTAGAGGTAGAGGTAGCTGACATCGTCGACGATCTGCTTGGCCGCCTGCTCGTACTGCTGCTTCCGCGCGGCCTGGTCGGTCTCGGTCCGGGCCTGGTCGAGCAGGTTGTCCACGGTCGGGTTGCGGTATCCGTGGAAGTTGAAGGTGCCGGCGCTGTGGTGCTGGGCGTAGTAGAACTCGTCGGGGTCGATGTTGCCCAGCCAACCGAGCATGAACGAGTCGAAGTTCCCCTTGCCCTGCTCGTCGAGCCACTGGGCGAAGTCCAGCGTACGGATCTTGACAGTGATGCCGATCTTCTCGAGCTGCGCCGCGATGACCTGCGCCGCGGTCACCGTCTCCGGGTACTCGTTGGTGACCATCAGATCCATGGTCAGGTCGGTCCCGCCCGCCTCGGCCAGCAGCTGCTTCGCCTGCGCCAGGTCCTGCTGGTACGGCGCGTAGTCGTAGTAGTAGGCGCTGTCGGTCGGAATCGCGGTCTGGTTGACCGTCGCCAGCCCGAACTTGGCGGCCTTGGTGATGGCCTCCCGGTCGAGCGCGTAGGCGACCGCCCGGCGCACGTTGACGTCGTCGTAGGGCTTGCGGGCCTGGTTGAGAGCCAGGTACCAGTAGTCGCTCGATGCCGCGGAGCGCACGACGAGGTCGTCGTCCTCACGAAGCGCCGACACCTGCTGCGGCGGCAGGTTGTCGGTCCACTGCACCTCGTCGCTGCGCAGGTTCTGCAGGGCCACCGTCGGGTCCTGCACGAAGGTGAAGGTCACCCCGTCCAGCTTGGGCTTGGTGCCCCAGTAGTTGTCGTTGCGCACCAGCTTGATGCTGTCCCCGGCGCTGTAGGAGGAGACGGCGAACGGGCCGCTGCCGATCGGCTCCGTCTTCACCGCCCCGGATTCCACGTTGGACTCCTTGACGATCGCCATTCCCTTGAAGCCACCGAGGCTGGCGAGCAGGTTCGGGGTGGGCGCGGTCAGCTGCACGACGACGGTGCCCGGATCCGGGGCCGTCACCGACTCGACGGTGGCGAGCCGGTACGCGGCGTTCAGCTCCTCGTCGATGATCCGGTTGTACGAGTAGACCACGTCCTCGGCGGTGAGCGGGGATCCGTCACTGAAAGTCACCTCCTCACGGAGGGTGAACGTCCAGGTGAGTTGGTCATCGCTGGTGGTCCACTCGGTCGCCAGGGACGGCTTCATCGCCAGGTTCGCGTCCGGCTCGACGAGCGTGTCGTAGACATTCTCGAGCACCTGGAAGCTGGGGTATGCCGAGGTGTGGTGTGGGTCCAGCTGATCCGGCTCCCCGCTGATCGCGGCGGTGAGGATCCCACCGGCGCCGGTCTGCCCCCCGTCGACGTCGACGCCCTCCCCGGCGCTGCAACCCGCCAGCAGACCGAACGTCAGGGCGAGCGCGACACCGGCCCCCCGGAATCTCTTGCTGGACATGGTCCCCCCTGTGGACTCTTCCCGGCAAAGTGAACGATCATGTGAGTCTCACCCTCGAGCCGGACCATGTCAAAAAATTGGGCTGATGCCTACCCGGCACCGGGTCAGTCCTTGGTCGCCACGCCCGGCATCGGGGTCAGCAGGGAGTCCTCCGGGCCCCGACTGCCCGCCGGGTACTCCCGCAATGGCACCGCCCCCGCCCGCCAGCAGTCGAGCACCGGCTCGATGATCTGCCAGCAGTCCTCGGCGGTGTCGCCCCGGACCGACAGCGTCGGGTCGCCGTCGAAGGCGCCGCGGAGCACCTCCCCGTACGGCGGCAGACCCCCCGGGCCGAAGTCGGCCACCAGGTGTGCCTGGCCCAGTTCCAACGGGTTCCCGGGGCCGTTGATGTTGACGTCGAGGCCGAGCCGGTCCGGGCCGAAGCCGATCCGCAGCCGGTCGGGCTGGTCGTACCCGATCAGCCCGGACGGCACCCGGGGCGGTTGCTTGAACGTGACCACGGCCTCCTTGCGGCGGGCCGCGAGCCCCTTGCCGGTACGCAGCCGGAACGGCACGCCGGCCCAGCGCCAGGTGTCGACACAGAGCACCACCTCGGCGAACGTCTCGGTGCCCCGGCCGGGGTCGACACCGGGCTCCTCGGTGTACGCGGGCAGCCGTTTCCCGTTGGCCTCCCCCGCCGCATACCGGCCCCGCCGGCTCCACCTCGCCGGGTCGTCCGCCCACACCCGGGTGGCCCGCAGCACCTGCGCCTTCCGGCCCCGCAGGTCCCGGGCGTCGAGGGTGGGCGGGGCGTCCATCGCGATCAGTGCGAGGACCTGGAGCAGGTGACTCTGCACCATGTCGATGAGCGCGCCGGCGCCGTCGTAGTAGCCGGCCCGGCCGGCCAGTCCCAGCGTCTCGTCGAAAACAATGTCCACGCAGGCCACGTGCGCGGAGCTCAGCATCGGCTCGAAGATCCGGTTGGCGAAGCGCAGCCCGAGGATGTTCATCACCGTGGACTTGCCGAGGAAGTGGTCGATGCGGTAAACCTGCTCCTCCGGCACCAGCCGGGCCAGCACCTCATTGAGGGAGCGGGCCGAGACAGCGTCGGTGCCGAAGGGCTTCTCCAACATCAGCCGGGTGCCCGGTGGCAGACCGATCCGGGTTAGCTCGGCGGCGGCCTGGGCGGTGATCGCCGGCGGCAGCGCGAAGAAGATCACGAGTTGGTCGTGACAGTTCGACAACAGCCGGCGTAGATCCTTCTCCTTCGTCACGTCGGCGGGCAGATAGCAGGTGGTGCGGACAAGCTCCTTGACCCGGGGGCCGGTCGCCCCCGCCGCGGCGAAGGCGTCCGCCACCCGGCGACGCCAACGCTCGTCATCCCAGTCGTCCGCGCCGCTGCCGAGCAGGGTGAGGTTCGACCGGGCACCGGGACCGGTGGCCACCAGCCGCCCCAGGCCCGGCAGCAGCAGCCGGTCAGCCAGGTCACCGCTCGCCCCCAGCAGGAGCAACGTCTGGGGGCGGTGCTTCGCCCGATCGGCGCGGTGACCAGCGGTGGTGGACTGCGAGGTCGTCATACCCCCACCATGCCCTGCCGGGCCGGCCGGTACGGGCTGGTTCGGCGCGGACCGCCCGCCAGTCGCATCACGGCTTGTTCCGGCCTCCGGCTCGACCGGGTCAACCGGGGTGGTTTGCGCGTGCGCCGCCCCCGCGGCCGAACACGCTGGTTCGGTCCCCGGGGGCGGCGCGCCCGTAGTCGGTGGTCGGTGG
The DNA here is from genome assembly GCF_013416675.1 of Salinispora sp. H7-4. Taxonomy (NCBI): domain Bacteria; kingdom Bacillati; phylum Actinomycetota; class Actinomycetes; order Micromonosporales; family Micromonosporaceae; genus Salinispora; species Salinispora sp. H7-4. The sequence goes on from NZ_JABZED010000044.1 coordinate 99,705, forward strand.
TCAGCGCTCGGTGCGGTCGGGGATCTCGGTGCCCGACTCCCCCGGGCGAGCGCCGATCGACTCCTCAGCGGCCCGCCCACCGGTGCTCTCATCACCCAGGGTGAGATCACTGCGAGGCAGGCCGGCGAGCCCGGCCGGGTCCCGGGTGGGCTGCTCGGCCGCCTCACTGTCCGGTTCGGCCAAGCCTGCCCGGCTTAGCATCTCGACCAACTCGTCGTGCGGCATACGTTCGGTGTCCGCTATCCCGGCGCCACGCGCGATGGACCGCAGGGTAGCCAGATCCTGATCCGCGAAGGTTTCGGCCATACCGCTGGCTTCCCCGACGGGCCGACCAGAAACCTTCCCGCCCCGGCCCGCCCCCGCTGTCCGCATCCGCCACGTCGGCGGACCCACCCGGTCGTTCCGCCGGGCCGGGTCCCTCAGCTCCCCGGTTCCGCGTCCGGCCGTTCCGGCCCACCCTCGCGCCGGTAGCCTGGTTCCCGGCCGTCCGCGGGGCGAAGCCGCGCACTGGTGAACGCCGTCGTGACCGCCGCGGAGAGCGCCTCGATGTTGTACGGGCCGTGGTGTCGGCGACCGTTGACGAAGAAGGTCGGCGTACCGGAGACGCTGCTCAGATCGGCCGAGTCGACATCCTCGGCGATCCGGGCAGTACCACGACGTTCGGCGAGGTGTTCCCGGAACCGGTCCAGATCAAGGTCGAGTCGTTCGGCGTACCGGAGCAGATCGGCGGGGCGCAGCTCACCCTGATTCGCCAGCAGCAGGTCGTGCATCTCCCAGAAGGCCCCCTGCTCTCCCGCCGCCTCGGCGGCCTCAGCGGCCACCTGGGCGTTGGGGTGCACGTCGGTGAGGGGTAGGTGCCGCCAGACGTACCGGATACTGGAGAAGTCGGCCAGCAGTTCCCGGACTGCCGGTTCGGCCTGCCCGCAGTAGGGGCACTCGAAGTCGGCGTACTCCACGACTGTCACCGGTGCCTCGCGTGGACCACGGACATGGTCCCGATCCGGATCGACCGGGACCATCAGGTCGATGATCCCCTCCGCGGCGCCCAGCAGCGCCCGGGCCCGCCGCGCCGGGCCGAGCCGGGCGGCGAGGCGGAACACCAGCCAGGTGGTGAGGGAGGCGCCGACCGTCGCTACGAGGATGCCCACCTTCGCCTCGTCGAGGGCGGGCCCGTGGAGGGCGTGGGTGGCGATCAGCAACGCGATGGTGAACCCGATGCCGGAGACGGTGCCGACTCCGATGATCGCGGCCCAGCCGACCGGTGCCCGGAACCGGTTCTGGCTGAGCCGGGCCACCAGCATCGAGGCGATCACGATTCCGGCCGGCTTGCCGACCACGTAGGCGAAGAGGACGCCGAGGGTGACCGGGGAGGTCGCCGCGCGAGCCAGAAGTTCACCGTCAACCACCACGCCGACGTTCGCCAGCGCGAACAGTGGCACGATCAGATAGCTGGCCCACGGGTGGTAGATGTGTTGCAACCGGTCGTTCGGGGACAGCGCCGCCGCGAGCCCGGCCCGGACCGAACTCGCCAGTTGCGGGCTGGGTTGCTCCCGGAACAGCCGGAACCGGTCGGCCGCCTGCCGTAACTCGGTGCGGGCCGGAACATAGGCGTAGGTGAGTAGCCCCATCACCAGACCGACCACCACGGGGTCAACCCCCGACTCCGACACCGCCAGCCACGCCGCCACCCCCAGCAGCAGGTACCCCGGCCCCCACCGGCCGCCGGCCGCACGGATGAGCAGGACCAGCGCGAAGATGCCCACCGCGACGAACAACGCCGTCGGCGACGGATGCTCCGGGTAGGCGATCGCCAGTACCGCGATCACGATCAGGTCGTCCACGACGGCGACGGTCAGCAGGAAGTTCCGCAACCGGTCGGAGAAGCGGGGGCCGAGGACGGCGAGCATGCCCAACGCGAGCGCGGTGTCCGTCGCCATCACCACGCCCCAGCCCATGGCCGTCGGCTTCCCGGCGTTGAATGCCAGGTAGATCGCGATTGGCGCCAGGATGCCGCCGATCCCCGCCAGCAGCGGCAGCATCAACCGGCGCCGTTCCCGCAGTTCACCCAGATCGAAGTCGCGCCGCACCTCCAGGCCGATTACCAGGAAGAAGAACGTCATGAGTCCGCTGTTGACCCAGAACCGCAGATCGTGTGAGACCTGCCAGTTGCCGAGTTGGACGGAGAAGGTGCTGCCCCACAGCGACTCGTACGACGACTCGTCGAGGTTCACCCACACGAGCGCGACCACGGCGGCGGCCAGCAGCACCCGCGCGCTGCCGGTCTCGGTGTGCAGGAAGGCCCGCAGTGGTGAACTGCGCCGGTTGGCCCCGGTGCTCCGGGCGGACCACCGCCGCCCACGAGGAATTTCGCCCGTCACGTGGGGATCCTCCCCCACCGGACCGCAGGCTGGCCCCGATATCGGCAGCCGCCGCGCCCGCGGGGACATCCGGGGGGGGCGCCGACGCGGCCGGGGTCGCTGCCGAGCTCAGGTCGCGACGTGCCCGCGGCTCACCTGGTTGCCGCCGGCCCGCTTTGCGGCGTACATCGCGCGGTCGGCATCAGCCAGCGACATCCCGAGCGAGTGGGCGGCGCCGCTGGCGACCCCGACGCTGACCCCCGTCCGCCACGGCGTCAGTCCACGCACGGCGGCAACGGCCCGACGGGCAACCTGTTCCGCGGCGGCGCAGTCAGCACCGGGAAGGATGGCGACGAACTCGTCGCCGCCCAGCCGGGCCACGAAGTCGCCCCTGCGGACACTGGTGGTCAGCGCCTGCGCCACCGCACGCAGCACGTCGTCCCCAGCGGCGTGCCCCTGCGAGTCGTTGATCCGCTTGAAACAGTCGACGTCCAGGGCGAGCACCGCGACCCGGTCGTCGTCGGTGCCCGGGTCCGCCAGCTTCCGCAGGAAGTTGTCGAGGCCCCGCCGGTTCGCCACCCCGGTCAGCGGGTCGGTCCGTGCCGCCCGCTCGGCCTGTTCGTGCTGCCACCGCAGGACGTCGTACGACTGCATCGACACCGCCGCGTGCAGCCAGCGGTGCCGTTGGCGCCACAACAGCTCGGCGAGCGTGTCGCCGTAGGTGAGTCCGGGCCCGACGTCGCGCGATCCGTTCTTGGCCAGCAGTATCGCGTGCGTGCGGTGCAGCGCCGCCGAGGCCAGCCAGGTGGCGTCGGACGACAGGTCGACGACGGCCTCCTCGATGACACGCAGGGCTTCGTCCAGCCGACCGGAGCGGTGCAGCGCGACCGCGTGGAAGGGCCGGCACAGCAGCACCTCCGCCTGCTGCGCGGGCACGCCGAACGCCTGGAGTTGGGCAATGCACCGAGGGATGTCATCGGCCGCGCCGGTCGGATCCCGGCCTTCGGCACGCGCGGACGCCGCGAAGAGCAACCCCAGGTGCCGCCACACCTCCGCCTTCGGCCCCGAGGCCTCCGCCGCCGCCCGTACCGCGTGCTCCTCGGCCACCGTGAGATGCTGCTCCGCCTCCGCCACCTGGCCGACCTGGTACAGCTCCAGGGCCCACATCAGGTTGCTTTCGGCCAGGTTGCACAGCCACATCGCCCGGTTGCCGTTGTCCGGGTACGACGCCTGAAAGGTGGATTCGTACGCTGCCTGGAACTGGGGCTCGGCCAGCTCGTACAGGCGCAGCTGCGCGTACCCGATTGCGATCCCGGTGTGGGCGTTTCCCGCGATCACGGGGTCGGGTTCGCCGGCGAGCAGCGCGGTCTCCGCGGTGACCAGATCCCGGAGCACCGCGACGATGTCGTGCTCGCGGATGTCCAGGTCGCCGAGACGCAGCCGCCGGATGGCGCGCAGCGACAGCGCGCACGAACGCCATCCCACGCTGTGCTCCCGGTCCGCGGCGGCCAGCATCAGGTCGGCTGCGGTGACGGCGCCCCGCAGGTCACCCAACCGGGTCAACGCCACAACGCGCGCGAAGTGCATCGCGGCGGGGCCGTCGCAGACGTCCCCGGTCGGTGCCCGCAGCGCGGACTCGGCGGCCACCAGCACCTGGGCCGCGCCGCCGGCCTGTGCCTCCTCGAGGAGGCACAGGGCCCGGAGGGTGACGTCGTCCATCCGGTCTCCTCAGAACAGTCCGATGCTAGCGGCACCGACCACGTTTTGGCACCGCGACCATGATCCCGTCAGACCGCCAAACCCGGGCGGCACCACCTCAGGTCATCCGTTGGGTACGCGTGGTCGGTAGCACCCGACAGGCAGCCGCCTGAGACGCGGATCAGTCCGGCGCACCCCCGGCCGCCCGCCGCCGCAACGCATCGAGGTCGAACACCACGACCGAAAGGCGACTGGTGCGCACCCAGCCCGAGTCACGCAACACACGCAGGGACTTGGTGACGGCCTCCCGTGACGCACCGATCCAGCCGGCCAACTCGTCCTGGGACAGCCGGACGGCGACGTGGATGCCGTTGTCCACCGGGGTGCCGAACCGTTCGGCCAGTTCCACCAGGCGAGCCGCCACACGGCCGGTACTGTCCTGGACCCCAAACTCGATTCGTTTGCGGTCGGCGTCCCGCAACCGTTCCGCGAGCAGCCGCATGAGTTGGAAGGCGACGCGGCCCTGTTGTTGTAGGTACTCCTGGAATCCGGCCGGTGGCATAACGAGTGCGGTGACCGGGTCCAGCGCCTGCACGGTTGCGGAGCGCGGCAAACGGTCTACCGCGGACAGCTCACCGAGGAGTGCTCCGGGCCCGCGTACCGCGAGCAGGATCTCGGTGCCGGAGGCGCTGTGGCAGGAGGCTTTGACCCGGCCGGCGACGAGGGCGGCGACCCATCCTGACTGGTCGCCTTCGTGGAAGAGGACGTCGTCGCGTTGCCAGTGGCGGGTGGTGGCGCGTTGGCGGAAGGCGTCGCGTTCGCCGGTGGTCAGGGTGCTCCAGAATTCGTTCACTGCTGCACCTGTACTGCGTAGGCTCGGACCAGACCGGTTCGTCCTTTGACGGTGAGGTCCCCGAGTGGCTCGACCGGGACCTGTGTGTGGGTGGATCGCCACGTGGATTCGCCGATGACGATCTGGCCGGGGTCGGCCATCGTTTGCAGTCGGGCGGCCACGTTGACCGCGTCGCCCATCGCGTTGAAGCCGCGTAGCTGGTCACTGCCGATATTACCGACCAGCGCCGGGCCGGTGTTCACGCCGATACGGAACCGCGGCCAGTCGGGGTGGCCGGCGGCGATCTCGTCCACGGCGTGGCGCATCTGGCTCGCCGCGCGTACCGCTCGTAGCGCGTGGTCGGGCTGCCGGGCTGGGGCGTTGAACAGGGCCAGTAGGGCGTCACCGACGAACTGCACCACGGTGCCGCCGTTGTCGAGGATGCAGGGAACCGCTACCCCGTGGTAGCGGTTGAGCATGGCCACGATCTCCGCGGGTTCGGCCGCCTCAGAAAACGTGGTGAACCCACGCAGGTCGGCGAAGAGGGCCGTCACCTCGACAACCGAGCCGCCCAACGCCGCCTGGTCCGGGTCGGCGATCAGCGCGGCCGCGACATCCGGCGACAGGTAGTGCCGAAACAGGGTACCCAGCCGGCGGCTGACCTCCCGCTCCGCCGACAACGCCTGTGCGGCGCGTTCCAGCACCGCGGTCTGCCGCTCGGTCAGCCCGAACCGTTCCCCCAACCCGGCCGCGACCGGGCCGATGTCACCGGTACCGTCACGTTCCCGCTCCGCGAGCGCGGATACCAGTTCCTCCAACGCCGCACCGTACTCGGCCCGAACCGCCCGGATGGTCTGGTCCAGCGCCAACCCGTCGAACAGCCCGGCCGACGAACCCTCACGACGGTACTGGACAAACGCGCTGTAGCCGACAAACCCGAACGCCAGCGCCAGCAGCACATGCCACTGCCACCACGACAACGCCCACTTGTCGGCCAGCACCACCGTCACCATCGCCTCAGCGAGCAACACGAACGCCGTGATCACACTGATCAACATCGCCGACGGCTGACGCCGATACAGCAGGAAGTACCGCACCGCGGCGACCAACAGCAACGCCACCGACACCGGCGCCAACCAGACCAGCCACGCGTCCTCCACCGCGGGGTCCGGCCGATCCGACAACGGCGGCATATCCAGCAACGACACCACGCCCCACAGGGCGAGGATCACCGCCAGCTCACCCCAGAAGATATGCCGCGCGCGTAGGATCGCCGCGCCCCGCCGGCCATCCAACGGCAGCGACGAGGCCACCGCGAACACGGCGGCGAAAGCCAGCCCCACCGGCTGCGCCAACTCGAACCCGAGATTCGGATGCTCCACCAGCACCTGCGGCGTGGCCAACCCGTGCAACACAAAAAACCCGGCACTGGCCACAAACGCCAACGACACGAGGAACAGTCGCGCATCACGCCGCCGATGCGCCGCCGCACTGACCATGACGCCGATCACCAGGTTCACCAGCGCCACCGCAACGATCAAATAGAAGTGACCCAACGGATCATGCCAGTGCACATCAGCCTGCGGGCGCGCCACCAGCAGCCACAACCCCAGAAGCGGCAGCGCCATGTGAACGGCCCAGACCAGAGCCCGCACCGGCACCGCAACCTGGCGGCCTCGACGACGAGCCGGCCGCGGACGACGCCACCGCCGAGCCAACGAAACAGGAGACCCGGTCAGCTGTCGCCACACACGCCTCACCATACGTGCCCCGTAACACCCCACCACCCGACGGCTGTGGGTACTAGTACGCAGACTGCCGCGCCGAACGAGGGTTGACTACCCAGCGTGAAATCCACTCCGCTGTTAACACTGCTCGGCGGCGTCACGCTCGGCGCGGTGGTGCTCGCGCTCAGCGTGCACGCCACCGGTGGGAACGACGAGCCACCAGTCCCGGCCGCCGCCCCCACCGCCACCGCCGTCGCGGGAGCATCCGCCGCACCATCGCCATCCCCGACCCAAACACCCATCGACGCCACCTGGGCAGGACGACTGACCGCCGGCACACTCGCGATCTCGGTACAAGACGGCGTCGCGGTGGCCTACCTGTGCGACGGTGCTGCGATCGAGGCGTGGCTTCAGGGCACCGCCGCGGGCGGACGACTCGACCTGGCTGGCCGTGCCGGCGAGACGCTCAGCGGCACGTACGGCGAGGGACGGGCCAGCGGCCAAATCAAGATCGACGACCAGGTCCTACCGTTCACCCTGACAGCGGTCACGGCGCCGTCCGGGCTCTACCGGGCCACCGCGACGGTGCGCGGCGCGCAGGTCGACGGCGGGTGGATCGTGCTCGCCGACGGCACCCAGGTCGGCCTGGTCACTGTGGACGGCGTCGCTCAACCCGCGCCACCGCTGGACACCGCCGCCGGCCGGGTCACCGTCGACGGCGATGTGCTCACCCCGACCCGCCCCAGGGAGTTGTCGTGACCATCCCCAACGAGACTACGACGAACCACACCGCCGACGAGGGCGCGGGGCGCACTGCCGGCACCCGCCAGCTGACGCTGCTCGGTGTCCCGTTCCTGATCGGTGCCACGGTCGCGGTGACCCTCGGGGTCTACGGCAGTCTGCACGAGCCAACCGGTGTCGCGGTGAACGTGGGCGGCTTCTCCAGCCCACAGACAGTCAAGGTATGGCTGGCCACCGGCGTGGCCGTGCTCGCGGTTACTCAGCTGCTGTCCGCGCTGTCGATGTGGGGCAAACTCGGCACACTGACTCCCAGTTGGGCCGCACCCGTACATCGTTGGTCCGGACGACTGGCGTTCCTGCTCGCTGTCCCCGTGGCGATCCACTGCCTGTACGCGCTCGGCTTCGCCACCTACGACATGCGCGTCGTGGCGCACGGGCTGCTCGGCTGCTTCTTCTTCGGCGCCTTCACGGTCAAGATGCTCGCCCTACCGAAGCCTGGCCTGCCTGGTTGGATCCTGCCGGTGCTGGGCGGCACCGTGTTCACCGCCCTGATCGCACTGTGGTTGACGTCGTCGTTCTGGTACTTCACCACGATCGGAGTCACGCTGTGAACGAATCGAGGACGGCCGCCGGCAGGCCCGGTGGCGAATCGGCCGACAACACCCGGCCGGCAACCGAGGTCGGTCGCGAGGTGCACCGCCCCGACGGCCTGGGCCCAGAAGTGACCACCTGTCCCGACCTACTCGACGGTCAGGACCGCGGGCGACCAGGAGGATGCGCATCGCGGCGACGGTGGCTGGCCGGGGTGGGCGCGACCGGGGCGGTCATCCTGAGCGGTTGTGCCACCTACGGCAACTCCGCGCCGGCCACGAACAGCGGCGGGAACACCGGTGGTGGTGACGGCACCGCAGCGGCCGGCGACGCGCAGGACGCACCCAGCGGCGGGCAGGCGCTGGCACAGGCAGCCGAAGTCCCGGTCGGCGGCGGCATGATCCTCGCCGACGCCGGCGTGGTCATCACCCAACCGCAGGAGGGCACGTTCAAGGGGTTCTCGGCGACCTGTACGCACCAGGGCTGCACCGTGGCCGAGGTGTCCGACGGGACGATCAACTGTCCTTGCCACGGCAGCAGGTTCTCGGTGGCCGACGGCTCCGTGGTGGGCGGGCCAGCTCCGCGCAGCCTCGACCCACGTGACCTCGTCGTCGAGGGCAGCGACATTCGCCTGGCCTGATGAGCTGCGCACTGCGGACTGTGCTCCTCTAGCACGGAATCAGGCCATATGTCTGCTCTTTTCGGGACGCCTGATTCGTCGGCCGGATAGCCCCGAGCCGATCCGGACGGGCCAACCCGGGGCAGACCCGGTCCACCGTGATGATGATCACGGTGGACCGACTCTCCCCTCACCGAAGGGTAGAGTTCGATCCCGGTCGTCGAGGTGCGGCTGCTGGCCCCTCACGGTCCCTACCGGGCAAGGCCGCCCGGATCAGCACCGGGTTTCCCAACCCAAAATGTTTGTATACGAAATTCGGCACGTCCCGAGTAGGACGTGCCGATCTGTGTGCGCCCCATGCACACCCGAGTGGAAACGGCCGTATGTCTTCTGAGCTGCCCGCGGTCACCCGGCCGCGCCTGTCCCGCCCGTCCTGGCTGACACCGAGGGTTCTTCGTACCGAGGTGCTCGCCGGTCTGGTCGTCGCCCTGGCGCTGGTTCCCGAGGCGATCAGCTTCTCGATCCTCGCCGGGGTGGACCCCCGCGTCGGGCTGTTCGCCTCCTTCACCATGGCGGTCGTCATCGCGATCTGCGGCGGCCGACCGGCGATGATCTCCGCAGCGACCGGGGCGATCGCTCTGGTCGTGGCACCGCTGGCGAAGGAGCACGGCCTGGACTACCTGATCGCCGCGGTCATCCTCGGCGGCATCATCCAGGTGCTACTGGCCCTACTCGGGGTCGCGAAACTGATGCGGTTCATCCCCCGCAGCGTGATGGTCGGCTTCGTCAACGCGTTGGCCATCCTCATCTTCTCCGCCCAGGTGCCGTACCTGCTCGGGGTGCCGTGGCTGGTCTACCCGCTGGTCGGCCTGGCCCTGGCGATCATGATCGGGCTACCCCGGATCACCCGGGCCGTACCCGCCCCGCTGGTGACGATCATCGTCCTGACCGGGATCACCGTCACCGCCAGCATCGCCGTACCGACCGTCGGCGACCAGGGTGAGCTGCCCAACAGCCTGCCCACCCTCGGGCTGCCGCAGATCCCGTGGACCGCCGACACCCTGGCCCTGATCGCTCCGTACGCCCTCGGCGTCGCGCTGGTCGGGCTGATGGAGTCGCTGATGACCGCCAAGCTGGTGGACGACATCACCGACACCCACTCCAACAAGACCCGCGAGTCCTGGGGTCAGGGCGTCGCCAACATCGTCACCGGCTTCTTCGGCGGCATGGGTGGCTGCGCGATGATCGGCCAAACGATGATCAACGTCAAGGCGTCCGGCGCGCGGACCCGGCTGTCGACCTTCCTCTCCGGCGTGTTCCTGCTCATCCTGGTGGTCAGCCTGGGTGACGTGGTCGCCGCGATCCCGATGGCGGGCCTGGTCGCTGTAATGATCATTGTCTCGGTCTCGACGTTCGACTGGCACTCGGTGGCCCCGGCCACGCTGAAGCGGATGCCCTGGGGCGAGACGCTCGTCATGGTCGCCACCGTCGCCACGACCCTGGTCACCCACAACCTGGCAATCGGCGTGGTCATCGGCGTCCTCACCGCCATGGTGATCTTCGCCAACCGGGTCGCACACCTGGTGGAGGTCACCAGCGTGCTGGACCCCGACGGCGGGAGCCGCATCTACTCGGTGCACGGCGAGTTGTTCTTCGCCGCCAGCAACGATCTGGTCTACCAGTTCGACTACGCCAACGACCCGCAGCACGTGGTCATCGACATGACCCACGCCCACGTCTGGGACGCCTCGTCGGTCGCGGCCCTGGACGCGATCACCACGAAGTACGCCGCTCGCGGTAAGACCGTGGAGATCATCGAGCTGAACCAGCCCAGTGCCGCCATCCACGGCAACCTGGCCGGCAACCTCGGCGGGGGCCACTGATGCCCGGCTCGGTGCCCGGTGGTCCCGCACCCGGGGCCGCCGGGCGCCCGGCCGGCGCCGGTCCGCTGATGCGAATCGGCGCGGTGGCCGAGCGGGTCGGGCTGAGCATTCGCACCATCCGGCACTACGAGGACGCCGGACTGATCATCCCGTCGGCACGCAGCGAGGGCGGTTTCCGCCTCTACACCGACGCCGACCTGGAGCGTCTCGCGGTGGTCAAACGAATGAAACCGCTCGGGTTCAGCCTCGACGAGATGCGGGCGCTGCTCGCCGTCCTGGACGCCCTGGTCACTGCCGGTGCCGCCGACCGGCCCGCCCTGCTTGACCGGCTCGGCCTCTTCCACACCGTCGCTGCCACCCGGGTGGAGACGCTACGCGAACAGCTCCGCACCGCGGAGGGCTTCGCCAGTGCCCTGCGCCACCAGCTCGACCAACATCGGGCCCACCACTGACCCGGGGTAGGTCGGACCGGACGGAGCCGACCCGTTCGGCCGCGGTGGCGCTGCTGGTCAGGACTTGCGGGCAACCCCGCAGTAGCCGTCCACAACCTTCGGCGAGCCGTTCTGCGGCCGCCAGTGCCCCAGCGGCACGACACCCGGCTCGACCAGGTCAAGGCCGTCGAAGAAGGCGGTGAAGTCGGCGACCTCGCGCAGGTGGTACGGCGCCGCACCGCTCTCGTTGTACTGCCGATGGGACTCGATCACCCGTTCACTGGTGGCCGTGCCATCGGACATCGCCAGGAAGCTGCCCGCCGGCAGGAACGAGACCAGAGCGCGTACGGCGTCCCGGGCCTGGGCGGGATCCCCGACGTGGCCCATGACCCCCAGCATCATCAAGCCGACCGGCTCGCTGAAGTCCAGTGTCGCCCGGGCCTCGCGGATGACCCGCTCGGAATCGTGCAGGTCGGCATCGAGGTACTGGGTGGCGCCCGCCGGGTCGCTGGTCAGCAGCACCCGGGCGTGTGCGAGAACCATCGGGTCGTTGTCGAGATAGACCACGCGGGCCTGCGGTGCGATCCGCTGGGCGACCTGATGGGTATTGTCGGCGGTCGGCAGGCCGGTGCCGACATCGAGGAACTGGCGGATCCCCGCCTCGGCGGCGAGATAGGTCACCGCCTCGCGCAGGAACACCCGGGAGTAGCGAGCGGCCTCGACGATCTCCGGGAAGATCGCGCGAACCTGGTCCCCGGCCGCCCGGTCCGACGCGAAGTTGTCCTTACCGCCCAACCAGTAGTTCCACACCCGCGCCGAGTGCGGCACCGACACGTCCAAGGTGGAGGGGGCGGCTCCGGTCCGCCGCGGGGCGGTCCGCTGCTCGGCCTGGTTCTGCGACACGCCAACCCCCGGTTTCCGCTACGCCAACGGTCACGCCGTAGCGTAGCGGCACCGTGCCCCTTCCGTGGTCCCGTGAATCCGGTGGCCCGGATTCACGGGACCACGGAAGAGCTGCCCAGCGGCAAGAAGGTCGAGAAACGGCGGTGCGGTGGCGCCGGTGTGTTACCGGCGCCACCGCACAGGTCCTACGAAACGATGTGTCAGCTCTGCGGCAGCCAGGCCTCAACCTTGTCCTGGTTGGCCTCGACCCACTTCTCGGCCGCCTCCTCCGGCGACATGTTGTCCTGGGCGATGTACCGGGCCACCAGGTTCTGGTCCTCGTTGGTCCAGTTGAAGTTGTCGACCAGCTGGTAGGCGGGGCCGTTGGCGTCGGCGAACGACTTGCTCACGATCTTGTCGAGGTCGTACACCGGGTAGTCGCAGGCGACCTTCTCCGGGTCGGCGTCGCAGCCCTCCTGGTACTCGGGCAGGTCCACCTTCACCAGTTCGACCTCGGAGAGGAACCACTGCGGGTCGTAGAAGTAGCCGAGCACCGGCTCTTTCTTCTCCTCGGCCTGACGGAACGCCTGGATCAGGGCCGGCTCGCTGCCCGCGTAGACCACCTTGTAGTCCAGCCCCAGGTTCTTGACCAGGGCTTCGTCGTTGGTGACGAAGGACGGGTCACCGTCGAGCAGCTGTCCCTTGCCGCCGGACTCCGTGGTCTCGAAGAGGGAGGCGTACTCGTTCAGGTTGTTCCAGTCGGTGATGTCGGGGTACTCCTCGGCCATCCATGGCGGCACGTACCAGCCGATGACCCCCTCCACACCGGTCGAACCGGCGCTCACCGCGGTCTTCTGATCCTCGATGTACTTCTGCTTGAGGTCGTCGTGGCCCCAGTTCTCCACGACCGCGTCCACCTCGCCGGTGCCGAAGCCCTGCCAGGCGAGCTCCTCCTTGAGGTCCTTCTTGACGACCTTGCAGCCGAGTTCGGTCTCGGCGACGTGGGCGAGGACGGCCGCGTTCGCCTCGTACCCGACCCAGGGGTTGATCGCGATGGTGAAGGTGCCGCAGTCACCCGAGTCGGCGGCATCCGTCGACTCGATCTTGGAACCACCACACGCGGTGAGCGTGAGAGCCGCCACCGTGGACAGCGAGACGCCCGCCAGGACCCTCTTATTGACAATGGATCTCATTTACTGCCACCCTCCCAAGGTGTTGTTCGTCGGTCAACTCCGATTCCGCGGTCCCGGCGAACCGGAACGGCGGATGAGTCACGTCTGGTTGCCACTGGGAGCACGCTCCGACCGCTGCGCGGCGGCCCGCACGATCCGGTCCAGCATGATCCCGAGTACGACGATCGCGGCGCCCGCCGCCAGGCCCTTGCCGTAGAGCTGCCCCTGCGAGAAACCGGCGACGACCTCGTAGCCGAGCGCACCGGCCCCGACCAGGCCACCGATAACCACCATCGACAGCACGTAGATGAGCCCCTGGTTGGTGGCGAGCAGCAACGACTGCCGCGCCATCGGCAGCTGGACCTTCGTGATGGTCTGCCAGGTGTTGGAGCCCGCTGCGGTAGCCGCCTCCACCGTCGACTCCGGAATGGCACGCACCCCGTCCGCAACGATCTTGATAGCCACCGGCGCGGCGTAGACGACACCGGCGACGATCGCGCTGAAGCGGCTCACCGAGAAGAGGGCGACGACCGGGATCAGGTAGACGAAGGCCGGCATGGTCTGCCCGGCGTCCAGGACCGGCCGGATGACCCGATCGGCCCGGTTACTCCGCCCCATCCACACGCCGACGACCACACCCAGCGTCACCACCAACAGCGTCGCCACCAGCGTCATGGCCAGCGTGACCATGCTGGCGTTCCAGAGCCCACTACCGACCAGCAGCCCCACACAGACCGCGGCGACGGCGGTGGCCCGCAGGTTGCCGACCAGCGCGGCGAGCAGCACGATCACCGCGCCCACCAACCACCAGGGCGACTCGGCCAGCAGCGCCTCCAACGGGTTGAGCAACGCGATGGTCACGCCGTCCTTCACCGCCGCGGTCAGATCCGCGAGGTGGTGCTGCGCCCAGGTCGTCACCGTGGTGGCCCCCTGCGACAGATACTCGCCGAGCTGGCCGCCCTCCGGGAACTCGGAGGCCCACAGGTAGGTGTAGGACAGGTACGAGCAGACCGCGGCGACCAGCCCGAACCCGGCCAGGAGCAGCCGGCGGATCCGGGGATCGACCTCACCGCCCCCCTGCTCGGCGCGGACACTGGCCGCCGTCGTGACCCGGTCCAGGACGATGGCCATCACCACGATCGCCACCCCCGCGTTGAACGCGGTACCGACGTCGGTGGTCTGCAGGGCCTTGATCACCGGCTTACCGAGGCCGGGAGCGTCGATCAGGGCCGCGACGGTCACCATCGCCAACGCCGCCATGATCGTCTGGTTGACGCCGAGCACGATCGTCCGCTTCGACAGCGGCAGGAGCGCCTTGGTCAACCGCTGCCGCCGGGTCGCCCCGAACGAGTCGGTGGCTTCCACCGGCGGTCCGGGCACGGAACGGATCCCGTGCGCGGTGATCCGGATCGCCGGCGGCATGGCGTAGATCAGCGTCGCGATCGTGGCGGAGGCCGGGCCGATCAGGAAGACCAGGGTCAGCGGCGCGAGGTAGACGAAGGTCGGCATCGTCTGCATGAGGTCCAACACCGGAGTGATCAAACGGTGGAACCGATCCGACACCCCGGCCAGAATGCCCAGCGGAATGCCGAACAACAGCGACACGAAGACCGCCACCAACGTCAGCGCCAGCGTGTCCATGCTCTCCTGCCACAGCCCCTGCAGGCCGAAGAGAATGAACCCGCCCGCGGCGAGCAGCGCCACCCGCCAGTTGGCGAACACCCAGGAGACGTAGGAGACGAGCGCGACCACACCCAGCCACCCGAGCACCGGCACCGGCCGCCCGTACGCCGGTTGCGCGATGAGCCCCTGGACAAAGGTCACCAACGCGTCCATCACCACGCGGATCTCGTTGAAGAAGTACAGGAAGAGCGGGTTGCTGTTCCGGCTGACGCCGACCGAGTCGTTGACGTCGTTGAGCCAGTGGTGCAGCTCGGTCAGCGTGGCCCGGGGCAGCTCCAACATGTCCTGGCCGCGCAGCAGGGTCCAGGCGACGAGCCAGAGCACGAGGATGCCCACCACCGCGAGCGGCTTGGTGATTCGTCGACGTGGGGTGGTCCGCGTTGACGCGCCGGTCATGGTCGTGGTGGCCATCAGGCGCCCGCCTGATTGCCGGCGACGATGTCGAGGACCTCCTCATGGCCGACCACGCCCAGCAGTTTCCCGTTCTCGACGACCCGCACCGGCCGGTCGGCGGCGAGCACCGTACGGACCGCGTCCCGCACGATCATCCCCGGACCCAGTTCGGGGCCGTCCAGCTGATCGGCGTCCCGGGACGGACGCATGATCCACCGCAGGGTGAGGACGTCGGCGCGGGGCACGTCCTGGACGAAGTCGCGCACGTAGTCGTCGGCCGGCGCACCGACCAGTTCGTCCCCGGTCCCGGCCTGCACCACGTTGCCGTCGCGCATGAGCAGAATCCGGTCGCCGAGCTTGAGCGCCTCGGAGAGGTCGTGCGTGATGAAGACCATCGTCTTGCCGACCTGACGGTGCAGCCGGATGACCTCGTTCTGCATGTCGCGGCGGATCAGCGGGTCCAGCGCGGAGAACGGCTCGTCGAAGAAGAGCACGTCCGGGTCACCGGCCAACGCCCGCGCCAACCCGACCCGCTGCTGCATCCCGCCGGAGAGCTGGTCCGGGTACGCGTTCTCGTAGCCGTCGAGGCCCACCAGGTCGATGACCTCGGTCGCCCGGCGGATCCGCTCGGCGCGGCCGGCGCCCCTGATCTCCAAGCCATACCCGACGTTGTCGACCACCGTGCGGTACGGCAGGAGACCGAAGTGCTGGAAGACCATCGAGAACTTCCGGCGCCGAAGCTCCCGCAGCCGCCTCTTGTCGGCACGCAGGATGTCCTCGCCCTCGAAGACCACCTCCCCCGCGGTCGGCTCGATCAGCCGGGTCAGACAACGCACCAGCGTGGACTTGCCGGAGCCGGAGAGCCCCATCACGACGAAGACCTCACCGGGCGCGACGTCGAACGACACCTCCCGTACCGCGGCGGTGCACCGGGCCCGCTCCCGTAGCTCCCGCCGGGACAGCCCCGCGAGCTCGGCCGAGCCGGGCACCCGCTCCGCGTTCGGGCCGAACACCTTCCACAGGTTCCGGACCGAGATCACCGGAGTCTGGGCTTCATTGACCTGCCCGCGCGGCTCAACCGCCGTATCCGTGCTCATGCGACCCACCCCGCCCGGTCGTTACTCCGCGACCTCGACACGCCCGTGCAGCACCGGGGTACGCACGCGGGGATGGGCCCGCCGGGACGGCGGTGATAGTCGGTGGGGACAGACATGGCTGACTCGTCTCTTTCCTCGGGCGACGGTTACGGGACGGCGTGGGGGCGCTAGCCGCGGAACCAGTGCTGCGGACGGGGATCGGTGTTCTGCCAGATGTGCTTCATTTCCCGGTACTCGTTGAGCCCGGTCGGGCCCAGCTCGCGGCCGTTGCCGGACTGCCGGAAGCCGCCCCACTCCGCCTTGGGTACGTACGGGTGGTAGTCGTTGATCCAGACCGTGCCGTGCCTCAGCCGCTGCGCGACGCGCTGGGCACGGCTGGCGTCGCTGGTCCAGACCGCGCCGGCAAGGCCGTAGTGGGTGTCGTTGGCGATGCGCACCGCCTCGTCCTCGTCGGTGAAGGTCTCGACGGTGAGGACCGGGCCGAAGGACTCCTCGCGGACCACGGACATGTCCCCACGACAGCCGTCAAGCACCGTCGGTAGGTAGTAGAAGCCGTTGGCGAGACGATCCTCGTCGGGGCGACGGCCGCCACAGCGCAGCACCGCACCCTCGGCGACTCCGGCCGCAACATACGACTCCACCTTGGACAGGTGGGCGGCGGAGATCAGTGGGCCGGTCTCCGCCTCGGTGTCGAAGGGCCCACCGAGACGAATCCGACGGGCGCGATCCACGACCGCGTCCACGAAGGCGTCGTGGATGGACTCCTCGACCACGAGCCGGGTACCGGCCGAGCAGACCTGACCCGAGTGCAGGAACACCGCGGTGAGCGCGAAGTCCACGGCGGCGTCGAAGTCGGCGTCGGCGAAGACGACGTTCGGGTTCTTGCCGCCGAGCTCGAGCGTCACCCGCTTCACCGTCGCCGCGGCCGCCGCCATCAGGCCGCGCCCGGTCTGCAGGCCCCCGGTGAACGAGACCAAGTCCACGTCCGGGTGCTCGGCCAGCGGCGCGCCGACCTCGGCACCGGCGCCGAGGACCAGGTTGGCCACGCCCGGCGGCAGCCCGGCCTCGTCCAGCAGCCGCATCAGCAGGATCGCGGTCGAGGGGGTCAGCTCGCTGGGCTTGAGGACGAAGGTGTTTCCGGCGGCGAGCGCCGGGGCGACCTTCCACGAGGTCTGCAGCAACGGGTAGTTCCAGGGCGTGATCAGCCCGCAGACACCGATCGGCTCGTACTCGACCCGGCTGATCGCGTCACTGCGCCCGGTGTCCACGACGCGTCCGCCGTCGGTGTCGGCGAGGCCCGCGTAGTACCGGAAGCAGGCGGTCACGTCGTCGATGTCGTACTCGCTCTCCACCAGCCGTTTACCGGTGTCGAGCGACTCCGCGCGGGCGAACTCCTGCTTGTCGCGCTGGAGGAGGTCGGCGACCCGGTGCAGCAGCGCACCGCGTTCGCCGGCCGGGGTGCGCGGCCACGGCCACGGCCCCTCGTCGAACGCCTTCCGAGCCGCGCGGATCGCCGCGACCGTGTCGTCCCGGGTCCCCTCGGCGACGGTGACCACCGGGGTGCCGTCGGCCGGGCAGCGGATCTCCCGGTGCCCGCCGGCTACCGAATCCCGCCACTCTCCATCGATGTAGAGGTCCTTCACGCGCAACTCCCCGATGCACTCGTCGAGTGATTCCCTGGCCCAGCTCTGCCTTCGCGACCCGGCATCATGCCACCGCCGACGAACCGCGGTCGTGCCGGTAGTAGTCGAGCGGCGACGGCGCCAGCGGCGTGTTGCCCAGGATGAGGTCCGCCGCCTTCTCGGCGACCATCATCACCGGGGCGTAGATGTTGCCGTTGGTGACGTAGGGCATCACCGAGGCGTCCACCACCCGCAGCCCGGTTACCCCGTGCACCGACATGTCGGTGGGGTTCACCACCGACATGTCGTCGGTCCCCATCTTGGCCGTGCAGGACGGGTGCAGCGCGGTCTCCCCCTCGCGGGCGACCCAGTCGAGGATCTCCTCGTCGGTCTGCACCTCGGGCCCGGGAGAGATCTCACCACCGCTGAACGGCGCCAACGCCGGCTGGCCGAGGATGTCGCGGGTCACCCGGACCGCCTCCACCCACTCCCGCCGATCCTGCTCGGTGGAGAGGTAGTTGAACCGCAGCGCCGGGTGCACCCGAGGATCCCGATTTACGATCTTGACCGTACCGCGGGCGTCGGAGTACATCGGCCCGATGTGTACCTGGTAGCCGTGGTCCCCCGAGGGGGAAGAGCCGTCGTAGCGGACCGCGATCGGCAGGAAGTGGAACATGAGGTTCGGGTAGTCGACGGTGTCGTTGCTCCGGACGAAGCCGCCCGCCTCGAAGTGGTTGGTGGCGCCCAGGCCCGTCCGTCCGAACAGCCACTTCGCGCCGATCCACGGCGCGTACCGCCAGTTCAGGTAGGGCTGGATCGTCACTGGCTGGGTGCAGGCGTGCTGGATGTAGACCTCCAGGTGGTCCTGCAGGTTCTCACCCACGCCGGGCAGGTTCGCGACGGTGTCGATGCCCAGGCCGGCCAGTTCGTCGGCGTTACCCACGCCGGACAGCTGCAGCAACTGCGGCGTGTTGATCGCGCCGCCGCTGAGGATCACGTCGTTGGCGTACACCCGGTGCGGAGTCGTCCCCTTGCCGCGGGTGTATTCGACGCCCACGGCGCGGGTGCCCTGGAAGATGACGCGGGTGACGAACGCGCGGGTACGCACCTCGAGGTTGGGTCGCTTCATCGCCGGGCGCAGGTATGCCTGGGCCGCGGAGAACCGCCGGCCCCGACTGACGTTCCGGTCGAACGGGGCGAAACCCTCCTGCTGCGCACCGTTGACGTCGGTGGTGCGCGGATAGCCGGCCTGCTCCGCCGACGCGAGCATGGCCTGGATCACCGGATTGTCCGCGGAGCCGCGCTCCAGCACCAGCGGGCCGTCGTGGCCACGGAACGGGTCGTCCGGATCCGCCCCCAGCGCGGATTCCATCCGGTTGAAGTACGGCAGACAGTGGGCGAAGTCCCAGGTCTCCATGCCCGGGTCGGCGCCCCACCGCTCGTAGTCCAACGGGTTGCCCCGCTGGAAGATCATCCCGTTGATGCTGCTCGACCCGCCCAGCACCTTGCCCCGGGCGTGATAGATACGCCGCCCGTGCATGTGCGGCTCCGGCTCCGAGTTGTACTGCCAGTCGTAGAACCGGCTCCCGATCGGAAACGGCAGCGCCGCCGGCATGTGGATGAAGACGTCCCACGGGTAGTCAGGACGGCCCGCCTCCAGGACCAGAACCCGGTTGCCCGGATCGGCGGAGAGCCGGTCGGCGAGCGCGCTGCCGGCAGAACCGCCACCAACGATGACAAAGTCGTAACGCTGGGTTGTCACTTCCACTCACCTCACTCAACTGGTCGCGGAACCCGTGGAACCCGGGCATGACGACAGGACGAAGCGGCGACTTGATGGCATGGCGCACGTCGCTCCACAGTCGCGTCCGTCCGGTGCGTCCGCACCGGCTCCCGACCGGCCGCGCGCTCCCGACCGGTTCGGGGGTCGAACCGGATGCGTGCAGGGATGCAACCTTACCTCGCGTTTTCCGGCCCCCCCGCCGACCCGCACGCTTCCTGACCTGCCAATACGACAGAGGTCACAGGACGAGGAACACAAGATAACGTTCTGGCACCCATGCGGGACTGAATCGGGACGGCACGACACGGACACCACCCGAACCCCAGCCGGGGGCGAACGTCTCACCCTCGCAAAACACCCGCCGTGGAACCAATCTGCGGGACGACAACCGATGGCGCGGATCGACAGGCGCCATCGACACCTTCCGCCCGGTCTATCCCACATCCCACCCTCGATGCCCACCAGGGCGCCCAGTCCCTGGTGTGACGTTGAGTTAAGATTGTGACCCAATTGACGAGGCGAGGGAGGACGGCGGCTTCGAACCGACGCGAGCCCGGGCTCCCTGAGCCGCGCGGCTCAGCCCCTGGTCGGGCCCCCTTGCCACCATCGGCTGATCACCACTCGCTGATGGCTGACCCGCTTTCGCTACGGCCCACCCAGCCGCTCCTTGATCTCAGGGCCCACGATTGCCACAGCAGGAGGTGACAGGTGACACATGACGTTCCTCGAATATCTACAGAGCCGGCGTGAGCTGTTACTCGCACAGACCCTCGAACACGCGACAATTGTGCTGATGTCCGTCGCCCTGGCGACGGTAATCGGCGTCTTGATCGCCCTCTGGACCTACCGCAACCCCCGCGCCCGGGCGGTCGCGACCGGCATAGCCGCGGCCATGCTCACCATCCCGTCCTTCGCGCTACTCGGCCTACTGATCGCACCACTCGGGCTGGGCTACACGCCCACCTTGGTGGCCCTCACCATGTATGCCCTGCTACCGATCCTCCGGAACACCATTGTGGGCCTGAGCGAGATCGACCCGGCCCTGACCGAGGCCGCGCGGGGAATCGGCATGGGCCGAGTCCGATCCCTGGCCACTGTGGAAATTCCGCTCGCCTGGCCGGTCATCCTGACCGGGATTCGGGTGTCCACCCAGATGACGATGGGGATCGCCGCGATCGGGGCCTATGTCGGGGGCCCGGGGCTGGGCAACCAGATCTTCTCCGGCCTGGCCAACCTCGGTGGCGTGAACTCCCTGAACCAGGCGCTGGTCGGAACGGTCGGCGTCATTGTGCTGGCACTCACCGTCGACTTCGCCCTCGCCCTGTTGGGCAAGCTCACCCAGGCCGGGCAACGACCGAAGCTGTTCCGCCCCCGGCCGGCTCGCCGCCCGACGCTCACGCCCACCACAGCAGTCCCTTCCCCCTCCCTCGGAGGCCGAGAATGAGCCACGACGTAATGATCGACCTGCAGCAGGTCAACAAGTTCTACCGGGGGCAAAAAGCCCCGGTCGTCGAGAACATGTCGATGACGATCCAGCAGGGCGAGATCATTGTCTTGGTCGGCCCCTCCGGCTGCGGCAAGACCACGACCATGAAGATGATCAACCGGTTGATCGAGCCCAGCAGCGGCCGGATTCTCATCGACGGCACCGACGTGACCGCGCTGGACGGCAACGACCTGCGCCGGCAGATCGGCTACGTCATCCAGCAGGTGGGG
This sequence comes from Salinispora sp. H7-4, assembly GCF_013416675.1. Lineage (NCBI taxonomy): Bacteria > Bacillati > Actinomycetota > Actinomycetes > Micromonosporales > Micromonosporaceae > Salinispora > Salinispora sp. H7-4. Next base: position 120,932 of record NZ_JABZED010000044.1, read on the forward strand.
CTCTTCCCGCACATGAGCGTCGCCACCAATGTCGGCCTGGTGCCGAAGATGCTCGGCTGGGACCGCAAGCGGATCGAGGCCCGGGCCGACGAACTCCTCCACCTCGTCGGCCTCGAACCTGCCATCTACCGCAACCGGCTGCCCCGCCAACTCTCCGGCGGGCAACAGCAGCGCGTCGGGGTGGCCCGCGCGCTCGCCGCGGATCCACCGGTGATGCTGATGGACGAGCCCTTCGGTGCCACCGACCCGATGACCCGGGACCGGTTGCAGAACGAGTTCCTCCGCCTGCAGGAGCAGTTACACAAGACCATCGTCTTCGTCACGCACGACTTCGACGAGGCGATCAAGATGGGTACGCGGATCGCCGTCCTCGGCGAGAGGTCCAAGATCCGGCAGTTCGACACCCCGGAAAACCTGCTGGCGAGTCCGGCTGACGACACCGTTGCCCAGTTCATCGGCCGCGGTGCCCGGCTCAAGCAGCTCGACCTGCGCCGGGTCGACGCGATCACGTGGGAGGACGTCCCGCTGATCCAGCCGGACAAGGCCACCAACGGCGCAAAGCGCCAGTTGGAGCAGGCCGAAGGCTCCTCGGTATTGACCGTGGACGCTGACAACCGGCCGCTGCGCTGGGTCAACGCCGATGAACTGACCGCCGACGCGGGCGCCCTTGACGGGGCCGCCGGCCAGACGGTGACGACGGTCGAGCCGCAGGCCACGCTCCGCGACGCCCTGGACGCGATGCTTGCCTCCCGCGACGGCGCCGCGGTCGTGGTTGACGAGCACGGCCGCTATGCCGGCACGGTGACGCTCGACGGCCTGATGCAGGTGATCCACCACACGCCCGAACGAGACGCACCGGGCGCCGGGGTTCCCGACCAGCGTGTGGGCACGGCCCCCGCCGCCGAGCTCACCCCGGAGCAGCGATGAGCAGCGCCACCGGGACCCAGGCCGTAGCGACGGTGCTCACCCCGCCGTCCCGCTGGCGCGGGCTGCTGCGGCGGCACGCCACGATGCCGGTGATCCTCGCGGTGGTGCTGCTCAGCACCTACCTCTGGGTCAGCGCCACAAATCTGGACGACATCGAGCAGCGTTTCCTGAACGCCGACTACCTGCTGCGGACGGCCGGAGAACACGTGACGCTCGCCGCGCTGACCACCGTGCTGGTCGTGGCGATCGCCGGTGGGGGCGGCATCCTGCTCACCCGTCCGTCCCTGCGGTGGCTGACTCCGTTCGCCACCGGCCTGGCCAACATCGGCCAGGCGACGCCCGCGATCGGGCTGCTCGTCCTGTTGAGCATCTTCCTCGGCATCGACTTCTCGACCGCCTTGATCTGCCTGGTCGCCTACTCTGTCCTCCCGGTACTCCAGAACACCATTGTCGGGATCAACCAGGTAGACCGCCATCTGATCGAGGCGGGACGGGGCATCGGTATGTCACCGCTGGCCGTCCTGCTCCGGATCGAGCTTCCGTTGGCCGTTCCGGTGATCCTCGCCGGGGTACGGACCGCACTCGTCCTCGCCGTCGGCGTGGCCACCCTCGCCACGTTCATCGACGCAGGGGGTATGGGTGCGCTGATCGTGACCGGGATCAAGCTCCAACGCGAAACGATCCTCGTCACCGGAGCCATTCTGACCGCCACCCTGGCGTTGACGCTGGACTGGCTGGGCGGAGTGATCTCCGACCTGCTCCGCCCCCGTGGGCTCGACTGAGCGGCGTCATCCCGCACCTACCCACCACCGACACTCGCACTACCCCAAGGAAGGTAACGATGCGAAATCGCACTGCACTCACCCGCCTGGCGACCGGCTCCGCGGTGGTCGCCCTCGCGCTCACCGGCTGCTCGGTGACGACTGAGGACTCCGTCGCCGACGTCGCGGTCGGCGAGGGATCGATCAAGGAGGATGACACCCTCAAGGGACAGAGCATCGCGGTCGGCTCCAAGGACTTCACCGAGAACATCGTCTTCGGGCACATCACGATGCAGGCGTTGACCGCCGCTGGCGCGGAGGTCGAGGACAAGACCAACATCAAGGGCTCGGTCAACGTCCGCAAGGCGCTACTCAGCGGCGAAGTCGACGTCTACTGGGACTACACCGGTACGGCGTGGATCACCTACCTCGACCACACCGACCCGATCCAGGACTCCGCCGAGCAGTACGCGGCCGTGGTCAAGGAAGACAAGGAGAAGAACGACGTGGTCTGGGGGGCGTACGCCCCCGCGAACAACACCTACGCCATCGCGCTGCGGGAGGAGAAGGCCGAGGAGTGGAACCTCACGACCGTCTCTGAGCTCGCCGAGTTCGCCAAGAGCAACCCGGAGGAGGCGACGTTCTGCCTGGAGACCGAGTTCGCCGGCCGCAACGACGGCTGGCCCGGGATGACCGAGGCGTACGGGATGGACATCCCGGCGGACAACGTCAAGGTCGTCGACACCGGCGTCGTCTACACCGAGACGAAGAAGGGCGAGGCCTGCAACTTCGGTGAGGTCTTCACCACCGACGGCCGGATCAGCCACCTGAACCTGCGGGTGCTGGAGGATGACCAGAGCTTCTTCCCGATCTACAACCCGGCTCCCACCCTCAACGGCGAAGCCGCCGAGTCGTACGGCGCCATTCTGACGATCCTCGAGCCGGTGATCGCCAAGCTCGACGACGACACCCTCCGCGGGCTCAACGAGAAGGTGGACGTCCAGGGCGAGCCGGTGGCCCAGGTCGTCTCCGACTGGATGAAGGCCGAGGGCTTCATCGGCTGAGGCACCGACCGGCGCACCACCACCGCCGATGTCACCCTTACCTCGGGGTGGCATCGGCGGTGCCGGTTTCAGCCCCCGGTGTGACACACCCGGTGCTCGCCACCGACGCCCGCGGCCCCGCGCCGGTGCTGGGCCACCACCACCGCGAACGGCGTCTGCTCGCGGGCCTGGCCGAGTGGATTGTCGACGAACGCCGCCACCAACACCGCGTCCGGTAGGTCGGCGTCCTGGCCCAGAATGTCCTGACCGAGGTCATTGGCATCGATGATCACCGTGCCACCGAACCGCTCCGCGAACTCGGCGGGCAGGGCCGCCCGGATCGCCGACGAAATGTCCTGGGCAACCCGATCCGGATCGTGCGGTGCCAGCTTCGCCGATATGTTCGCCGGGTAGACCGAGTACTCGGTGGGCCCGTCGATGGCGCGTACCGCCGGACCGGCGACCCGGTAGAACAGCCCCCGCCGCCCGACCACCTTCCCCGCTGCCCCGACTGCAGCGGCGGCCAGGATGCGGGGCAGCCCTGCCTCCCGGATGGCCAGCTGCATCGTGGCCGGATGCCCCAGCCCGATGCCGTACGGGGTGCGCCGGACACCCCGCGACAGCAGGCGCGCCCAGGCCCCACTCCGGACGTCGGTCACGTGGAAGATTCGTCCCTGCGCGACCGCGACCACCTTCTCGCTGACAAACAGGTACCAGGGGCCGGCGGTTGCCAGTTGCTGGACGGAGAACGGCACCTCCGCCCCCTGTTTGTAGAACTCACCGACCCGGTTGACGGCGAGCGCGGGGACGTCGTCCCCGGTGGCGATGAGGTCGGTCCGGAGCGGAAACCGGGCCCAGGCGCCACCGGGCGTCAGCAGCTCCTTCCCCTGGTTGGGTACGAAGTCCGGCTTCGGCAGCGGGTCTGCACTCCGGTCGGGGCCCGAGCCGGTACCCCGCTGGGCCGCGACCCGGGCTGGCTCCGCCGACTCGGAGGTGCCCACCGCGCTGGTCGGCTTCGGGTCGATGAACTCGCGCAACCACAGTTCGACATTGAGCATCCGCCAGAACGTCATGGTGTCCACACCGCCCCGGCCGGCGACGTGGTCCTCGAATGCCTGGAGCACGGTTGGCTGGTCGAAGTAGGGTCGCGCACCGAACGACCGGGAGGCGAAGATCAGGTACACGTCATTCTTGATGCGCTGGAACCAGCTGTCCTCGGGCGTGGTGAAACCAATCTTGTTGCGCCGCCGATTGACCAGCCGGGGCAGCAGGTCGACGGTCGCGTCCCGCAGGGCCCGCTTGTTCCATCCGCGGTGGATGATCGCGGACGGATCGAACGACCACACGGTACGCACCAGAGCGGCGTCGAGAAACGGCACCCGACCCTCGACCGAGAATCGCATACTGTTCCGATCCTCGTAGCGGAGCAACGCCGGAAGGCTGTGCCGGAAGAGGTCGGCGGCCAGCCGGGCCTTGATGTCATCGCGCACCAACGGGAAGCGCTCGTGCCGATAGGTTTCGGCGAAGTCCCGACCCAGCAGGTTGACGGTCGGTGTCCGGCGTCGACGACCAACGACACCGGTGAGCCGGGTGCGGCCCAACCGCCAGAGCACATCGACGGAGCGGAGCAGCTCTCCGGCCACCCGGCCACCGCGTAGGCCGCGCAGGTGCACCAGATAGTAGGGCAGGTAGCCGGCGAGCAGCTCGTCGGCGCCCTGACCGTCGAGCAGCACCGTCACATGTTGACTCGCCTCCCGCATCACGCAGTACTGCGCGTACGGTGCGGTGGAGATGACCGGTTCTTCCTGGGTCCGGATGAAGTCCCGCAGATCAACCAGAAAGCGGTCCGGAGTCGGGCGCACCTTGTGCACCTGGAGCGCCTCGCCGCAGGTGGCCGCGACCGCGTCGACGTAGCGTTCCTCGTCGTTTCGTTCCCCGGGGAAAACCGCGGAGAAGGTCTGTTGCGTCGCACCAACCGGTCGGCAGGTGTCCTGGGCGAAGGCCAGCATGCGATGAATGCTGGCCACCACGGTCGAGGAGTCCAGCCCGCCGGAGAGGGCCGTACCGACCGGAACGTCGCTGACCAGTCGGGCCCGGATCGCTCGGTCCAGCACCGTCCGGAACCGTTCCTGGGCGGACCGGTCATAGGGGGTCGGCGCCGCTGCCAGCGCGTCCATGTCGTCGTAGAGGCGGGTGTAGGTGGAGCGTTGGATCGCGCCGTCCGAGGTGAGCAGGGCGATCTCGCCTGGCATCAACCGGGTGACCCCGTGGAAGAACGTCCGTGGGGTGTCGTCGTGGATCCGGAACCGTAGGTATCGGTAGATGGTGTGGTCGTCGGGCTTGGGCGTGACCGCACCGGCGGCGAAGAGGGGACGGATCTCACTGGCGAAGAAAACCCGTCCGTCTCCGTCCTCGGCGAGGTACAGCGGTTTGATGCCGAACTGGTCCCGGGCCAACACCACCTCGCCCCGCTCCAGGTCGGCGATGGCCAGGGCGAACATTCCATTGAAGCGGTCGAAGGCAGCCCGACCCCACTGGATCCACGCGGCGAGCACCACCTCGGTGTCACATTCCGTGATGAATCGATGGCCGAGATCGCTCAACTCCGCGCGCAGTTGCCGATAGTTGTAGACCTCGCCGTTGTAGCTCAACGCCCACCGGCCGTCCGCCGAGTGAAACGGTTGTTTCCCACCGGCTCGATCGATGACCGCCAGTCGCCGGTGCGCCAACCCGATCAGCCCGTCGGTCAGGTAGCCGTCGCCGTCGGGGCCCCGGTGGACCTGGGCGTCGGCCATCCGGCGGAGCACCGGCTCACCCCAGAATGCGCTGATGCCGATGTAGCCTGCTATCCCGCACATTGGAAGATCACCTCTAGGTTCACAACTGACGCACTATCGACTCCCGCTCCGGGGCACACGGTGGCGGCAGGAGCCGGCGTGGTGTCCCTCGGCTACCGGACCGGCGGTAGCCGACAGCCAAACGCTAAGCCGACATCTACCCCAGATGAACATGAACCCGAAAATTCGTCCCAAAGATCGCCCGCAACCTGCCAACAGCACACCGACCTGCTCGAACCGCTTCCCACCACGAGGAGAGATCGGACGGCCCGTGGTTGTGCGAGAACAGGACGACTGGTCGGGACGAGCCCGTCACTGGCGCCGACACCCGTAGTTCGAGATCCACCGTCCGGGCGGGTGCCGGGATGACGACGGGAGCAACGGACAGGACCGGAACGGCCGGGCCGGTTCCGGACGCGCGAATCATGTCGAGGTACCTCTTCTCAGGAGGGGCGGCTATCCGGCGCAGCCCGCAACATCGACGCAGTTGTTCGGCCGGTTCTTGATCACGATGGTGCCGGTAGCGGTGTTCAGGTCCACCGTGCCGCCGTCGTTGACGACTCCCCCACCGTCGGTGACGGCGAGATTGTCGACCACCTTCGTCGCCGCGAGGCTGACCGTCCCGGAGTTGTGGATGCCGCCGCCCCGATCGGCCCGATTACCGAGGATCCGGGTACGTCGTACCACCGTCTGCCCCGCGTTGAAGATTCCACCGCCGGCGGCAGCCATCGCGGTGTTGTCCTTGATGATGCTGTCCTCGATGACGACGTAGCTCCCGCCGCCGATGTCCCCCTCGACGAAGAGGCCACCGGCCAAACCGGACAGTGCGGTGTTGCCGGTCAGGCGGACCCACCGCAGGGTCAGCTGCCCGCCGAGACCAACCCGGACGCCACCGCCGTCGGAATGGCTCGTATTTCTGATGATTCGAGTGCCGGTAACCGTGCCGATGCCGCCGGAGACGAACAACCCACCAACAGACTGCGCCCAGTTGTCGGCGATGCTGCCGCCCTGAACGGTCACGCCGCTGTCCGAGGCGAAGACGCCGCCGCCGAGGTCGGCGATGTTTCCGCGGACGTGAGACTGTACGAGTTCCAGCGGGCCGGCACTGAAGATCCCACCGCCACGCTGGTTCCCGATATTCCGTTCGACGCTGGAGTGGCTGACCCGGGCGGTGCCGTTGTTGGCGATACCGCCGCCGAGGATGTCGGCGATGTTGCGATGGACGACGCTGTGGTTGACGGTCAGCACACCACCGGTGTTGACGAAGATCCCTCCGCCGCCCTCGGCGGCGTGTCCGCCGGTGATCGTCAGCTGGTTGAGGGTGAGCTCACCGCCGGTGGTCACCGCGAGGATCCGGAACTGGTCGACGGCGGCGGCCCGCTCGATGGTGGTGTTCCTGCCGCCGGTAAGGATGATCGGGGTGGTGATCGCGGGCAGACCAGCGCCACCGAGGTCGGCGGTGAGCAGATAGGTGCAGCCCTCGGCGAGGTCGAGCACGGCACCACCGCCGGCGTTGGCCAGGGCGATCTCGGCGATCAGCCGATCCGGGTCGCAGGGGACCGGTTTGCCGGCCCGCCGCTCCCCCTGCTTCCCGTCGCCCCTACCCGCGTCGCCCCTACCCGCGTCGCTCCGGTCAGCCGTACCGCTGCCTTCGTCCCGACCGTCGCCGACGGACGGCCCGATAACCGGGGTCCCGGACGCGCCAACGGCCGGCAGGGCACGCCTGACCGTCTCGCCAACCGGGGTCACCACCCCGACGGTGGCCAGCGCCACCCCGGTCACCCCCGCCAACCCGACAAACCACCGCTGCCGCCATGGCCGTGCTGGCTTCTCGCCCGGCCGGTCGGGCGGCTCTCCCTGGGCGTGGCGCTGATGGTTCATCGCGGTCTCGATGTCCTTCCCCGTGCATGGCAAGGAACCACCCGGCCGGGGTGCCAGTCGAGGTCACTCCCCAGCTACCCGTCGGGTGATACCAGCCACCGCACGCTAAACAAAGGGAAGCGACACGAAGCACTAAATGAGATTAAATCCACCAATCCAGATGAACGTGAATAGCTCTACGCTCCCCTGGCTACCGGCTCCGTACCGGGCTGGGACCCGGCCGCGACCTGGCCGTCCCACCGTCTGCGAGTCCGACCGATCGCGACAGCTGCCGCCACCGAGCCGAGGGCCAGCGTCAGTCCGGCGCAGCCCAGAATGGTGGGCTGGGCGCCGAAGCTGGTGATCATCGGCCCGCCGGCAAGGGTGCCAAGTGGCACGGAGAGCGTCGCGATCGCGCTGTAGGCGGCGAGCACCTGCGCTCTCGTACCCCCCTCGGTTCGGGCCTGCAACAGGGCCATCGTGGTAGCGGGAAAGGGGGCCCAGACAAGCCCACCCACAGCGAACATGACGAGCGCCACCCCCGTTGGCGCCCCGGCACCCAGCGGCAGCAGGGCAGCGCCCCAGGCCAGCACGATGGTGATGGTGACCGGCCACAGCCGCCAGCGCCGCAGGTAGCCAGCGGCGACCCCGCCGACGAGCGCGCCGGCACCGAAGACCACCCAAAACGCGGCGAGCGTTCCCGCCGAGTCGCCGGACGCCGCCCCAACGTGGACCGGCAGCGCCACCAGTATCGGCCCGTAGAGGAAGAAGAAGCCGAAGGTCAGGATGGAGAGACCACGTATGCCGCGGTCGCGTGCGATCGCAGCGAAACCGGCAAAACCGGACGGCCTCCGTGCTCCGAGCGGAGCTCGCTCCACCTTCGGCACGACGAGCAGGTAGGTGATCGCCAGGACGGCGAACGTCGCGGCGTCAATGGCGATGACGACGATCGGGCCGCCCAGCCCGATGATCACTGCTGCGAGGGCCGGGCCGACCAGGACTGACGCCTCGACCAGGAGACCGATGAACGCGTTACCCGCCAACCGGTGCTTCGGCGGGAGTAGCTCGGCGACGAGCGTGAAGCGACCGGCCGAGCCCCATGACCGCAGCAGCGCGGAGAGTCCGAGCAACACCGTGTACCGCCAGATGTCCAGCACTCCGGCAAGATGCGCAACCGGAATCAGCGCCAGCATCACGGTCCGCAGAACCGCATCCCACGCGGCCAGTTGGGCACCGCCGCGGCCACTGAGCCACCGACCGAACAACACCGATCCGAGTGCCCCCGGCAGGGTGTACGCGGCGATCGCCACCGCAGCCCAGGTGGCCTTACTCTCCGGCGGGGCGAGCTGAAGGGCAAGCCAACTGACCGCGACCAGGCTCATGCCGTCGCCCAGAGCTGACAACACGAACCCCGGGAAAAGTGGCCGCAGAATACGGTGCCGCAACACCGGCCAGTAGGGCGAAGCCCGAATAATAGTAGGTACTCCTTTTCGACAAACCATTCGGGAAGCATCACCCCGCCACCTACCAATCGCAAGAAAGTTAGCGCTCAGCAGAGCTGAAGCTTCGACTGAAGCGAATGCCGGCGCTGGCCCCACCCCGGCTTCCCCGGGACGGGGTCACGAGTAGGGCGTCGGAGTTCGTCGCAGTCCCGGCTCTTCCCCGGGCCCGGACGAGGAACGACCGGGCAGGAGCGGCACGGGGACCGCCACGCCACCGGCCACTGACGGGCCGCCACCCCCGCGGGACCGGCGCGCTGAATGCCAGCGAAAACATGAATAGGGTGACGGGCATTGCGGCTTAAACACACCTGGTGGTCACCGACCAGCCCGGCGCAGCACCCGCGAGCAAGAATGTGAATTCATATCTCGTATCAATGCCCGCCATCCAGCCAAAGAGCAATCTGCGATAAGGTTTTGATCATGCCCGTGAGCTACTCGGCCGCTAGAATCGATTAATCACCGGCAGGCCGATATAAATTGTCGAGATCGTGAATCATCGCGGAGCCATAATCTCGCAGATCACGCCCGCAAGCGCTGGGCGTACCCACCGATCACATTGCATCCCAATTGAGGGAGGGGCATGTCCGACACCAACCCGCACCCGGTCCCGAACGAGGACCCGGAGCAGCACATCGGGACGCAGACCCCGGATCCATGGCTCGACCCTGAGCAAACCGACTGGCCAGTTGTGGAGGTGAACATCGATGGCATGGATGGTGGTACCGAACCTGGACGAAGCCCGTGATCAACTCAACCGGCGATTCCCCGAACGGGACACCAGATCGGACGGCTCGATCGGCGACACCTCCCACCAGAGCGCCCCGTCGAGCCACAACCCGGACCGGACCGGTCGGTCGGAGTATCGCGACGGCGACAACCTCGACGAGGTACGGGCCCGAGATTTCGACGCCGACCTACGGGACCCGGGTGGGGTCACGATGGAACAGGTCGTACAGCTGTGGGTGAAGCTCGCTCGCTCCGGCGCGCTGTGGTGGGTGCGGTACATCATCTACAAGGGCCGAATCTGGCACCGCCGGCACAACTTCACCACCCACACCTACACCGGCTCTAACCGGCACACGACCCACTGCCACGTGAACTCTGACTTCACCCAGGCCGCCGACACCGTACGGGGCACGAACTGGCGGCTCGACCAGCTCGGCACGCCGGGGCCCGTCGATCCCGAGAAGCCGACACCGGTCCGGCCGGCGCCGGGGCCAGCGGTGTCATTCCCCCTTCCCAGCAGCTACTACTTTGGCTACCGGAGCGGAGGCGATCAATCGGTGTCGGGCCACTATCGGCGGAGATTCAAGGGGAAATCGGACCGACAGTGGCTCGCCATCTGGACCAAGCAGCTCGCCCGCCGCGGCTGGCCCGCTGGCAAGGGCAAGCGGTACCTCCGCAAGAATGGCCACGACGGCAAGTACGGCCCGGAGCACCGCGAGCTGATCAAAGCGTTCCAGGCGGATCAGGGCCTCCGCAGGGACGGGCTACTGGGCCGCGAGACGTGGGATGCCGCCTACCGCAACCCAATTCGCTGATCATCCTGCCGTGGCGCCGCAGCACGGTGCTGGGCCCACCCCACGCGGCGAGGAACGAAGAAACGGGATCAGGCGCGCGCCACGGTCGTCGGCGCAGACCATGGGAAGGGTTCCGCCCCACCGCGTGCTCGCGGTGGGGCGGAACCCTTGGTGTCCTGCTCGGAGTGTCAGCCGGCGCAGCCGGGGACGTCCACGCAGTTGTTGGGTCGGTTCTTGATGACCACGGTGCCGGTGGCGGTGTTCAGCTCCACCGTGCCGAGGGTGTTGAAGATACCCCCGCCGTCGGTGACCGCAATGTTCTTGACCACCTTCGTCGCGAAGAGCGTCAACGTGCCGGAGTTGAAGATGCCGCCGCCCTCGTTGGCCTGGTTACCGATGACCTTGGTGTTTCGCAATACGGCTACTCCCGAGTTGTCGATCCCTCCGCCGATGTCGGAAGCGGTGTTGTTCTCGATTAGGCTGTCCTCGACGACCGCGATGGTGTCGTCGACTTCGGTGCCCTCCACGAACAGCCCACCGGCCACACCCGTCAGCGCGGAGTTGTCGAGGAGGCCGACCTTCTGCAGCGTCAACTGCCCGGCCTCGGCGACCCGGGCGCCACCGCCGTTTCCACTGGCGGTGTTCTTCGCGACCTTGGTGCCGGTCAGCCTGCCGATTCCGCCCAGGAGATACAGCCCTCCCGCGTCGGATGCCTGGTTGCCGGAGATGCTGCTGCCCCTGACGGTGACGGTGCTACCGCTCTGGTAGATGCCACCGCCCTGGTCGGCGGTGTTGTTGTCGATGTGCGACTTGACGACCTCCAAGAGGCCGGTGCTGAAGATCCCACCGCCTTGCTCGCTGGTGGTGTTCCAGTCGACCTTGGAGTGCATGATCCGGGTGGTGCCCAGGTTGGCGATGCCGCCGCCGTCGCCGTCGCCCTCGACGATGTTGCGGGTGATGGCGCTGTGGTTGGTGGTCAACGCTCCGCCGGGGTTGACGAGGACTCCCCCACCGTTACCGTCGGTCTGACCACCGGTGACCTTCAGGTGGTTGAGGGTGAGGTCACCACCGGTGTCGACGATGAAGATCCGGAAATCGTCGACGGCGGCGGCGCGTTCGATCGTGGTGTTCTTGCCGCCGTTGAGGGTGATCGGGGTCATGATCGCGGGCAGACCGGCACCGTCGATGTCGAAGGTGAGCAGGTAGGTGCAGTCCTTCGCCAGGTCGAACACGCCGCCGCCGGTGGCGTTGGCGGACGTGATCGCCGCGATCAGCAGATCGGCGTCGCAGGGGACCGGCGTGCCCTTCGGCGCAGCCTTCTTTCCCTTGCCCCTGTCGCCCTTGTTTCTGTCGCCCTTCCCCCTGTCGCCCTTCCCCCTGTCGCCCTTGCTTCTGTCCTCGTGCGTGGAACTGCTGTCCCGGTGACTGCCCCCAGGCTGGGTTTCGGCGCTGGTGGCGGCGCGCCCGGCAGCGCCGACGGCCGGAGCCGTCGCGACGCCGACGGCGGTGAGGGCCAGCCCGGCTACTCCGGCCAGGCCGACCGTCCACCAGCGCGACCGCGCCCGGCGTACGCCTGGGCGGTCGGTCCCGGTTTCGTGGGTGTGATGCTGCTGGTTCATCGCGGTGTCGATGTCCTTCCCCCGTGTACGGCGAGGAAGGACCGACCCAGGCCAGGCTTCCTCGGCTACCAGGCAGGCGGTAGCAGCCACCTCGGACGCTAAACCGACACTCACCCCAGCCGAACATGAATACGAAAAAAACCTCTAAACCAGACAAACCTTGGCGAGTGGGCTTCCGGTGCCCGCCTGCGGACCCCGCCTCCGGCCGGGCCCCTTCGTGACCTGGCCCACCCGATCACGGGACCAAATGCCCTGTCGCCCCCGGCCGGCAGGCCACAGGATTGCCAGTGCCGACAGGGCCGGCTGAAGGGCAGGAATTAGGTGGAACTTCCGATCATCATTCAGGGCGGGATGGGCGTCGGTGTCTCCAGCTGGCGGCTGGCCGCCGCCGTAGCCGCCGCCGGCCAGCTCGGGGTGGTGTCCGGGGTGGCACTCGACGCGTCACTGGCCCGCCGGCTACAGCTCGGCGACGAGGACGGCACGCTCCGGCAGGCACTGAGCGCATTCCCCGCGCCGGAGGTCGCCCAGCGGGTGCTGGACCGCTACTACGTACCGGGGGGAATTCCTGCCGGCAAACCGTTCCGACCGGCACCACTGCTGAGCATGCGGCCCCGACGACACGCGAACGAGCTGGCCGTGGTCGCCAACTTCGTCGAGGTCTACCTGGCCAAACAGGGCCACAGCGGCGTCGTCGGCATCAACTACCTGGAGAAGATCCAGCTCGCCACCCCCGCCGCGGTGTACGGGGCGATGCTGGCCGGGGTCGACTACGTCCTGATGGGTGCCGGCCTGCCCAGTGAGATCCCGTCTCTGATCGACGCCCTGACCCACCACCGGCCGGTCCAGTTGCCCGTCGCCGTTGAGGGCAGCGCGGCGGGGGAAGCCCACACCGTCGCCCTCAACCCGCCTGACTTGACCGGCGAGCTTCTACCGCCCCTCCCACGGCCGCGGTTCCTGGCCATCGTCTCCGCCGCGTCCCTGGTCAGCTATCTTGCCCGCAGCCCCCGTACCTGCCCCGACGGTTTCGTCCTCGAAGGGCCCACCGCGGGCGGCCACTCGGCCCGGCCCCGCGGCAAGATGGTGCTCGATGACAACGGCGAACCCGTCTACGGCGACCGGGACCGGATCGACCTGGCCAAGGTAGCCGCCGCCGGGCTGCCGTTCTGGGTGGCCGGCGGCCAGGCCGACCCACAGCGGGTGGCTGCCGTCCAAGCGGCCGGAGCCACCGGTGTTCAGGTCGGCACCGCCTTCGCCCTCTGCCGCGAATCCGGAATCAGCCCCCAGCTGCGGCGGCAGCTGCTCCAGCGGGCCACCGACGGACAGCTCGCGATCCAGAACGATCCGGTCGCCTCCCCGACCGGCTTCCCCTTCAAGATTGCCCAGCTGGAGGGCACCGCCGCCGAGGACGGCATCTACCAGGCCCGCGCTCGTCGGTGCGATCTGGGCTATCTGCGCACCCCGTACCTGCGGCCGACCGGTCGGGTCGGTTTCCGGTGCCCGGCCGAGCCGATAGACGACTACATCCGCAAGGGCGGCGCGGCGGAGGACACCATGGGTAGCCGCTGCCTGTGCAACGGGCTGATGGGCACGATCGGCCTGGGTCAACGACGCGCCGGCGACGACACCGAGCCGCCGATCATCACCATCGGCCAGGACATCGGCGTCCTCACCGAGCTGCACCGGCGCTTCGGGGAGGACTACGCGGCCACCGACGTGCTGCACCACCTGCTCGCGGCAGCCCATTCCGGTAGCTGACCGCACCGGCTCCGAGCACCTCCGCTACGGTTCGGAACCCCGCCCCTACCGCGTACGGCAGGAGCGGGGCCCGGGTGAACTTTGACCCGCTCCGGGTCGCTAGCCGGCGCAGCCGGGAACATTCACGCAGTTGTTCGGACGGTTGCTGATAACGGTGGTGCCGGTGGCCGTGTTCAGGGTGACGGTCCCACCCACGTCGTTGACGATGCCCCCGCCGTCGGTCACGGCAAGGTTGTCGGTGACCGTCGAGGCGAAGAAGGTCAGTGTTCCGGTCGCGAGATTCTGGACGCCGCCGCCCGTGTCGGCCTGGTTCCCGTCGAGCTTGGTGCCGGTCAACGTGGTCATGCCCGCGTTGTAGATGCCCCCGCCCTGGGCGCCGGCGGTGTTGTCGACGATGCGGCTGCCCGTGATGTCGGCCGTGGACTCCTCGTCGACAATGAGGCCGGCACCGGTTTCGGCGGTGTTGCCGGCGAGGACGACTTTCTGCAGCGTCAACTGACCCAGCAGGAAGACACCGCCACCAGCATCGGCAGCGGAGTTATTCTTGATGTGGCTGCCGGTCACCGAGCCGATTCCGCCATCAACGATGAAGAGACCCGCTCCCTGATCGGACCAGTTGCCGGAGATGGAACTCTTGGAAACCTCGACTGTTCCCGCCGTGCTCCCGATACCGCCTCCCGAGAGGGTGCCGGTGTTCGCCTTGACCTCAGACTCGTTGACGGTCAGTACGCCCGTGTTGTAGATGCCGCCCCCTTCCGACGGGGCAGTGTTACGGCTGACGATCGAGCGCTTGACGGTGGTGGTCCCGTTGTTGGCGATGCCGCCACCATTACCACCGGCGATGTTGCGGGTGACTACGCTGTGGCTGACTGTCAAACCCCCGCCCGCGTTGACCAGGATTCCGCCCCCATCGGTACCCGCCATGGTGGTCTGACCGCCGACGATCTTCAGGCGGTTGAGGGAGAGGTCGCCACCGGAGTCGACGGTGAAGATCCGGAACTGGTCGGCGGCGGTGGCGCGTTCGATCGTGGTGTTCTTGCCGCCGTTGAGGATGATCGGGGTGATGATCGCGGGCAGACCGGCACCGTCGATGTCGGCGGTGAGCAGGTAGGTGCAGTCCTTGGCCAGGTCAAAAATGCCACCGCCCGCAGCATTGGCAGCCGTGATCGCGGCGATCAACGCATCCGCGTCACACGTGACGGGAGTGCCGGTGCCGACTCCATCCCGGGCGGTCGCGACGGGCCCGGGCTCCGCATCCGTCGCCGCGGTGGAGCCGGGTACGGGCTGGTTCGGTTGAGCGTGGGCGGCGGTGGCAAGAACGGCCGTGCTGAACGCCAGGCCGGTCAACCCCGCCATCCCGACGGCCCACCACCGTGGGGGCCGCCTATCTGCGCGGGTTGAGCTGTAAACATGTCGTTGAGATGGCATTGCGGTCTCGGTGTCCTTCCCCGTGAACGGCGAGGAGCCCACCACCCGAGGGGACGCGGGTCGTGTGTTCCTCAGCTACCAGACAGGCGGTAGCGGCCCATCGTCGAGCTAAACCGACACCAAGCCCACATGACGGCAAACACGAAGGAATTACGCGAAAGAAGCTCTCAATGTTGCTACCGGCGAGTTAGATCTCCTCGAGCCGCTCGAGGTGGTGGCCGTTCTGGTCGACGTTGCCCGGGTCGGTGGAACCCGGCCCACGCTCATGCTGGCTACCCTGTCCTCAACGGCGGCGGGCTTGGCATGGGGGCGATGTGAGCGCAGCGCGCGGGAGGCGGGAATGGATCCTCGACACCCTGCTCTGGGCCGCGCTCAGCCTGCCGGTCGCCTACAACCAGATCAACCACGCGGCGGTCGACTCGCTCCTGACCGGGTGCGCCACCCTGGCCGTCGCCGTCGGATTCAGTCGCCGACTGCCCCTGGTGTCCGTCGTTCTCGTGGTGGCGGGCACCCTGGTTGACGGCAACTTCCTGTTCGGCATCCCGGTCATGGGCTACCTCGCGGGGCGGCGTACCGATCGGATCGCCCCGGCAGTGGTCGTCCTCCTACTGTTGACCGTCGGCGGCACCCTGATCAACCTGGTGGTTCTCGACACGACCCCGGCCCAGTTGTTCCTGCTCGTGGTCACCCTGCTCAGCTGCGGCGCCTTCCCGTGGCTTGTCGGTCGCCACCAAACGCAGCACACCGAGCTGGTCAACGCCGGCTGGGAGCGGGCCGCCCAACTGGAACGCGAGCGGCAGATGGTCGCCGCGCAGGCACGACTACACGAGCGGACCCGCATCGCCCAGGAGATCCACGACTCGCTGGGGCACGAACTCGCCCTGCTCGCCCTGCGGGCCGGCGCGCTGGAGACCGCAGTCGACCTGGCCGCCCAGCACCGGGCCGCCGCGCGCAGCGTGCGAAAGAGCGCGGCCGACGCGACCGACCGGCTGCAGGACGTCATCGACCTGCTGCACCGGGACGGCACCGCGGCACCCCTCACCCCAGGCGGCCACTCCCCAGAGGACCTGGTCACCCGCGCCCGCGACTCCGGCGTGGCGGTCACGCTCTCCCGTACGGGTCCCTCCGACAAGCTGTCACCGCTGGCCGAGCGAGCCGTCTACCGACTCGTCCAGGAGACCCTCACCAACGCCACCCGGCACGCGCCCGGAGCGGCCGTGCACATCACCCTCCGGCACACGCCGGACGCCACCACAGCTGAGGTGGTCAACGATCCGCCGCCGGTCGGGCTGCTGCCCGGCTCGCGGCAACCGGACCGCCTCGGGGTTGGCCTGGTCGGGCTACGCGAACGCGTACGCCTCACGGGTGGCACCTTCCGTGCCGGGCATCGCCAGGACGGGAGCTTCGCCGTCGAGGCATGGATTCCGCATCATGCCGTACCGCCGGCCGACGAGGAGGTGGCCGTCACCACCGAGTTGCAGCAGGCCCAGCGTCGCCTGCGACGTCGGCTCGATGTCGCGGTGGCCGCGCCGGTGGCGGTCCTGGCCCTGGTGGTGACCGGCTACTACCCGTACGTCGCGCTGAACTCGACACTGCCCGATGGGGACTACGCCCGGATCTCCATCGGCGACACGCGCACCTCGCTCGCCAGGCTGCTGCCCACGCGCCAGACCCCGGACCGGCGGGCCGAAGCCTTCCCGCCCACCCCCACCGGCGCCCGGTGCGAGTTCTACACCGACGGAAGCTTCCCGGTGGCCCGGGCAACGTATCGACTCTGCTTCAATGAGGACCGGTTGATCGCCAAGGACGCGGTGAGATGACGATCAGAGTGGTGTTGGCCGATGACGAGGCGCTGATCCGGGCCGGCGTGTGCGCCGTCCTGGCCAATGACCCCCGCATCGAGGTGGTGGCGGAGGCCGGGGACGGCCACGAGGCCGTGGAACTGGTGCGGCGGCACCGGCCCGCCGTGGCGCTGCTGGACATCCGGATGCCCCGCCTGGGCGGGCTCGCCGCCACCGCCGAGATCCGCCGGCTGGTACCGGACACGGCAGTGATCATTCTGACCACGTTCGGAGAGGACGACTACATCTCCCCCGCGCCATCGTCGAGGGCGCCAGCGGCTTCCTCCTCAAATCCGGCGACCCGATGGAGCTCACCACCGGCATCCGGGCGGTCGCCGACGGGGCGGCCTATCTGTCGCCGAGGGTCACGTCGCGGGTCCTCACCCGGCTGGCCACCGGTCGCCTCGGCGCGGAAGCCGGCGCCCGGGAAAAGGTGAGCGCCCTCACCGAGCGGGAGCGCGAGGTGCTGACGCTCCTCGGCAAGGGACTGTCCAACGCCGAGATCGCCAATCGGCTGCACCTGGTCGAGGGAACGGTCAAGGCGCACGTGAGTACGCTGCTCGCCCGGCTGGGTGCCCGCAACCGCGTACAGGCGGCGATCCTCGCCCACCAAGCCGACCTGGCCTGACCGGCAACCCCGGTACGACCACGCCGGCTCGAGGCGACGAGGTTGCGACCGGCCGACCCAGCGATGCATTTCGGCACGTCCGAGGCACCTACCAGGCACGCCCTTGAATAACTCGGCGGCTCTGCTGTACCGCGACCCGACCAGACGCCAGGCTCAGCGCTCGCCCGCCTCAACGCCACGCAGGTCGAGATAGGCCAGCAACCGCAACAACCCGGCCAGATGCTGCAGGTCGTGCCAGAGCACCGGGTCGTCGTACGCCCGACGGTGCAACAACTCACGCAGCTCCGCCGCGTCGTCACTGATCTGCCCGACGTCGATTCCAGCTGCCGGGTCCTGATAGGTGTTGAAGGCGGAAGGTAGATCCACATTCCAGTAGTAGTTGACGTCAAGGACTGACAGATCAATCTCCGAGCCGAACCGCTCCTGCGCGGCGTCCAGCAGCCGCGTGCACACCTGACGAAGTTCCTCGACCCTGAGCGCCTCCGTCATAGGTACGCCGCATTTCCGGAGAGAGTTGTCACCACTCCTGCAATGTTCGGCCCGGCCGTCAGCTACGGCAAGCCACTTATAGAGGGTGCTGGCAGGGCTCGACAAACGCGCTGTGGTGAGCAGTCCCGCGCGCCGCGACCGGCATCGTGGCCTACAGCCGCCAGCACGTGGACGGTATATGGGTGCTGAACCGTTGAAGACCAGCGCCCCCTGGTGATCGGTGAGGCCCCAGGAGTCCCCCAGGCGAACCCGTCTAGCAGCTCAACGGGAGCTCACCCAGCGGGCGCTGGTATGCGGCGTGAGCGACGCTATCCGGCAAGTTGCTGTCCGACGTCGGCCTTCGGGATCCAGGAGGTGGGTCGAGGACGGCCAGGAAGGTCAGTACGGCCGGTGGACCAGAGCAGCGCCTGGACCGGATCCCCGGCTGACGCGTCGGGAAAGAGCCGGGCGAGTACGGCACGGCAGAGAGCTTCCGGCGGCTGCCAGTCGATGCCGAGCCCTTCGGTGATGTCCCGGGTGTGCACCAGCGTCTCGTTGACGCCCAGCGCCGCGAAGCCACTCGGATCGGTCGGGCCCCAGTGCCAGGCTCGCACCGACGGGTCGGACGCCGCCAACACAGTGCTGAGCAGCTTTCCCGCGCCGGCGGCTACGCACAGCAGGTCGTGGGGAGACGCATCGTCGCTGACCACCAGGTCGAACGGAAGGTAGGCGGAGTCGGGCAGGGCAGCGAGTTGCCCGGCGTAAGCGAGAAGATCATGCGCGACATGGGCGGCTGTTTCCCAGCAACTCCAGTCGAGCTCGCCGGCCTGGCGTCGCCAGTCCGCGCACGCCTGCGGTGTGAGTATCCGAACCATCTCGGCCACGGCTTCGTCGACATCACGGCTGCCTATCGGACGCATGACAAGCAGGCTGCCAAATCTTGCACCGACTAGCTAGTACGGCAGCCGCCATTCGTGATCATGGCTGGAGTTCGAGGGTGAGTCGCCGGGCGTAGTGGGCTCGTCTGGCTCGTGCCTGGTGGTGGCGTCGCCATCGTGACCAGCGCAGGTGG